>JBJTPZ010000245.1:0-58103 GCA_046075365.1 Planctomycetaceae bacterium
GTCGTGTGCTCATCCACATCCTCCACCTCCACATAGGCCTTGAAGAAGGATCTCAGCGGTACCCCGTTGGCAAGATGAATGATCATCTTCAGCAGCACACCAGCAGCCACTCCAATCAGCAGATCGGTGGCCAGCACCACCACCAGCGTCACGACAAAAATGAACAACTGCTCGCGACCAATACGATAAACATTCCGAAATTCGTTCGGGTGAGCCAGCCGAGTTCCCGTATACACCAGCATCGCCGCCAGAGCAGCCAGCGGTATCCTGTGCAGCACAGTGGGAATCAGCCCCACACACAGCAGCAAAAACACCCCGTGCCACATGTTGGCAAAACGCGTGCGTGCACCATTATCGATGTTGGATTTACTGCGGACGATTTCTGAGATCATCGGCAGGCCGCCAATCAGCGCAGCAGCCAGGTTAGCCACGCCAACACCCAGCACATCCCGGTCCATATTTGTTTTGCGCTTCCACGGATCCAGCAGGTCCACGGCCTTCGCACTCAGCAGCGACTCCAGGCTGCCAATAATGAAAAACATCATGATCCACTTCCATGCAACCCAACGCCCCAGCACCGAAAAATCGGGGTAAGTCACCTCATTAAACATGCCGAACATGCGATCCGGCATCGCCACCAAAAACTTCTCGTTCAGCTGGTAGCTCTTCTCAAACATCTGATACTCGTGCTCACGAGTCAGATTCAGGTACATACCCAGCGGCACCGAAACCAGCAGCACAATCAAATGAGCCGGAATCGGATTCAGCAGCCGCACTCGACTGCGAACCATCGGCCATAAAAACATGATGGCCAGACTGATCCCGCCAATCAGGGCAATCGCGGGATTGGCTCGCATCACAAAATCAGGAATCTGACGCAGCAGCACCAGCGGCCCGCCTTTCGCATCCATCACACCCAGCGCAACCGGCACCTGCTTGGAAATAATGATCACACCGATGGCGGCCAGCATCCCATGCACCACAGTGCCTGGAAAAAATTCACCCAGAATCCCGGCACGGAAAAAACCAAACAAAATCTGCAGCACGGCCGCTGCTGCCCCAACTGCCAGCGCAGCCCGGTAAGCTGCCTGATCACCCGCCGCCCAGCCCTCAGCCATCCCGTTGCCGCCAAAATCCTCAATGCAGCCCAGTACGATCACAATCAAACCAGCCGCCGGTCCCTTGATTGTCATCTCTGAGTTGCTGATAAACGGAGTCAGCAATGCACCGCAAACCGCCGTGAAAATACCGGCCAAAGGGGGAAAACCGGAAGCCAGTGCAATTCCCACACACAATGGCAGGGCGATCAGAAACACCAGCAGACCCGACACCATGTCACGCTGCAGGTAACTCATAAAACCTCGCAGGTTCCCTGCGGGAATTCCTGGCGAGTTCCCATGCGGCACAGAATTCGACTTACTCATAATCAGCCCCCTGCCATTGTCCCTGCATTACAGCCAAACACCGCTCTCATGGATGCGACTTCGCCGCAGCCCGCTGATGCCGCAAATCCATCAGTGACTTCGCCGCATGATGCCTGGAAGCCACTCCCGGCTGCGGCCACAACCCGCCACCCAGAATCAGCAACACCAGCAAAACCACAGCAAATCGTTCAGAAAACTGGGATTTCAGCGAGACTGATGACTGCAGCGGTACCCCGGTGAAAATTCGAAACCAGGCTCGCAGGATCGAGATGCCATTCAATGCTGATGCCAGCACCAGTGACAGCCCCACCAGCGGATACACCTCCACACATCCCTCAATCAGCAGCTCCATCCCCACAAAACCAATTGTCCCTGGAAAACCAATTGACGCCAATCCCGTCAGCAAAAACAGTCCGGCAAGCGTCGGAGTATGCTCGTACATGCCATGAAAACGATCCAGCGAAATTCGCCCGACACGAGACTCCACCGCACGAATCGTCAGCCCAAAACCCGTCAGCGACAGCCCCACCGAGATCCAGACACACAACGCACCCGTCATCCCGATCACATTCACCAGTTCCAGGCCCGAAAGCACCAGCGACGAGTGACTCAAAAACAAATAGCAAAAGAAACGTCTCGCATCGTTCTGCACCAAAGCCATGCCGGCAGAATACACAGCCGTCATCAGCGAAAGTATGGCAATACTGCGGATCGCCCACACAGGCACCACCGGCAACACCAGATGCATCACAGCAAAAGCGCCTGTCATCGGAGTCAGGAACAGAATGGCCGTTCCAAAAGTCGCCTTCTCCAGCAGGTCCGCCATCCAGCAGTGCACAGGAACCACACCGGCTCGCAGCAAAGCTGCAGCGGTCAGCAGCGCTGCCGAAAGCCCGGAAGCCTGACCACCGCTCGAGACATCACCCAGCAGCATTCGACCGGCCACCAGCAGCACAATCGAGGCCCCCATGTGGATCAGGAAAACCCGCGGCGATACGCCTCGACGCACCAGCTCAATCCACGGCGGCACTACCGCCAGCGACAGCAGCACAATCAGCAGCCACGGATCATGACAACTGAGCGTTGCCAGGACGATGGACTCAGAAAACAGCGTCAGACTCATCGAAAAACGATCCAGTTTGGTTCGCAATGTCGACAGAATCGTGAGCAGAAACAGCAGCGCCGACAACGCCGGCAAAGGAGCACTCAATTCGTCAATCACCAGAATGTTATCACGCCCGGTTAAACGCTGAGCCAGATCCCAGTGATCGTGCGCTTCAAAACTGCCAACCATCGCAAAATCCGCCCACTCCCCCACCGCCAGCAGCAGCGTCAGACCGGCAACGAAAATTGCGACCTTCTGAGCACGCACGGAATCCGCCAGGCAGGCGCAAAGTCCAGCCCCCGCCAGCGGCAACACGATGCCCACTTCCAGCCACGGAAAATGCAGTTCCTGAATCATCTGTTTTCACCCGACAGCCAGTTGGTCCAGCGACGCTCCATTCGATCCGACCAGAGCAGCACAGACGTGAATGGACGCACCACAAATTCATCAAGTATTGAGTCCAGGTTGCCACGGTTCATTGCAAACCGATACATCCGCTGATACCTCGACTGCTCAACAGCACTGCGATGCTCTGACACACCACCCAGTGCATTGATCATGCTGTTGTAGTCCTTCAGCAGAGACGGCGCCCGAACCAGCTGCAGTGTTCGCAGGCAGGCATGCCCAATAATGTGAATCAGCGGCAAATACCGGAAACCCAGGCCGATCTCGACAACTATAATACTGACCTGAATCAACGAAGCAAAAGCCAGGCTGCTTTTGATATCGGACTGCACCCGAGCTGCCATCGTCGCAAACACACACGTGGCAGCCCCCAGCAATACCACCAGTCCCGAAAGTACCGGTGACCTGTCCAGCAGCGGACTGATTCGCAGCAGCAAAAACGCCCCCAAATGCACCGATAACGCACCGTAAAAGACAGCACTGGAAGGAGTCGGGCCTTCCATTGCACGCGGCAGCCAGCCTGAAAAAGGCACCAGCGCTGACTTTCCGGCAGCAGCAAACAAAAACAAACAACCCACCAGCAGCACCGACTGCTGCGGTATGTCCACTCGCCCCTCCGGCCACACACCCTGTCCGGCCAGACCCGAAAAGTCACCCGAACCCGACAAATGATGCAGCGACATTGCACCAATCAAAAATGCCGCATCCGCCAGCCGATAAATCGACCAGACTCGCAGACCATTCACCACCGGACCACGACGGTCATGGAAAAATGCCACCAGCAGCGCCGATGACAGACCCACCAGTTCCCAGCCAAAAAACAGAGTCTCAATCGTGCCGGCTGCGGAACTGAGAATCATCCCCAGCAAAAAGAACGACAGAAACAGAAAAAACCTCTGAAAACCGCCGTCCCGATGCAGATAACGCGACGCAAACGCACTGATCACACCGCACAGCACATACGTCATAATCACAAACGGAACACTCAAACGATCAAACATAAACTTCATCGTGAAGTGAAAGTGAGGTTCATCGACCGGATGCGAACCCGCACTTGCAGCGCCACCTGTTGCTTCCCCTGCATGATGCTCAGCACCCGCCGGAATTCTCACCCAGTCCCCCAGACTGACCTCCACCTGCCGATCATCGGTAATCAGCATGGCCGCCAAAATCCAGACTGCTGCAGCAAGGCCTGTACAGACAGCCGCCGCTGTGCAGCGTGAATACACAGTCTCAGCCACCGATGCACGCAGCAATGTCGATATGCCGAACAGCGCGACCAGCACCGCCGGCGACAGCACCACCAGTATTCCTGCCAAAGTCAGCATACCCGCTTATTCCACCAAAATTTCATTTGCTCGGTCAGCACCCAGCTGCGGCCCAATCAACGCAAACGGCAGATGATCACGACGCCCCGCATACCACTCCCGCGACGCCTGCACTTCAGGCAGTTTCCCCGGACGTGGCTCGTACTCCTCAAAACAACCGTTGCGGAACCGCTGGATCCGACCGGACTGCGGATCCAGCACAGCCAGCTGTGCCCAGCCGTTCCGACAAATCGCCGCCACATTCGGATTGCGATCCATAATCTGCAGCATGGATTCCGGAGTCGTCTCGATTACAAACAGCAAACGAACCGGCTCATGAATATCCACCCCCTGCCACGGCAGCCCAGGACGCAAATCACTGGATGCCCCGTCCATCACACCCAGCAAACTCGTAACATTATGCGGCAGCTTCGTACCGCTGCCCCAGCCGCGATTGTCAATGGCCGACAGCGTGTACAACAGATTGATTCCCTCGCACACAGGTATCACGGCACCCAGAATTCGCGCCAGAATCATGCTGTCTGACGTATCCTGCGATCGGTCATAAGACATCATGAACGAGCGACGATCAAGAAACAGTCCCCGCAGACGGCCACGACGCCCCACAAAACAAACTGCATTTGTGCAGTTGCCATACTCAGGTCGAGTCTGCGCGAGATCTTCAGATCGTTCGCGCACATGCAACAGTGCCGACTGCTGATCAATTTCCAGCGGGGCCGAGTCAAATCGGCGGCAGCGTTCCTGAGCATTTCGCTGGCAGGCTTCCACCAGCACATCACGCAGCTTTCGCAGACGCGCTACGTGTGACGAAGGCAAAAGCTCCAGATCGAAAAATGTAATCTCCTCAGTCGCCGTATTATGCAGCCCCCCTATGAACCACGTCTCATCCGGAATATCCAGACCTCGCTCACGCAGCCTCCGCCGCACACGAGTATCGTTCAGCATCGCCGCCAGAGCCCGACCATTGGCACCGCCCGGACTGCCGCTGCAGGCACCACAGTGATACGCCGACTCGTGAGGATTGTTCATGCACGATGAACCATGCCCCATAAAGATCACCAGCGGGGCAAAACCGGAGGTCAGTCCGATATCCCGCAGTGAACGCTCGGACATCGTGACCATTTCTGTCAACGTGAAACCAATGCCGTCGTCGTGCGGACCGGCTGACACTCCCTCAGGTCGTTCCAGCCGCAGTCGAGTCACTGCCGGGGGAGCTACAAACTGCCCGGCCGTCGAATGCATCTGGGCCATAAAATGCGGAAACAGAATCCGCCCCAGCAAAGGCACTGTCGCCAGCGGTCCCAGCAAAGCAGTCAACAGGGCTCCCGAAAGCGACGAACGAGAACCGGAGTCAAAACGCTGCGAAGCACGTCCCAGAATTCTGCGCGCCACTGCCCGCTGCCGATGCGAATCCTCCAGCGAATAGACCACGTCCTCCACAATCCAGTTCTGTGGCTTGATCACGACCGGACACAAAGCCGTAAACGTCGCCTCCGCTGCGCCCCGGAAATACATCGGGACACAGAAAAATCCCGCATTCCCAAAGGTCTCCACCTCCGGGCAAACCTCCTCAAGATACCGGCGGAACGATTCTTCGCGAGCATCAATGCAGGTCACAATCTGAACCTGCGGCGCTGCAGGAATCGCCAGCGGCAAATTCGCACGACGACTGACAGCATCCAGCGCCTGCCGGGACAAATGCTGCTCAAACGCCAGATGCAGCACACGACGTCGCTCAAGCTGATCAAACGCAAATATCGCAGTGGTCAGCCGGTTCCAGCTGTCTTCAGACAACTCAAACAGCTGCTGTGGAGACCAGCCGTGCAGCTCAGCCAGCTGCAACATCACAAATGCCCGATAACGAACTGTCGATTCCAAAGGCTGCTGCTGAGCAGTCTGAGTCAGCGCCAGCTGCATCACATCCGCTGCCGTCTTTCCAGCACCAAAATGCTCCCGCATCAGCCAGTCCGCCGCCAGCCGATCCAGAATCAGACGAACTGCCAAAAACTCAATTAATGTGCCGGCCGGAGAACTGCGAAATACGCGATCCGGACGAGTTTCCGTCTGCCAGAGCATACCCGCCCAGCCCCGCAGTGCCAGCAGTGACTGTCGAATCAGGCTGCTGTGATCCGCTTCGCCGACAGCCAATAGTGACAGCGAATGACAGATGCTTTCGACCGGTGAAATATGACCACTGCACAAACCCTGCAATGCTTCCGGCAAAGCCCTCAGCCAGCGCCGCTGACCTGTCGTCCGGCCACCATACACCGCACAAAAAGCAGCCAGAAAGCCGGCATCACGGCCCGGCATCTGCCACTGTGCGTACCCCTGATCCAGCCAGCCGGCACAAAAACCAGCCAGCACATCGTGCACCAGTTCGTCAGCGTCCCTGCCGGTAGCAGACAACACAGCGTCCCGCAGCCGAATCGGCTTCGCCAATTCCCCGGTCGGTGCCGGTGATGTTTCCAGACGCCGCAGACAAATCCGCCACAACAGACTCGCACAGACAGATTCCAGCTGCGGCTCAGAAATCTCCCGACGGCCACCCTTGTACACGCTGCGAATCAGTTCCAGCGCCGAACCGGCGCCAGATGTCTCTGCCGTCTGCAGCCAGTGTCGAGTCTCATTCAGCAGTCGTTCACGATGCTCCAGCGGAATCGTCGACTGAAAACGCCTCAGCGAATCTGCCTCAGCCAGCACCCAGTCCAGTTCATTGCTGGAAACTGGATACACCAGCTTCAACAGCTGACTCATCCGCAGTTCCTGCAGATCAATCAGCTCCGCGATGGACTGACGCTCCGCTCCCAGTTCCTGCTGCAAAATTTCCTGCACATCTTCCGCTGTAATCCGCCCCCGGGCCAGCCTGGCACGGTAGTCCGATTCCAGCAGATAAGGCTCGCAGCCGTAGATTTCCCGAGCCTGACGCAGCGCATCAAAGATCGGCAAATGCTCAAGCCCCTGCAATGGATTCAGGAAGGCAAAAGCCGTAATCGGACCCTGCAGCGGCAACAGCTCTGCCAGCCGGCGAATTTCAGCCGCAACCGCCTCAGCCTCGTGCACATGCCCCGGCACAACAGTCATTTCACGCCCCTCGCGCGAAAGAGACTCAGAAAACAACACCATCGCAGGGGCAGCCGCTGTCCGGCAGACACCAGACTAAATCCAGCAATTCACCGCGATGCAGGCAGACTTATGTCGTCGGGGGCGGACGACAGCCGCGGGAATCAACCACAATCGGCACCTGAGGCACGGCGTTCAGGACAACATGAAAGTCCGTCTCGTGAAACACACCGGCCGGCACCGCGTCAGCAGAGTGCAGGAAATCTTCACCCTCGCACTCAGCCTCAATCGCCGTCTCTGACTCTTCCAGCGAAAACTGAGCCAGACACTCCTCCTGATGGCGACGGTCAGGTACCGTCGGCTTCTCGGTGTGACAGGCAGGCAGCCATGTCGACACAATCAGGATGCAAAAAATTAATCGCATGGCAAAAAACTATCTCAGCAGCGACTGAAGGTCAACACCATTCAACCTCGAATAAACCGAAAACGAAATCAAACCCGCCCGGACAGATCACACATCAGCCTGTTTCATCAGACACCGGCGCCATCAAAACGACAACCACAACAGACATCAGCACCGCAACAACACCTGCAGTTCGGCAGAAACTGCCGATCCGCACTTCCCACTGAAGCTCAAAATCAACCGTGTTTTTCGGCATTTGCAGCAATCTGACCCCATTTTAACAGCATTGGCACAGGTAATGCTGTTTTGTATCTCCGGGAACGGGGGCTGGTGCCTGAAACTTCCCAGGTGACACAAGGCTTTAATCATTCGACTGCTTCGCTGCGTTCGATGAGGCCCCACACCTGAGAAATCGCGAACCCAAAGACTGTCCCGGTGATCCTGCAGTAGTGATCTGCGTTTTTGTTATGGGAGGAGTCCATGAAGTCAGAGAATTTGATACTGCAGAACGAGTTGCTGGAAACTGCAGCAGGCCAGGCGGTATATGATGCGCTGGTGCAGGCGAATATTGATCTTCGCAGTGTGTCCGTCGACCTGGTAAAGGACATGCTGCAGTTTGAGTGTGGCCGTCGTCGCGGTGCGGCATCCGGGAGGTCTCTTCCGCGTGTGGAGGTCGCCGGATGAGTCTGATTTCTGACATCCGTTCCTCCTGACGGCCACTTCTCAACTTGTGTGAAGTTGCGTTTCAGGATAGCAGCAGGCAATGGCAATTCGACTGGCATTGGCAACAGAAGATTTCGGCCAGCCTCTCCGGCAGGCTGTTCGACAGGCAGCACAGTTTCGCGTGCAGGGACTCAGACTGAATGCCCGCACAGAAATTGGCGCCGCCGATCTGACCGATACGGGGCTCAGGCAACTGCGGCATTTTGTGGAAGAACATCAGCTGAAGGTTGCCGGCCTCTACTGTCCCTCGCGCCATTCCGTCGCCGATCCGCAGGATTTGGATCGTCGCCTGCTGATGATTCGCTCAGCCATTGAACGAGTCCGACGCCTTGGCTGCACCGAAGTCCTGATCCGCGCGGGTCGGATTCCGGATCCGACAGCCACGGCTCCGCAGGTCGCTCCGGGACAACCTGACAATTCCCAGGTGGACTCCCTCCGCAACCCGTTCTCGTTTGCTCCGCCACCAAAACTGACTCAGCCTGGCGAAGCAGCCCAGTTTGACCTGCTGACGCAGGTACTGGCAGATCTGGCTGCTGTCGCCAATCATCACGGCGCCAGCCTGCAGCTGATTGTGTCGGATTACGATCCCGCACGAATTTCTGCTCTGCTTTCTCAGGTAACCACCGGGCCCATGCAGCTGGTCTTTGATCCCGCTGTCTGCATCATGGCGGGCCGCCAGCCTGCGCAGGTTTTCCGCAGCCTGTATCAGTCCGTTGGTTATGTCCGCCTCCGTGATGCTCAGCGCGATGTCGATGGTGCCGGTGTTGAAGTCCCCTGCGGTGACGGTGCTGTTGACTGGCAGGAACTGCTGGCTGTGCTGGCCGAAGCCGTACAGCCGGCATGGATGTGCGTTGAACGAACCGGAGGCGATCAGCGGGCTGCCGACGCAGCAACAGCCGTTCGTCGCCTGCAGTCACTCCTGCCCTGAACTGCCGCTGTTCACTTGCATGCCCGCTGCCGGTTTGGTTTGCTTCATCAGCCAGCCCGCTTTGCAAGTGACCCGACAACAGCCCACGCCGGAGCCGACCTGATGAAACGCCCAGCTTTGACCTGCCTGCTGATCCTCGGATTTTGCAGTTCCGCATTCGCACCTGGTCCACCAAACGCACGGGCCGATGAAGTCGTCACTGACAAGCCAGCACCAGCGGAATTCAAAGCGGGCTTCGCCGAACGCGACATTACGCCGCCCGAACCATTCCCCATGGCCGGCTACTTCCATGAAAGACTCAGCGAAGGTACCGCCGATCCCCTGCTCGCACGGGCCGCGGTCTTCAGTGATGGTCAAACTCAGGCCGCCCTGGTCATCTGTGACCTGATCGGCGTCTGGACAGATTTTGCCAGAGTCGTAAGGCAGCGAGCGTCCGAGCAAACCGGAATCCCGGCAGCCGCCATTGTCGTTTCCGCAACACACTCCCATACAGCACCCGACTATGCCGCGGTGTTTGCCGCATGGCTGGCCGCACAGAACACTGAGACTGCCTCAGCCTTCGCCGGCAATCCGACTCCCGCAGCCGATCGCCTTAAATACATGGATCTGCTCGTGAACAACACGGTAGCAGCGATCGTTGAGGCTCAGAAACACGCCGCTCCCGTCAGCCTGCACTCGGGCTGGGCTGAACAGCAGACTCCCGTATCCTTCAATCGACGGTACGTTCAGCGCGACGGCAGTGTAAGAACATGGGTGGGCCTTGATTATGCAGGATCTCTGCGTACCGCCGGCCCAATTGATCCCGACATGCCCATCCTTGCCGCTCGCACCGCTGATGGTCGCACCTCCGGAGTGCTTAGCGCCTTCGCCCTGCACCTGGACACGGTCGGCGGCACCCGCTGGAGCGCCGATTATCCGCGTTTCATTCATGATGCCGTCAGGAAATCACTGGGCGCAGAAACCATCTCCATCTTTGGTGCCGGCTGCTGCGGTGACATCAATCACGTCGCACCACGCGGCAAAGAACGAAACACCACCGAATTCATTGGCAACTCGCTGGGAAACACCATCAGCAGTGGCCTGAACCAGCTGCAGCCAGTTGAAAATCCTCGCCTGCAGGTGCGGTCAGCCACTGTGCATCTGCCGCTGCGACCAGCCGGTCAGACAGAGGTCACTCAGTCCCTCGCAACGCTGACCAAAGTTCAGGCCGGAGAACCCGTCGACTTTTATGATCATGTGGCTGCCTGGCGCACCATGATGATTGATCAGCTTCGCAATTCGCCCCGCCTCGTACCCATCGCTCAGGCAGGACTCGCCAAACGCACCATTGTGCAGCTCGCCGGATCCGGCGACGCACTGCCCGTTGAAGTACACACCATCTCTTTCGGCACCGACTTTGCCATTGTTTGCCTGCCCGGAGAAGTCTTTGTGGAGCTGGGACTGGCGATCCGGCGAGCCAGCCCGTTTCGCACCACCATGGTGCTGGAACTCTGCAATGCCATCGAAACTTACTACGTGCCAACCCGCGCGGCCACTGCCGGCGGCGGTTATGAAACCACCAACAGCACCATTGCCCCAGGTGGCGGCGAAATGCTTGTCGAACAAAGCATCCGACTGCTGCAGTCCGCGGCCGGCGGAACTTCACCGGAAAACCAGGCTCGCTGAATCTTAATACCCACCACTCAGGATCACTGAGCAGCAGCACTTGTCAACGTGTTGCCGCCCCTCAATCCAGAGTCTGCCGCACCGTAAAAGGACCCAACCATGTGTCTTCGAACAATTGCCTCGCTGCTGGCGTTACTGGCACACCTCTGTGCCTCGGCCAGCGCCCAGGAAAGTCGCACCCCGCCAGCGCCGTCACCCATCGTCAATCCGACAATCTCACGCATCGCATTCGGTTCCTGCTCGACCCAGGACGAGCCGCAGGGAATTCTGCGGACAGTACTCGAATGGGATCCTGAACTGTTCATCTACATGGGAGACAACATCTACGGAGATACTCGCGACATGCAGGTGCTGCAGCAGCGTTACGACACGCTGGGCCGTCGCCCCGAGTTTCAGCAGCTGCGAGCAAAGGTACCGCTCATTGCCACCTGGGACGATCATGATTACGGCGAAAATGACGCCGGCCGCGAATACCCGTTCAAGCAGCAATCAAAAGAAATCTTCCTGAAATTCTGGCAGGAACCGCCAGACAGTGCCAGGCGGAAACATGATGGTATCTACACGTCATATCGCTTTGGTGAGCCTGGCAGCGGACAGTCACTGCAGATCATCCTGCTCGACACCCGCACGTTTCGTGATCCGCTGTTCAGGTCGCCGCAGGGGTCATGGAAGAACGACTACCTGCCGGATCTCGATCCGCAAAAAACGCTCCTCGGTGACGCTCAGTGGGCATGGCTGAAGGAACGCCTGCAGGAACCGGCGGACCTCAGAATCATCGGCAGCAGCATCCAGTTCGCTCACGAACATAACGGCTGGGAATCGTGGACAAATCTGCCTCGTGAACTGCTGCGAATGGTCGAGCTGATCCGCGAAACGAAGGCTGCCGGAGTTCTGTTTATTTCGGGAGACGTGCATTGGGGTGAACTGTCACGACTGCAGGCCCCCAACTGTTATCCACTGTATGATCTCACGGCCAGCGGCCTGAATCACGACTGGGATCGCCTCGAACCCAACGGCAATCGGCTGGGCGAAGCGTGTATGGACTTTCATTTTGGAATGCTGGAGATTACCTGGAGTAAGACTCCGTCAGTCCAGCTAAGAATCCATGATATGACAGGGCGTTCCAGAGTACGGCGAACCGTCCGACTCAGTGAGCTGAAATTCTGACTCGGCCGATAGACCCGCAACCGTCAAACGCGGTCGGAAAAGGCAACTGGCAAATGAAATACTGGTTAAAAAAAGCGGCTGTGTGGCTGGGCCTGCCATTGCTGGCACTGCTGCTGGCAGGTGTCGGCGTTTACTGGTACTGGGCCATGGCCCCTTATCGGCTGACGGCCGATGTCAGGTATGGAACCCGCGATCAGACGCCGCTGCTGCTGGATGTCTTCACGCCTCCGAAACAGAACGGAGCAGCCGTATTGATGATGGTCAGCGGGGGCTGGAAGTCAGGAGCCGGTTCTGTCAGACCTTTACTGTTCGCTCCGTTCCTGCGGCGCGGCTACACGATCTTCGCAATTCGACATGTTTCACAGCCGGACTGCACCATCAGCGGAATTGTGGAAGATGTTGGCAAAGCCGTCCGATTTGTTCGCAGCCATGCCGCCGAGTATGCAGTCGATCCGCAGCGGTTCGGTGTCATCGGCGGCAGTTCGGGCGGACATCTCTCGCTCATGCTGGGAACCCGCGGCGGACCGGGGGATGCTGCCGCTGAACAGCCTGTCGATCGCGAATCCAGTGCAGTGCAGTGTGTGGCCTGTTTCTATCCGCCGACAGATCTGCTGAATCTTGGCCAGTCAACCGAAAACCCTGGCGACGGCGGGCCCCCGAAAAGTTTTCGCAAAGCTTTCGGACAACAGGCAGAATCCATGGACGGATGGAAGTTGCTGGGGCGCGAGCTGTCGCCGATTTATCACATCACTCCGCAGATGCCCCCCACTCTGATCGTGCACGGCGATGCAGACACCCTGGTGCCCCTCGATCAGTCTCAGCGGTTTGCCGCCGAAGCCACAAAACAGGGGGCAGTCGTGCGGCTGGAAGTACGGCCCGGCAAAGGTCATGGCTGGCCCACCATGATCCTCGACATCCTCGAATTTGCCCGCTGGTTTGACCAGCACCTCCCGGGTCAGCCAGCAGCCGGGGCCAGGTAATATGTCCAGACAGTCCAGCCACGCTGAAAGTTCGGAAAGCCTGCGTCGGGATGCCCGACAGATCTGGCAGGCAGCCGTGGCGGCAGCCGACTCACAAACCGCCGTTTCCAGCCACGTTCGACTGAATGCTGCCGGTCTGCAAATTGCCGGCCACACGCTCGACCCGACACGGATCAGGCGAGTGGTGGCTGTTGGAGCAGGCAAAGCCGGTGCCGGAATGGCTGCCGGACTCGAGGCTGCGCTGTCGGGAACGCCCCTCTTCGACAAATTGACAGGCTGGGTCAATGTTCCTGAAAACTGTCTCCGGCCCCTGCAGCGCATTCGGCTGCATGGCGGCAGGCCAGCTGGGATTAATGAACCGACACAGCAGGTACTGGACGGCACAGATCAAATCCTCGGGCTGGTTCGCAGCTGCACGCCCGACGACCTCTGCATCATGCTGCTTTCCGGTGGTGGCAGTGCCCTGCTCTGCCGACCTGTCCCTGGAATTTCTCTGGCAGACAAGCTGGCAGTTACCAGGCTGCTGTCCCGCAGCGGAGCTCCGATCCACGAATTAAACCTCGTTCGCACGCAGTTGTCACTGGTCAAAGGTGGACGCCTTGCGGCAGGCTGTCGAGCTCAGCTGCTGGTGACTCTGGCAATTTCCGATGTGATGGGCGATCCGCCGCAGGTCATTGGCTCGGGGCCCACTGTTCCGACAAATTCACAGCCTTCTGCCGCACTTGAAATTCTCGCCCGCCGAGGATTGCTGGAGAAACTTCCGCCGGCTGTACTGCAGCTGCTCCTGAAGTCAGTGGACGCGGCGGCAGAAGCGATTTCGGTACCACTGGCATGGCAGCTGGTTGCCAGTAACGCCGATTCACTGCAGGCAGCCGCCCGACAGGCAGAAAAGCTGGGTTATCACGTTGCTGATATTCTCCGCGATGTGCAGGGTGATGCCGCCGCCGCCGGAATCGCTTTTCAGCGGCGGCTGCAGACACTGAACCAGCAGGCGAACGGTCAGCCTGTCTGCCTGCTCGCCGGAGGCGAAACCACTGTCAATCTGGCTTCTGCAAAAGATCACCCCGGTCTGGGCGGCAGAAATCAGGAGTTTATTCTGGCTGCGGCTCAGGCTGCGGTCGAAGGCCTGACGCAGCACACATCGAACAACACGACGAACCATCTGCACAACTGGGTTCTGCTGAGCGGCGGGACCGACGGTGAAGACGGACCAACTGATGCCGCCGGAGGTATCCTTGATGATCAGGTGGTCGGCAGCATCCTGTCAGCCGGAATCAATCTGCAGGACATCCTGACCCGCCATGATTCGTGGACTGCACTGAATTCTGTGGGCGCCCTGCTTCGCACCGGCGCGACTCATACAAACGTTATGGACATCGCCGTCGGCCTGATACGCCCCTGAACAGCCGGGTCAGATGGCAGAAAACGACGCCGAGGCGGAACTCTGGGCTGCTTTGCGGTTCCGACGCGTGGCACCGCAGAGATTCAGCGGACGTTGATTTGACTTCCCCAGCCGGACGACGTTCAATGGGTGGTTTCGGTTGGTCGTGAGAGCCCCAGCAGGGCTGCCGCAAACTGACCATTTGCTCGGAATAAGGCATGCCACGGTTTGATTTGATTGCCACCGCCACGTTTGGTCTTGAATCGGTGGTGGCTCGTGAACTTGAGCGGCTGGGCTATACCGGTCTTCGCGTTGTTGACGGCAAGGTACATTTTCAGGGTGACGAGCGTGACATTGCACGCTGCAATCTCTGGCTGCGCAGTGCCGATCGACTGCTGATTCGAGTCGGCGAATTTCCAGCACCGGATTTCGATGCTCTGTTCGATCAGACAAAGGCCTTGTCATGGTCCGACCTGCTGCCCGTTGACGCCAAATTCCCCGTAGCCGGTCGCAGCGTACTGTCACGGCTGCATGCCGTACCGGCGATCCAGGGAGCCGTCAAAAAGGCCATCGTGGAAAGCCTGAAGCGAACCTACCAGCGATTCCGTTTTGACGAATCGGGTTCCACATTTCAAATTGAAGTGTCGCTTTTACGTGATGTGGCCACCCTGACGATCGACACCAGCGGAGATGGTCTGCATAAGCGTGGTTATCGGGAATTTGTGGGGGCCGCGCCGCTCCGCGAAACTATGGCAGCGGGCCTGATCCAGCTCAGCTACTGGAACCGCGATCGTCAGTTTGTCGATCCGTTCTGCGGCAGCGGGACACTGCCCATCGAAGCTGCCATGATTGGCCGCAATATTGCACCTGGAATTGGCCGTTCGTTTGCAGCCGAAGACTGGCGGTGGCTCGATCGCCGTATCTGGCGTGAAGTCCGCACGGAAGCTCGTGACCTGCGACAGCCGCGGATGGTCCTGCCAATCCTCGGATTTGATCATGATCCATCTGCCATTCGGCTGTCAGAAAAGGGGGCCAACGAAGCGGGGGTGGCCGGAGACATCCAGTTTCGCTGCCAGGAAGTCAGCGACTTTCGCACAAATGCTGAATACGGAGTCGTGATTACCAATCCGCCATACGGAGAACGGCTTGGTGATCCGGAAGAAGTTGCGGCAGTTTATCGGGAACTGGGCCGAGTCACGGCTTCGCTGCCCACATGGGGCGTCTATGTAATCACCTCCAACCGAGGATTTGAGCAGCAGTTTGGACGCCGCGCTCCGCGACGCCGAAAACTGTTCAACGGACGACTCGAATGCCAGTTTTATCAGTACCCCGGGCCACCGCCACGTCGCACTGACGGCACCGCAGACACCGCACCCGACACAGCCGACGTCGCAGCTGAGGAGGCCCCCGAAAACACGCCGCAGCCAGTTGTCGCCCTGACAGAACCACAACAGATCTGGCAAACCAGCGAATGGCTGCAGCAGGCACAGTTAATGCTGGACTCCTGGAAACGCCTTACAGGGAACGAACTGCTGGAACGCAGCGATGACCCGCTCGATGAGGCTCGGCGGCTGTACCACGCCCCCTTCGTCGTTGTGTCCCATGGGACTCAGGCAGACCCCATTCTGAACTACGGCAATCTGGCTGCACAGCAGTTGTGGGAAATGGACGCTCTGACGCTGACGTCAACCCCCTCCCGCCTCACGGCCGAACCAATGCATCGGGACGAACGCGCCGAAATGATGGCGCGGGCACAGCGAGACGGTTTTGTTGACGACTACCGCGGCATACGGATCAGCCGTACAGGCAAACGGTTTTTGATCGAAAAAGCGGTCATCTGGAATCTGCAGGACGTTTCGGGCAGACGACTGGGGCAGGCAGCCACATTCAGCCACTGGCAGCCGCTCGATCCGGGTCCCGCACCGGCAGACTCTGCCGAAACACGCGTTGCCCCGGAAGCATCAGACTGATAGGATTGGGGAAAGTTCCGTCAGCAGTGACCGGCAGGGATGCCGCTGGACAGCCATGGAGTCGGCAGTGAGTGCAAGAAAGCGACCAAGTCTGCGAGTACTGTTCGTAGACGACGAAAATTCAATCGCCGAACTGATGCGGGACGAGCTGCCGCGTATGGGGCATGTGGCTGTCATCTGCCAGTCCCCGGGCGCCGCCATCGAAGCTGCTCGCAAAAACGTTTTTGACGCAGCCATCATCGATTTGCGGATGCCAGGCGGCAGCGGCTGGGATGTGATTGACTTTCTGCGTCAGAATTCGCCTGAGACTGCCTGCGTCATCAGCACCGGGCACGGGGATCGGGACGCTGCGATTCGCGCCATTCGCATGGGGGCCTATGACTTCCTGCCAAAACCGGTATCGCTGTTCGAAATCGGCAATGTGCTGGATCGGATTGCCGAGAAAAAATCTCTGCAAAATCGTGCACTTGCCCTGGAGACACGCCTGCAGCGTGCTGAAGGCCGGGCAGATCTGGTCGGCACTTCAGCTCCAATGATGCGCGTTCAGAAACTGATCGATCGCATCGCGCCGACAGATTCCGCCGTACTCATTCTGGGTGAAACGGGTACCGGCAAAGAGATGGTGGCACGCCGTATTCACGAGCAGAGCGAACGCAGTCGTGAACCATTCGTGGCGGTGAACTGCGGAGCCATTCCCGAGAACCTCGTTGAAAGCGAACTGTTCGGACATCGTCGCGGTGCTTTCACCGGGGCAGACTCGAATCGCACAGGGCTCTTTGAAGTCGCCAATGGTGGCACACTGTTCCTCGACGAACTCGGCGAACTGGACCGGGCTATGCAGGTCAAGCTCCTGCGATTCCTCGAATCCGGTGAAATCCGCCGCGTTGGTGAAAACGAACCGGTGCACGCCGACGTCCGGATTGTCTGTGCGACCAACCGCGAACTGCAGCAGATGGTGCAGCAGGGACAGTTCCGCGAAGACCTTTACTTCCGCATCAATACGTTCGAAATTTACCTGCCTCCGCTGCGCGAGCGTCTGGATGACATACCAGCCCTGGCCCTGCACCTGATTGCTCGGCATCTGAAACGTGACACGGTACCTGCTTCCATGGTACCGCCCGAAACCATTCGGGCATTGCAGTCTCACAGCTGGCCCGGGAATATTCGCGAGCTGGCGAACGTGCTGGAGCACGCCCTGATTCTGTCGGACGGCCAGGTTTTGCTGCCCTCTGACCTGCCTCGCACACTCCGCAAAGCCTCCGTAGAAGACGGCGAACGAGCCGGCATGCCGACGGTGGCAGGGACTGTCACGGCAGCACCCGCAGCACCCGCGCCCCTGAAAACACTGCGGCAGATGGAAGAGGATATGATCTGGCAGGCTCTGGAACGACACAAGGGCGACAAACCGGCCGCCGCAAAAGACCTCGGCATTGCCCTGAAAACTCTCTACAACAAACTGACTCAGCTCACTGAACAGAGAAATGCGGGATAATCGCGACATTTCGGGCGTTCAATCCGCCGCCGAATCACATTGCGCAGCCCGAAAACACCGCCTGGACTTTTCAAACGGTCTCGATTTCGTCAAGATCTGACGCTTTTCAGATTCTTGCGCGGCCCGGAAACTCAGCGCTCCGCCCCGCCTGCCACCTGGCACCCCCTACCATACTCTTCTCGCCGGAATTATCCGGAATCCCATTCTGAAGCAGGAGATCGCTCGCATGTCAAATACCGCACCCAAACTGCATAACGCCATGTGGCCCGGACTTGTCGGCAAAGGTGATGGCCCCGGACAGGAACCACCCATCAGTCTTGAACGCATGCTTCAGCTGACGGCCGCCGCCAGTGTCAACGGTCAAAAATTCGACGGTATCGACTACTTCCTCTTCCTGCCTCACACAAATCCAGAAGCCAGCGATTCCGAACTGCATCGCATCGCAGATCAGATCGCCAGCTACGGATTTAGTGTCGGATCACTGGTGGCACCCGTCTGGCCGGGCACCGTCGGAGACTCCGCCATGGGCGACGACGCGGCCCGCGAAAAGTTCATGAATGCAGTCCGGATGGCCTGCCGCATCGCCAATATCTTTGAACAGCACGGCGTTCGAAAATATGGCGTGATTCGTATCGATTCGGCTGAATTCGGCGTTGCTCGGTGGCGCGAAAATCCCAAAACAAACACCTCCAAAATCGCCGGCACCTTCCGCGAAGCCGCAAAGATTGCAGCCGACCACGGACAGCGACTGGCTGCTGAAGGTGAAATCTGCTGGGCCGGGATGCACAGCTGGAAAGATATGCTGAACCTGCTGGAAGAAGTAGACATGCCCGAAACACTGGGCTTCCAGGCAGACCTCGCTCACACATACCTGTATCTGCTCGGATACAACGCCCCCGAGTGCGCGCTCGTAAAAGAAGGTTACTCAGAAGAAGATTTCTGGGCGGCCTATGCCAACATGACCGACAAACTGCGTCCCTGGACCATCGACTTCCACGTGGCTCAGAATGACGGGCAGGTACACGGGGCCGGATCACACGACAAAACAGGCAAGCATTGCCCGGCCGATGATCCAAACGGACGACTCGACATCGTTCGCTGTGCCGGTTACTGGCTCCAGGGCGCCGCAGAACGCGGCATCCGGCACATCTGCTGGGATGGCTGCATGTTCCCCAACGAGACTCTCGAAAAAGTCTCCACCTGGAACACTATCCTCGATGTCATGATTCGTGTTCGCGAGGCACATGGCTGGAAGTGATCAACGCATCCGCCACCTGAATTTCTCACGTCTCTCTTCTGATTTCCCTGAAAGTCCCCACAATGTCACAATTGAAACCCCTGAATATCGGTGTGATTGGCTACGGCTTCATGGGCCGCACACACTCAAATGGCTACAAGCGAGTCAACGATTTCTTTCCTGAACTGGGACATCGTCCTGTACTGAAAGCCATCTGCGGACGCAGCGAAGAACAGCTCCGCAAATTCGCCGATCAGTGGCAGTACGAATCCACGGAAACCGATTGGCGCCGCCTGCTTGACCGCTCAGATATCGATGCCATCGATATCTGTACCCCCAATAACTCACACGCCGAAATCGCCATCGCAGCCGCACAGGCCGGAAAGATGGTCCTCTGCGAAAAACCGCTCGCCATGGATCCCGCTGAAGGCCAGAAAATGGTCGACGCCGTGGAAGCCGCCGGAGTAGCCAACACTGTTTGGTACAACTACCGTCGTGTCCCCGCCGTTTCGCTGGCCAAACAGCTCATCGACGAAGGTCGTCTCGGACGCATCTTCCACTATCGCGCAAATTTCCTCCAGGACTGGACCATCAACGCTGATCTGCCCCAGGGCGGAACGGCACTCTGGCGACTGGATGCAGCCGCAGCCGGATCGGGTGTTACAGGTGACCTGCTCGCTCACTGCATCGACACCGCAATCTGGCTGAATGGCTCAATCGCCAGCGTCACCGCAATGACCGAGACATTCGTCAAAGAACGCAAACACAACCTTACCGGAAAAGTCGAAAAAGTCGGCATCGATGATGCCTGCGCTTTCCTCTGCCGCTTCGGCAACGGATCACTTGGTCTGTTCGAATCCACCCGCTACGCACGCGGACACAAAGCTCTCTACACCTTCGAAATCAACGGTGAAAAAGCTTCGATTCGCTGGGATCTGCACGACCTGCACCGGCTCGAATACTTCGACCACTCCGATAACTCGCTCGTTCGCGGCTGGCACCAGGTACACTGTACCGACGGTGATATGCCCTACATGGGTAAATGGTGGGTGCCCGGCCTGCAGATCGGCTACGAGCACACATTTGTACACCAGGTCGCCGACTTTATCGCAGCAGTCGAAGCCGGACGGCCCTGCAATCCAACCTTCCGAGATGCCCTCGAAACCCAGAAAGTCTGCCAGGCAGTGCTGGACAGCGCGAAATGTGGTTTGTGGAAGGAAATTGCGTAGCCCATCCGAATTTTTCGGGGTATACTTTTTCGCCATAAGACTGACGGGCCGGCTGAAGCATGCTTCAGCCGCCCGTTTTTTCTTTGCCCGGAAGGGCTTTTCCTAAATCCTGACCGCACTCCTCGGCGCATGCCCCAGCCACCAACCGCTGAAAATGCGTTCCGGAGTGTCGTATTTTGCTTGCTTCCCTGTACTTAGTGTTTGGATCCTGCCATGGAACGTCAGCCTATTTCTCGTGAAGGTTACGACAAACTGCGCGAAGAAGTTCGACGACTTGAAGAGATCGACATGCCGGCGGTTGCCGAGCGGATCAAGTCGGCGCGCGAAGAAGGTGACCTGAAAGAGAACGCCGAGTACCATTCAGCGCGCGAAACTCAGGGACTGCTGCAGGCCAAAATCAATCAGCTCAAGTCCAAGCTGGCATCCTGCTACATTGCAGAACGCGCCGAGGGTCCGGCGGATTCCGTCGTCTTCGGCTCCAAAGTCACCGTCGATGTCGGCGGCGATCAGGAGATCTACGAAATGGTCGGACCCGGTGAAGAAGACTATGAAGGCGATGTCATGAAGATCCTGACGACCAGCCCGATCGGAACCGCCATGATGGGCGGGAAGGTCGGTGATCAGATCGAAGTGCCCATTCCACGCGGCAAACTCAAGATGCGAATCATCTCCATTCAGTAATCTGCACCCTGCCCTGCCCTGCCCTGCCCTGCCCTGATCAACTGTGCTTAGCCGCCACTAAACAATCCTGTCACCGGACGTCCGCCGTAAAGCATGTGCGGACGCCCGGTGATGTCGTTTAGGGTTCTGTCCGAAGGTACACCCAGCGCATGCAGGACACTGGCTCCCAGATCCCTCGGTGACACTGGATTCTCACGCGGGAAAGCAGCGATCTGATCACTGGCTCCGTAAACACTGCCCCGCCGCACGCCGGCTCCCGCCAGCAGACTGCTGTAACACCACGGATGATGCTCTCGACCGGCGTTCGCCGCAGTGATCTGAGGACGCCGTCCGAATTCCCCGGTCCACACCACCAGCGTGTCCTCCAGCAGCCCGCTGTCCCGCAGGTCCTGCAGAACAGCAGCCAGAGCCTGGTCCGCAGGAGGAATCAGGGAGTCGCGCAGGCGTCTGAAATTATTGCCGTGAGTATCCCAGAAGTTCTGACCGTCGTTGTGCCAGTTGACGGACACAAATGGCACTCCCCGCTCCAGCAGCCGCCGCGCCAGCAGCACACACTGGCCATGAATGTTCATGCCGTAACGTTCGCGAGTTGCCGGTGACTCAGACTGCAGATCAAAAGCCGTATGCAGAGCAGTGGAACTGAGCAGATTAAAGGCGGCAGACTGCTGATCCGCCAGTGCTCGATTCACGGCACTTTCTGCATCAGATCGCAGACTGTCCAGAGAACGCAGCAAACTGCGGCGCTGCTCAAGACGCGCCACGGATACTCCATCAGCCAGCTGAAATACCGGCACCGACCAGCCAGGAACTGCCGGATTGCCTGTGATCAGCAGAGGATCTGCGGCCGGACCAAGCCAGCCCGCCGTCTGCCCGGGAGCTGTTCCGCCGGGAGCCGCCGGATGCAGCGTATGCCAGGGCATCGAAACCGCCGCTGGCAGACCTCCCCCGGAAGGCAGGAATTGCGCTGCCAGCGCTCCAAGGTGCGGAGAATCGCCACGACTGGGGGGCTCGTCGTCACTTTTATTCACCGGTGGCAGCTGACCGGTCAGGGTAGTGTGAGCACTGCTGAGATGAGCGGGATCGTCGTGCGTCATCGAGCGAATCAGAGTCACCAGGTCCGTCAGCGGTGCCAGTCGCCGAAAATGCTCGCAAATCTGCAAACCCGGTACGGCCGTATCAATGGCTTCAAATTCGCCGCGAACTTCACGGGGAGCAGTCGGTTTCAGATCAAATGTATCCAGCTGACTGGGACCGCCCCACATGAACAACATCAGACAGCGTTTTGCCGAACCAAAACCAGCAGGACCAGCAACCTGCCCGGCTGCGGCACGCCCCGCTGCACCGGCCAGCAGACCAGCCTGCAGAACAGATCGCCGCGGAAATCGCCAGGCCGCCGAATGAACTGAGAAATGACGATTCATGGCAATTGGTGAGCTGATTGGCAGGGCGGCGGGGAAGAATTGCCTTTGGCAGGAACCGCAGCCTACCCGCAAACCCCTGCTGCTGTCCAGAAATTCCCGACGAATTTCAGCGGTCTGAAATCCGGCAACTGCCTGCACAACAATGCCGCTGCGACTTTACAAATCAGGTTCCGCCTGCGAAAGAAAAGCTCAGAACTCTGCCACTTCCGTTTCGACAGGGATGACAACCTTGATCACTCGACTTCTCACCGCCTGTGCAATTTTCATTTTTTGCCAGCAGTGCCACATCTCGGCCGAAGGTCGGGTCTATCGGGAACGAGTAGAACCGCACTGGAATGCCCGCGGCACCAGCTTCTGGTATCGCAATAATTTGCCCGGCGACGGTCGACAGTTTATCCTCGTGGACGCCGTAACCGGCCACCGCACCGCAGCATTCGACCATGCACAACTGGCACTGAAGCTCGCGGAAACCCTGCACCGCCCGATTCAGGCCGATCAGCTGCCCGTCGACTCACTGGAATTCCCCGAACAGACGAACGGACCATGGCGACTGCGAGGCAGTGCCGGCGTTTTTCTCTGGGACGACAGTTCGCAGAAACTGCAGCAGGAACAAAACTCCAGCACGGCCTCGCTGCAATTGTTCATGCCCCCGGTGCCCTCCGGAAATGCCGCCGAAGACACCGAGATCGTCCTCACGAACCAACTCACATTCCCGGTCGTCATGTACTGGGTCTCTACAGACCGACAGGAACGTCGCTACCAGACGGTGGCCCCTGGACAAAGCTGCAAACAGCACACGTTTGTCGGCCACGTGTGGATGCTGAAGCGGGAAGATGACACCCCACTCGGCTGTGCCACCGCCGCAGCCGGCAGCAACACCTGGAACCTCACCGAACAGTCACTCGCAGAAGTCAGCCGACGTGAGCCACGCAGAGGTCGACGCAATCGCCCCCCGGAACAGCAGAACGCAGATAACCCCAAATCACCCGATGGCAACTGGCAGCCCTTTGTCAGTGAGCACGGCCTGTGGCTCAGAAATCTGAAAGACCAGCAGGAATTCCCCCTCGCCGCAGACGGACAGCCTGCAAAGACATTTCGCCGCGATGCTCAGCGTGCGCGAGCAATCGGGATGGATTATGAAAAAGCCGACTACCCCGAACACGTGTGTGATGCCGTCTGGTCACCCAACTCAGAACATCTGCTGGCACTGCAAACCACCCAGGTCGACGAACGCAAAGTGCAGTACGTCGAAAGCACGCCGGCCGACCAGCTGCAGCCACGACTGAATTCCTACCCCTACCTGAAACCCGGAGATCCCATTCCGCAATCAGCTCCAAGGCTCTTCCGCACCACAGATCGCTCAGAAATCAAACTCGATAACAGCCTGTTCCCAAATCCCTGGACCCTCGACTTTCAGCGCTGGAGCGATGACGGGACTCGCTTCTGGATGCTCTACAACGAACGCGGCCACCAGCGAATGAGATTGCTGGAATTCCGAGTCGCCGATGGTTCCGTCCGCGCCGTCATCGACGAATCCTCAGAAACCTTCATTCACTACTCCTCCGATGGAAAAATGGAACTGCGCTGGCTGCCCGGTGAAAAAGTGCTCTGGGCCAGCGAAAGATCCGGCTGGAATCACCTGTACCTGTACGACCTGAACTCCAGCAATCCGCCACAGGCCATCACTGCCGGTCAGTGGAATGTCCGACGTATCGAACGCCTTGATGAATCTGCCGGACAGTTGTGGTTCTTTGCCGTAGGTATTGCCGGCGATCAGGATCCTTACCATGAACACTTCTGCCGCATCTCACTCACCGGCGAAAACCTGCAGGTCCTCACTGAAGGCGACGGTATGCACTCCATTGAATGGTCCCCCGACCGCCGCTGGTTCCTCGACCGCTATTCACGAACCGACCTGCCTCCCATAACCGAACTGCGAACCGCCGACGGACGCCTCGTAGTCCAGCTTGAGTCAGCAGATGCCTCCGAAATCATTCAGGAACGAGGTCGGCTGCCCATGCGGTTCGCTGCGCCCGGACGCGACGGACAAACTCAGATCTGGGGCCTGCTGCACTTCCCTAAAGATTTCCGCCCCGGCCGAAAATACGCCATCGTCGAGAACATCTACGCCGGCCCGCATGACCACCATGTCCCAAAAGAATTCCGCAGCCGCTGGGGACATCAGCAGCAGATCGCAGACGCCGGCTTCATCGTCGTACAGATCGACGGCATGGGAACAGCCTGGCGATCCAAAGCATTTCACGATGTCTGCTGGAAAAATCTCAAAGATGCAGGATTCCCTGACCGCATCGAATGGCTCAAAACTGCCGCTCAGACGGTACCGCAAATGGATTTGTCCCGAGTCGGAATCTATGGCGGATCGGCCGGTGGACAAAATGCCATGGCGGCACTGATCTGGCACAGTGACTTCTATTCGGCCGCTGTCGCAGACTGCGGCTGCCATGACAATCGCATGGATAAAATCTGGTGGAATGAACAGTGGATGGGAGTGCCCGCGGAAGACGTCTATGAACGCAGCTCAAATCGCCAGAATGCTGCTCGCATGCAGGGACGACTCATGCTGGTTGTCGGGGAACTCGATCGAAACGTTGACCCGGCATCCACCACACAGGTCGCTCTGCAGCTGCTGCAGGCCGAAAAGGACTTCGAGTTTGTTGTGGTTCCCGGCGCCGGTCACGGAGCCTGCGAAACGCCATGGGCCTCCGCCAAACGAACACGCTTTCTGCAGCAGGCACTGGGAGGACCACTGTAGTAGCCGCAGTTTCCCTGAGGACCCGCCCGCATTAAAACACGGCCGGGTCCGCAGACTGGGGCTGCGGCAGCGAAAAACCAGACTGCCCCATCATCACCGGCACCGCTCGCCCGTCACGCAGATCGGCTGGTGCAGCCTGAAACTGAGGCATTACCAGCACCTGCGGACGCTCTTCAGCACTGCGCATTGTTGACAAAGTCTGCACAATGACCGCAGCGGCCAGCGAAAGAGAACAAACAGCCAATGCAGCAACCTGCAAATTAAATCGCCGTGAAGGCACCGCCGCAGACGCAGCAGACCTGAGACGAATAGCTGAACGCACCGATGGCCAGACAGAGACAGGCGAAGAAATCCCAGGAGTATCACGGAAATGCGACAACACAGACATGACCGGCTGCATGCCGGCATCGTACTGGCTGCACCCGTCGCAGTCCTGCAAATGCCGCTGCAGTGAAGTCCGCTCATCTGAGTACAGGTCACCACCGGCATCCAGAAGAATCAGTTTTCTCGCTTCGCTGCATTCCATGTTTCCAGCCCCCGGTAACAGCCCCATCAACATTTCCAAACTTACTAAGCATCACCAAACGGCCCCGCATCCTGTTCGGCAGAACCTTCACCACGACGCTGACGTCGCTCCCACGCGTCACGGAACATTCGCCGAGCCTCAGCCAGTCGCCACCGAATGGTCGCCTCGCTGCGGTCTGTGATTGCCGCCACATCGGATGTGCAGAAACCTTCCAGATCACGCAGCACAAGCACAACCCGATAAGCCTCAGGAACCTCAGCCAGAACTAAACGAACCTCCTGCGACAGATCTATCTCATCCCGCGGATCAGCCAGCCCCTGATCCGGCACAAAAGTCTCAGACAGGTCCGAAAACAACGACCAGCGACCCCTGCGACGAACTCGCCGCAGATGATCGTACGTCAGGTTCACCGCCATCCGAAACAGCCACGGACCAAACCGCCGCGCCGGATCAAACTGCGCCAGACGCTCCCAGGCACGCAAAAATACATCCTGAGACAAGTCGGCAACAGTCCCCTGATCTTCCACAAACCGATGAATCACCTGAAACACACGACGCTCATACCTGAGCACCAGTTCCTGGAATGCCTGCTGATCCCCCAGACGGGCCGCATGAACCAGTCGCGCTTCACTGGGCGCAACCACCCCGGTCGCAGCCGACAACTGCGATTCCAGGTCTGGTTCAGTGGCGTCCGATTCGGACATGCGAAGCATCTCGGTAGTCCCCTCCGCCGGCTGATACGCAAAACAGCCAGCAGCCGTTGGGGAAAATGACAGCGATCACCCGATTATAATTCGAGAATCTGCTGAAATCATGGGAAAACCGACGATTCTTCGAGAATCCAGGGGGGCTACTGGCCGTGCAAAGCCTCGTTCCGCAACGCACTCCCACGCTTGATCACGTCACCCGAGACGTCTGCCTGACGAGGCCTCATCTGAAACGTAAACTGCCGGTGGTCCAGAATATGCCGACCCGCAAAATTATCGCTGATAAAGTCCAGCGGAAACTTCTGGTACCACGGACTGTTCACCTCGATCATCTCTGTCCGCGTTTCGTAACCATCCAGCAGCAGCTGGACTTCTCGAGTCCCATACCAGGTGAAGTCAAAATGCGCTGGCGTATACCCTATGTCCTTGCCGTCAACCTTCAGCAGTGCACCTTCCGGCACCGAGTGAATCGTCACTCGCCGATGCATGCAGCCCGGCAAAAGCAGCAAAAACAGGGCCGGAATCAGCAACCGCCAGCACATTGGTAAATCCTGACTTCCCAGAGAAGCTTCACGTGCCACACTCTGCACTGCTCACTTCTGAACGCGACGGCTGATCTCGTACACCGGCCACTCACTGCCACAGTCGTTGCAGTGAAATCCGATAATTGTCGCTGTCCCCGGAACAACATCACCGTTACGCCAGCTCACAGTCGCGTCATCCAGCTCCACAGGCTCAACATCATGCCCGCCACAACCGGAACACTCGCTGTTGGCGTGGATCAGACGTGCTCGCTGGAGCGTCGGAGTAAAGCGGCCACTGAGCACCAGGGCTCGACGAGCCGTCGCGAACGAAATCACATCGGCGTCGTCTTCAGTACCCACTGAATCCCGCCCGGCTGAATCCCGCCCGGCTGAATCCACCTCAGACACCTGCGGAACCACCCGCAACTGCGGACGCTGACCACCCTCCACCACGTCAACCAGTGAATCCGAATCAAAATCCGGATTGAACAAACGCAGCTTTGGCGAAGACAAACGATTCATGGCGGTTCCTCCCTGAACTTCGCTCGAACTGCATTTCAGCTCGAGCCTTCACAGACGGCGTCATTGCCGTCCGCAGCCGAATTCTACTCCGAGTACCCGATCAACTCAAGATTCTCCGCCCGCATAATCCATCCAAAACGCACCAGTGACACACCAGGAAAAGCAGGAAAAACAGGCAATATACACCAGCTAACCAGAACCCACCGACGCAAATCAAATTCACCTCGCCCGGATTCCTGTCCAATTTCCGGTACCCACCCCAAAAAATCTCGGAAAAACCCGGTTTCTGTTGCCGATACCCACACTCCGGGATAAACTCCCGGTTCGTTCACCCCGCCGGCTCGCGCCGGTCCGTCGGGCAGGCACTGGTCTCGGTTTTTCCCAAAACCCAGCTTTCCGCTGTGATCAGGCTTCACGGGGTCATTTGCCCGCAGGTGCGTCTCTCAAAAGGTTTCATGTTCATCAATGGCAACAATCTCCCGCGCTGATCTGAAAAAGCTTCGCAAACGCCGTGCTCGACTGAAAAAGAAGAAAATGAGCTGCCAGTTTACCGCTGGTGGTTCCGTGCCGCGCCCGGTCTATGTGGACTACAAAGACCTCAAAACACTTCGGACGCTCATCGACCGCGAAGGCAGAATTCTGCCCCGTCGCCGAACCGGCACCTCGGCCCTGTTCCAGCGCGCCGTCCGCGACGCCGTCCTGCGCGCCCGCTTCATTGGCCTGCTGCCGTTCGTCGCAGAAGAATAATCTGGCAACACTGAACGCAAGTGCAGACAAAACACAAGAGGCTGCGGTTTTCCGCAGCCTCTTTTTTCTTGCACCCTTTCACAGGGCCGGCAGAACTACCAAAGATCCTCGAATTCTCCGGTCGAAGCATGCAACAGCCGACCAACACCCGCCCAGTCCGGCGGCGTCTGCAAAATCCGCAGCCAGACGTCGTGCCCGCGAGTCTCACCCTCAAATGACAGGTGCGGTCCTAATTCGTCGTGCGGAGTCACTCGCTCAGCCTGCCACAACACCCCAGGTGCCGTATCAAAGGCAGCCATCACTCGAGTCACATCCACTTCCAGCCCGGCAGGAACCGTCTTCCCGTCGTGCGCACCACCCAAAACCTCAGAACGCCCAACAAACAGAGTCACCTCCCACAAATCGTTCTCACCGTCATAATAAAAATGACAGCCCACAGGCGCAGAATCGGTCTGATGCATGATGCCGCGAACGGCATCATTCACAAACCATCGCAGCCACGATGGAGGGCTTATTGCTGGAGTTTCGTTTGTTGACATTTGTGGATGAGTATTATCTGAGGTTCGTCCTGACAGTCAAAACAGAACGCCACGACCGGATGCTGCATCCAGTTCGCGACAGTCATCAAAATCCTTCAACTGCACCTTGCTGCCAGTCACGCTGCGCACAATCTGATTAGCATTCAACAAAACGAAGTGTTAAGCACCAGAGACACTCTTTTGCCGATTAGTCTCGAACAATCACACCCCGCATCGCCAATTGCCAACAAAAGGTGCCCGAACGCTGCATGCCCGGACAAACCTGTCCCTATGGGTATCAAGTTGCGTGCCAGTCCGAACTGCCGGACCAGCAAATATGTCTTTTTTTTGCAGATGCACCGCGAACCTGACCAAAAGCCTCCGCAACACAGCTCAATTGACGGGGTTCCCCCCCCAAAAAATCTCCTCAAGTCTCGACCACGGCACAGCAAATCGGCTGCCTCGCGCAGCCCCGTTCAGAGCCTGAAAGAACTCTGCCCAAAATGTTGTGATCAGCCTGAACAAAACCTCTCCAGCCCGCCGTTCTCGGAATCCCGGTTCCGCCACGATTGCAGCACTGCGACTTTTCCGAAACTCCGCAAAGCTCTAGACTAACAGACACAGCCCGGTGAACACGGCAACAGCTGTGCGCACTGCGCCTCCCAAACAACCTCAGTCATACACCGGAAATCACCTCCTATGAGCCGTTCGATGGACAAGATCGTCGCACTGTGCAAGCGACGCGGATTCATCTTCCAGAACTCCGAAATCTACGGCGGACAAAATGGATTCTGGGACTACGGTCCGCTCGGTACCGAACTGAAGCGAAATGTCCGGGACGTCTGGTACCGCGACATGGTGTCCGCCCACAACGAACTGCTGCAGCCCGCCGGTGCGCCCTCCACCTTCCAGATGGTTGGCCTCGAATCCTCAATCATCATGCACCCGCAGGTCTGGAAGTGCAGCGGACACTATGACCTGTTTCACGATATGATGGTCGACTGCCACGCCTGCAAAGGGCGGTTCCGCCAGGACCACATCCCTAATACTCCCTGCCCGCAGAAACCCAGCAAATCTGTCGGCGAACACACCGGCTGCCGACTCACGGAGCCGCGCGAGTTCAATTTGATGATGAAAACCATCATCGGGGCTCTGGGCACTGATGACGATGCCGCCTTTCTGCGTCCCGAAACTGCTCAGGGGATCTTCGTCAACTTCAAAAATGTCGTGGACAGCAGTCGCGTTAAGCTGCCGTTCGGCATCTGTCAGGTTGGCAAAAGCTTCCGCAACGAAATCACACCGCGCAACTTCACCTTCCGCTCACGCGAATTCGAGCAGATGGAGATTGAGTTTTTCTGCCACCCGGCACAGTCACGCGAGTGGTACACGTACTGGCGCGACCGTCGCTACAACTGGTACCTCAACCTCGGCATAACCAAAGAACGACTGATCCTGCGAGACCATCACCAGGATGAACTTGCCCACTACTCCGTGGGTACCGCTGACATTGAGTACGCCTTCCCGTTCCTCAATGCCGGCGAATATGGTGAACTCGAAGGCATCGCTCACCGCGGTGACTTTGACCTGCGTTCACACATGGAAGGCAAGCTGGCGAAAAACGCTGACGGACAGCTCGAACTGGAACGCACTGCCGACGGACAGCCGAAACACCGGGGCAGCGGGAAAGACCTGACCTACTTCGATGATCAGACTCGCGAACGGTTCACGCCGCACGTTATTGAACCCTCGGCCGGTGCCGATCGCGGTACGCTCGCTTTCATCTGTGAAGCTTATCACGAAGATCAGCAGCCCGATGAAAATGGCGCCATGCAGGAACGCGTCGTAATGCGGTTCCATCCGCGTCTGGCCCCCGTAAAAGTCGCTGTTTTCCCGCTGATCAAGAAGGATGGCATGCCAGAGAAGGCCATCGAAATCTACGGCGAACTCAAAGCCGCAGGCCTTAGTGTTCAGTACGACCAGCAGGCTGCCATCGGACGCCGCTATCGTCGCCAGGATGAAATCGGCACTCCTTACTGCCTGACCATCGACGGTGATACCGCGAAAGACGGCTGCGTTACCATTCGCGACCGCGACACACTGCAGCAGGAACGCATTCCCGTCACACGAATTGTCGACGAAATCCTCTCTCGACTGAAGGGCTGATCATGTCTCAAAATCGTCAGCTCAGTCACTCCGATTTGCTCGAACTGAAACGCTGGAATACTCCCACCATCTACAACGGCTGGGAACAGATCACCAGACTGGATCATTGTGCCGATGCCGTGAATCTCGAAGAGACTCGCGACTTCATGCCACAAATGGGCCCGATGGTGGGCTACGCAGTCACGCTGCGGGTCGAACCCTCCAACCCCCGCCATCGCACTGAGAAACCCACCGCCACCAGCGAATACCGACGCTACCTGGCCAGTATCCCCGGACCCAAAATTGTCGTCGTTCAGGACCTCGATAAACCTCGCCTGATCGGATCTTTCTGGGGTGAAGTCAACGCCAACATTCACCGCGCACTGGGCTGCGTCGGTACCATTACAGATGGCGCCATCCGTGACCTCGACGAAATGACCAACGCCGGATTTAAGGCGATTGCCCGCAGACTGTGCGTTGGTCATGCGGCCGTCCAGCCCGTGGAATTCGGCTGCGATGTCGAAGTCTTCGGCCGCACTGTTCGCCCCGGTGATCTGATCCATGCCGACAAACATGGATTTATTGTCATCGAACCGGACGCTCAGCCGCGCATTCTCGAAGCCGCCCGCTTCATGGATTCAAATGAGTGCCAGACTGTTATCCAGGCCGCTCGCAATTCCGCTGGACTCAACATGGAACAGCTGCTGCAGCAGCTGGGTGACGCCTCCAGACAGTTCGCCGCCAGCGCCCGCGAAAAATTCCGGCGAGATGGCGAATGGTGAATCCGGCACTGCACACAACACCCTGACGGAAAGGCACCCGCATGGCCGAATATGATTACCTCCAAATCGCCCGCATGATCGACCACTCGCTGCTCAAACCAGCTTCGACCATCGACGAGTTCGAGCAGGGCTGCCGTCTGGCAATCGCATATCAGGCTGGCAGTGTCTGTATCCAGCCCCATTACCTGGCCCGTTGCGCCACGCTCCTGCAGGGCTCCGGAGTCCACGCCAGTACCGTCATCGGCTTTCCGCACGGAGGCCACACAACAACTGTTAAAGTCGCAGAAGCCCGCCAGGCACTGCACGACGGCGGACAGGAACTGGACCTTGTCTGCAACATCAGTCGCGTCGTCAGCGGAGACTGGGATTACGTCACGGCTGACCTGCGAGCAGTCATCGAACTGGCTCACGCAGCCGGCCAAAAAGTCAAAGTGATTTTCGAAAACTGCTTTCTGTCCGAAGCCCAAAAAATTCGGCTGTGCGAAATCTGCACAGAACTGCAGGCCGACTGGGTCAAAACATCCACAGGCTACGGTACCAGCGGCTCCACATTCGCCGATCTGCAGCTGATGCGGAAACATGCCGGACCTCGCGTGCAGGTGAAGGCGGCTGGCGGAGTCCGCGACCTGGACGGAGTTCTGAAATGCCGGGAACTGGGTATCAGCCGAGTCGGGGCCAGTGCCACTCAGGTGATTCTGGACGAGTGTCGGCGACGCTTAAACCTGCCGGCTCTGAACGTTTTGGGAACCGTCGCCGGGGATGGCTACTGACAGGCCTCAGGCCCCGCTGCTTCCCCGTTTTTTCAAATTCTGAGGAACTCAGTTTTCCAGAATTCCCGAATTTCTGGTACTCTGACACCAGCAGAGTCGAGGGTCTGTGCGTGGCCACGGGTGCGATTCTCTGAATTCCGTCTTTCAAGGAACTCAACAACATGTGGACTCGATTCGCGGGTAAAGCCGCACTGGCTCTCGCCGCTGCAGCCAGCCTCGCTGCACCTTCATACGCCGACGAAGCAGATCAGACCCTGACCATTGGCTCGAAGGCTCCGGAAATCAGCGTCGAGCACTGGGTCAGCGACGGCAACGGTGCTTTTAAGCCCGTCACAAAGTTCGAAGCAGGTAAGGTTTACATCGTCGAATTCTGGGCAACCTGGTGTGGCCCCTGCATCGCCAGCATGCCGCACCTTGTCGAAGTCCAGAAAAAGTACGCCAAACAGGGCGTGCAGATTGTCAGCATCAGCGACGAAGACCTGGAAACTGTGCAGGGATTTCTGAAACGGCCTGTCCGCGGTGCCCTGCCCGCAGAAGGCACCAACCAGCCACCAACCTATGCTCAGCTGACCAGCGCCTACTGCCTGACGACAGACCCTGACCGCTCTGTCTACACTTCCTATATGGAAGCTGCCGGGCAAAACGGAATTCCAACCTGCTTCATCGTCGGCAAATCCGGGCTGGTGGAGTGGATCGGTCATCCGATGCAGATGGATGACACACTGGAACAGGTGGTCACTGACAAATGGGACCGCGCTGCCTTCCTGGAAACATTCCGCAAACAGCAAGAGCGTGGTCTGCTGCAGGCAAAGCTGGGCCCGCTGATGCAGCGTGGCAAGATTGCCGAAGCCCTGGCTCTGGTGGATGAAGCCAAAAAGTCCAATGCTGAAGACAAAGAATATGTCGCCATGCTGGAACAAATGAGCTTCAGCATTCAGGTCAACGGCGCCATTCAGAAGGTGCAGGGCGACAAGACCGACGAAGGTTTTGCTGAACTGGCTAAACTCACGGAAACCTGCCCTCCTGAACTGAAGGGACGACTCAAGGGACTCCAGTTGCAGCTCATGATCGCAAAGGGTCGTGAACAACAGGCTGCTGCCATGATTGGTGCCGTTGCTGACGACAAAAAAGCCGCTGCCGGCGACCTGAATGAACTGGCCTGGACCGTCTTCCAGATGGCCAGCAATCCGCAGACAAAAGTGCCAAAATCTGTCACTGTTGCAGCCATTGCAGCCGCCGAAAAAGCTGTCTCACTCGAACCCAAAAACGGCATGATCATCGACACCCTGTCACACCTCGTGCACCTGAACGGCGACCTTGATCGGGCCATCGAACTGCAGACTCAGGCCGTTGCCAGCCTCGGTGACGATGTGCCACCACAAAATGCTGAGCAGATCCGACAGTTCCTTGATGAACTGAAGAAAGAGAAGGCCGGGAAGTAATTTTCCAGGGCATCGTCCGCTTTACCGGCCAGCACCCGCAGGGTGCTGGCCTTTTCATTGACAGACCTTCAGCACACAAAGAGATCCTTCAGTATGACTTCGCATGTTCGCTACGGAATCATCGGTGTCGGAGCGGTTTCCGACTTTCACCACGTGCCTGGCATCCGACTGGATAAGCGTTCCAGCCTGACCGCCATCTGTGACCCCAACGAAGCCCTGCTGGCTCAGCGTCAGTCAGAATGGGGCCCGGTAAAAGCCTACACCGACTATCGCCAGCTTGCTGCCGATCCGGATGTTGATGCCGTGATCATCGCAACGCCTAATTTCGTGCACCGTGAACAGGCGATTGAGTGTGCCCGAAACGGCAAACACATCATGTGTGAAAAACCGCTGGGACTGAATTTTCAGGAGTCTGCCGAGATGTATCGGGCAGCTCGCGATGCCGGCGTTCGCCACATGACGGCCTTCACCTACCGCTTTGCTCCCTCCATGCGGTATGTAAGACATCTCGTCACCAGCGGTCTGCTGGGAACTCCGCGACACTTCCGCAGTCAGCGATTCCTTGACCTGCCGGAAACCAGCTGGGGCTGGCGACAGATTAAGAAACTGGCCGGAGCCGGTGACCTGTTCGATATGACCATCCACCGGATTGACTTTGCCCAGGATCTGCTGGGCCCCATCCGCACAATCTGCGGTGCTGTTGCTCAGTACGCGCCGCGTGACCGCACTGCAGATGGACGCCCCTGCCCTCCATCTGAAGTGGATGACTGGTCCAGCCTGATCGGCTTCTTTGAAAGCGGCGCTGTGGGTGTGTGGGAAGGCAGCACGCTCATGAAAGGCCACAACAATGGCGGTGTGGGCTACGAATGGGCGGAAGTCAACTGCAGCGAAGGCTCGGCTGCCTATCAGCTGACTGACCCCAATAACATCATCCTCGCTCGCAACGGACGTGATCTGGAAAAACTGCCCGTGCCCGAAGAGTTTCTCAAGGCTCCTGGCAGCCCCCGCGACCCGTCACTGGGCAAGCCCAGTACGGTGTTCCGCTACGACCTCGTCTATGAATTGACATCCGCCATTATCGAAGGTCGAGATGCCATTCCAGGATTTCATGACGGAGCCTTGGCACAGGCTGTCGCAGATTCTGTGCTGGTTTCCTTCGATGAACGTCGCTGGGTCGATATTCAGGCCGATCTCGGCTGAAAAACAGGCTCCGCCGCAAATCAAAAAAAGGACGCGTGTCGACATCGTCGACACGCGTCCCGCTGTTCCGCTCCGTCAGCAACGCAGCAATTCTTCAGGGTTTCGCCGGGCTGAACCAAATGTTGCGATATCGCACCTGATTGCCATGATCCTGCAGGTACAGTGGCCCTGAGTCCGGGCCTTCCGGGACTGGTGCCGCAGTCGTGGCATGCGTCAGCCGGACCTGCTCGTGAATCACCACACCGTTGTGGCGAACAGTGATCAGACCGTCCGCTTTCTTCTTGCCGTCAGCTCCAAATTCCGCTGCCTTGAACTGCACGTCGTAGGTCTGCCATGTCAGCGGTGGCAGGCACATGTTCAGCAGGGGCTTGCTGATCGAGTAAATCCCGCCACATTCGTTCTGCTCGCCCGTCAATCCAAACGAATCCAGCACCTGCACCTCGTAGCGTCCCTGCAGATAGACCCCGCTGTTCCCTCGCCCTTGTCCGCGAGCATTCGGCATCCACGGCAACATGAACTCAACATGCAATTCGCCCGAACCCAGCTTTTTGCGGCTGGTACAGCCCTGCATCAGCAATTTGTCATCGGACATTTTTCCGCCGTCGAACTCATCTGCCGAAGTGCCGTCGAACAGCACTATCGCTCCCTCGGGTGGCTTTCGACCCAGCGTCGGTGACAACCGCTCAACTCGAGTCAGCTCGGCAACACGCACGTTCTCGTTGTTGTAGACTGTCACGCTGCCACCGCGAACTTCACCTCGGCCCGTATCAGCCTTCAGCACTACCGCATCACCTTCGCGCTCACCGGCACCACGCAGCGGCGCTTCTCCGTTCCAGCCCGCCCCTGGCAGACCACCCACCCAGGCAACCCATGCAAACTTCCCCTGCCCTTCTGCAATCACCTGCAGTCCCAGCTGCACTTCTGCGTCACTCGAACGAATCTTTCCGGAATACTCACCCTGAAACCCATAGTCAGCACCGGCCTTGTCAGCCTGCAGTGCCGTAAACCCAGCCGCCTTTTCATCAGCAGCCACAGACACCGCAGAGACTCCGCAAAACAACAGTGCTCCCGCCAGAACCATTCTTCTCATCGCATCGGTTTCCTTTGAAATAATCTCAGACCTGGCCGGCAGACTGGCTCACTCACCTTCAACAGCCAGCAGCAGCTCAGCTCCATGTCGGTACACTAACTGACGTCCCTCGGTCAGGATCGCCAAAAAACGATCGTCCAGTGGCTCCAGTGTGACTCGCCGCAGAATCTGATTCAAGCGAACCAGCAGTCGCCCGTCATCGGCGTAGTCGTACATCACCCGAGCTTCCAGGAATCGGCCGATAAACGGCGCCAGCATTTCTGTCTGTCGAGGTGCCAGACAATTGACCGCCATCTGAATCTGCAGCGGACACACGCTGCCCAAAACCGCATACCATCGATCAAGAATGCCGGGCTGCCGCTCTGCGATGTACCAGTCCAGCAGCAGCTCCACGACAATATGTCCCAAAAATCCAGGACGATGATCAAAACGATCAGGCATCAGCCGGCGAAATCCGGCCGCCAGGTCAGATTCCAGCATCCGAAAAACTGCACTGTTGTGAAACAGGTCGTCATCTGCAAGATGCTGCAATGCCCCCTCGGCGATTCCCCGCACCGCCCCCTCCAGCTGCTCCAGTTGAGGTCGAATGCGACGACTTCGCATGCGCACGCTGCGATCCGCCACGCTCAGCCAGTCCGGTACAGCCGTACCAGCCGCCTTCAGCGGGGAATCCAGAAATCGATACCCATGTGCCAGATAATTCATGCAGTCATTACAGACAATTCCCCGTCGCCATTGAAGCAGGCGGATGGAATTGCGGTCGCGAAATTCAAAATTCCACCGCCAAACTTCGCCTGATCCCGCGGATTGAGTATCATCAGCTTTGCAAAATATCACTTAACCCGGCTTCCGACCGCAAATCGCCCGAAACACTGCCATGGCTGCCCAACCAAAGATCCGTACTGCTCTCTGCCAGATGACCTGCGTGCCCGAACCGGACATCAATCTGCAGCGATCCATCGACAGAATTCGCGATGCCGCAGCAGCCGGTGCACAGGTCATCTGCCTGCAGGAAGTCTTCAACACTCAGTACCCCTGCCAGGCCGAAGAACACGATCGCTTCGCTCTCGCTGAACCAATTCCAGGCCCCACAACCACAGCCCTGCAGAAAATCGCCAAAGAACTTCAGATCGTCATCATCGTGCCACTCTTCGAACGACGCACACACGGCCTGTACCACAACTCTGCCGTGGTCCTGGATGCCGACGGCAGCATCGCAGGACTGTACCGAAAAATGCATATCCCCGATGACCCGCTGTATCTCGAAAAATTCTACTTCACTCCAGGCGATCTCGGGTTTCTCGCCTTCCCAACTCGCTACGCTCGAATCGGCGTCTGCATCTGCTGGGATCAATGGTACCCCGAAGCCGCACGACTGACCGCAATGCAGGGTGCCGAAATGCTCTTCTACCCCACAGCCATCGGCTGGATCCCGGGCGAACGAGACATCTACGGCGCCAGCCAGTACTCCGCATGGCAGACCATGATGCGCAGTCACGCCATCGCCAATGGACTGTTTGTGGGAGCTCCCAATCGTGTCGGTCCCGAAGGCCAAATTCAGTTCTGGGGAGGCAGCTTTATGGCTGACCCCTACGGAAATGTTCTGGCACAGGCCGACCACGAAGCTGAAGCGACCCTGCACGTCGAATGTGATCTCAGCCTCATCAACACCGCTCGTACGCACTGGCCATTCTTCCGCGATCGTCGAGTCGATGCATTCGCCGACCTGCAAAAACGCTGGTGCGAACGCTGACAAACGGACCGGTGCCGCAATGAACGATAACAGCCCGGCCAAAGGCAGACTCTGGACACTCATCGCCGCTGTCGCAGTCTTCCTCTGGATACTGATTACCATCAGCACCTACATCCTGAATCGACTCTCCGGAGAACAAATATCTCCACAGGCTCCCCTGCAGATCTGTAAAGTCGTTGCGGAAACAGAGGACGGCGTAAATCTCCAGATACCAAACGGTGGAAAAGTGCGAATCGCAGTCGCTCCGATCCTCAATGCCGCCGATTTCAGCACATTTCGAGGCTGGCAGGAAACAGACTACCACAGTCGACTCAGAATCAATCTCCAGCAACACGCCCGCACAAAAATGCAGTCAATCCTTGACGCACATCCCGAACTGCAACTGGCAGTGCTGGTCAATCAGAAAGTTGTCGGTATCGCTGCCCGTACCGATATCACTCCCGAATACCTGTATCTGACACTCACATTCTGCACAGCATCTGATGCAAACGAAGTCTTCGCACGACTGACTCAATAGCCCGCAGCAACACCGACTTGACTCAGCGCAAACGACTGGCCGGAGTTGACCTGAAGATTCTCACCCCCAGCAGCAAAACACAGTACAAACTAAATGCCCCCACGATCAAACCCGCCATCGTAGGCCAGTGGCCAAAAATAATCCGCAGACCCTGCTGCTCCCAAATTGCTCGCCACCCAAACAAAATCACTACTGCTCCCGCTGCCAGACACGGGCCAAAAGCCATAAAGCCCCGACCTGTCACCACGTAGACTGAAAACCCCAGCACAATCCCCACTATTGGCGAGACAGCCAACACACACAAAACAGGCTGCCAGCCCATAAACGCTCCAATCATCGCCATCAGCGTGACATCGCCAAATCCAATCGCTGGAAAACCAAGTATTCGATTCGCCGCAATTCGCCCCAGCCAAACCAGGCCAGCACCCACCACACAACCAGCCAGACTCCAGGCCAGTCCATGCAGATGCTGATGATCCTTCATCCACTGCGGCAGATAGGGGCCATAAACCTGAACCAGTTCGTCACTCCAGTCAACCCAGATGTGAATCATCTGCAGGTCACCACTGACAAACGCCAGCAGTACCGCAGCACACGCACCCGGAAGCACAATCTGGTCGGGAATCACGTAGTCAATCAGATCCGAAACCACGGCAGCCACCAGCAGAAACAGGAGCAGCAACTGAAATGGCAGCCTTCCCTGCCAGAACGGAGCTGCCGGTCGCACTTCGGTCACCGACTGACAACCCTGCTCCAAACCCCATGCCAGACCAGCAAACAGGACACCCGTACACACAGCCCCGAGCCATAGCCCCGGCGCTGCCCGCACTGCACACTGCCGGCACCGGCCCCGCCACGGCTGCAGCAAAACCGCCAACGGCAAACCAGCACCGCAGGCCCGACATCGACGAATGCCTGCCGGACGAGCATCCTCAGCAAGGCAGGCTGCCCAAAATACGGCAATACCGCCAGCCAGCAGCCCAGCCAGTAAAATTGCTGTCAACCACATGAAATCTCAATCCCCCAGCCGGCAAGAAACGCCTTTTTTTTAGGCACAAAACCCCCAAAACTGCTCTTTCTCGTCGCATTCACCAGCGAAACACAATATTTCTGACACAGGAAACCAGATAATTCGCTTACAAATTCAGCAACAACAACTTCACACGCTCGTGTCGGCATGAGTTTTGCTGCACTGGTTACGCAGGTTGTAGGTGGATTCCTCGCTGAAACTGTCCCCACAGCATGCCTCGATCCGAAAATCAAGGCAACTCTGTACTACAGTGACCAGCAGGACACACAAACACACGACGACCATGGTGCCGGGACTGACACGTTTGCTGGCCTTCTTCCGAAAGGTCAGCTGAATTATTTCGGGGGTTCTAGCAGCAACAAAAATCGCTGCTGAACTGTAACCAATCGACAGGGGTTAGGGCAGAGACATGAAGAAACTTGAGGCTGTCATCCGTCACTACAAGCTGGAAGACGTCAAAACCAAACTGACCAGCATCGGCGTCCAGGGCATGACTGTTTCCGAAGTGCGAGGATTCGGTCGCCAGCGCGGACACAAGGAAACCTACCGCGGCGCAGAATACACCGTCGATTTCATGCCGAAGGTAAAAATGGAGGTTGTCGTTAACGACAACGAAGTGGATGCCGCCATCGCAGCCATCTGTGAAGCAGCCCGCACCGGACAAATCGGCGACGGAAAAATTTTCATCTCAAGTCTTGAGGGAGTTGTGCGTATCCGAACCGGTGAGACTGGTACGGACGCCATCTGAGACCTCTGTCATCTTGCCAGTTTCGCAGCTTGTGCCCCCTCGGGAATTCAGCAAAAGCCGCTCCCGAGGGGTCACGCTCCCTGCAACTTTCCCAGCCCTGCGTCTTGCTGTATGCTGCCACCTCAATCGGGCATCATTCTGAACAGGACCAGGCTGTCATGAAACGCATCGACCTGCTGAAACTAATGGCTGCTTTCCTGCTCCTCATCGCAGGATTGCCGGATCGGTCTCTGGCACAGGATGCGGGCGCCCAGATTCGAGCAGCCATCCAGCAGGCGGCCTCTTCAGTTGTACGCATCCGCGTCATCGGTGGCGAACAGACAGTGGACGGAGACACCGTCAGCTCGCTGGCCTCCACCGGCGTTGTTATCTCGCAGGATGGCAAAATCCTCTCCAGCAGCTTTGCGTTTCAGGGTCGACCAACCGCTGTCAGCGTTGAAACTACCAGTGGCGAACGTCGCAGCGCAAAGCTGATCGCCACTGATCACGTTCGTCGGCTCGTACTGCTCCAGGCAGACGGCACCGACTGGCAGCCCGCCACTCCGGTCGCTCGAGACCAGCTGCAGGTCGGACAGCAGGCAATCGCTCTCGGTCGCTTCTATGACTCCCGACAGCCTGCCGTCTCCTCCGGAATCGTGAGTGCTCTGAATCGCATTCACGGACGTGCACTGCAAACCGACGCCAAGGTCTCGCCCGTCAATTACGGCGGCGCTCTCATCAACCTGTCCGGTGCAGTGATGGGGATTCTGGTACCACTGTCTCCACGCGGACGCGGCAACCCCGCGGCCGGTGTTGAGTGGTATGATTCAGGGATCGGCTTTGCCATTCCCATGAGTGATGCACTGTCAGTCGCCGCTCGCCTGCAGACGGGTCAGGATCTGCTGCCAGGCGTTGCAGGCCTGCAGCTCACAGCCCCCGGCCCATTCTCAGATCAGGTCTCCATTCGTCGTGTCCAGCCACAGTCGCCGGCACAGAAAGCCGGAATCCGACCCGGTGACAAATTGCTGCAGGCTGCAGATCGACCGATCACAAGGGTCAGCATCCTTGAAGAAGTGCTGGCAGCAAAGTATGCCGGTGAAACCGTCGAACTCACACTGCAGCGAAATGCTGAACAACTGAAAGTTTCACTCGAGCTTGTTGAGCGGATTCCCGCCACCCTTCCCGGGTACGCCGGATTCATTCTGCCTGCCCCTGACGCAGCCCCAAAGCCCGCAGCCGGCCAGCAGCCTGACCTGCCCGCTGCGCTGCAGCCAAAACCAGCACCCGATACACCAGTACTTGTCCAGACACTGCCCGGGACACCCGCAGCCCTCGCCGGACTGCCCCCGACTGTTGAACTCACAGCCATCAACGAAAAAACACTGAAAGGCCTGCGGTCCTTTCTCGACCCCGCACTGCAACTGCAAGCCGGCAGCGAAATCGCTTTGAAATTTCGAACCCCCGGCAGCAATGAAGAAAAATCACTGCAGATCACAGCCAGTCCGCTGCCAGATACTCTGCCAGCACTGGATCCGAACTCACTGCAGCCCAACAGTAAAAAGGATGCCCCGACGGCAGCAAACACGCCGTCGCGCGAAGAACTCCCCATCGAAGGCCTGGGCAACTGTGTCGTAATAATGCCGCCACAGGGAACCGGACGCCGCCTGACGCCAGTCATTCTGCTGTCAGCGGACTCCGAATCAGAAGCCGCCATCATTGAACGCTGGAACCCGCTGCTGGCTGACTATCACCTGATGCTGCTCATTCCACGAACAGCCGGTCGCACACCCCTGACGGCTGATGATGCCCCACTGGTGCTCTCCTGCCTGCAACTGGCCGCTTCAAAGTACTCCGCAGATACAGGTACCCGCATCATACTGGCAGCAAAACCTCAACTCGAACTCGCCTGGCAGTTCACATCCGGGAACTTACCAGTCACTGCTGATCTGGTACTGCAGTCAGGCTGGATCTCAGACTTCCTGCTGCAGGATGTCAGCGGGTCGAGACGCTCTGTACTGCTCTGCGATCCCACAGAAAAAACTGAAAGTCGACTGCTGCTGGACCGCAGTCGCTCAGCACTCCGGAACGCTGGTTTCTGGGTCCCCAGGCACGACAACACACGCCCCCTGGAACAACAAATCGCAGCCTGGACTGTACTGCTCAGGGCCTGGTAGACGGAACATCAACTTCAACCGACTTGCCCACCCTGAACACGGCTTCCATCCCATCCGAACTGCTCCATTTCTGCAGCAACTCTTTTTGGCTGGCTGCCATCGCCACTGACTCCGCGTCGGTCACCACAATCCAGTGGATCCCCCGACTTCGCAGCTTGACCATGTCTGACGCTGCCAGAACTTCCTGCCCCAGCAGTCGCTGCAATTCAAAATGTGAGGCCGGGAAAAAGCCTGAGTATCCGTTGACGATTTTCAGCCCGGCACCAGTGGATTGAATCATCCAGCGAACGGTCTGCCTAAAGTCGTCAGGTGCATGCCCCTGAACATATGGCAGAATCAGTACCCCCTCATCCGCAGCAGCACTGCTCTTCAGAAAACTTGCCCAGCCTGGCAACGCATCAGGTCGCGGCACTTCCACCGTCTGCAGCATGGCCGGCCACATTTCAAAGGCCAGCAGAATGCCCGACAGACTGGCGACTGGACGGTGCCAACGCCGTAAACCAGGCAGGCACTGCTGCCAAATACCCGGCAGACATTCCAGTCCCACACCGGACAGCAGTATTACGGCCGCCTGAAAGAACAGCGCGAACCGAAACGCACTTCTGACCTGGGCAACCCCCGGCAGCCAGTCACACAAAAAGCCCCAGATGTTCCAGCCACCCAGCTGCAAATGCACCCCCAGCGAAAGCAGCCAGGCTGCTGCCGCCAGCACACTCAGCAATAACACCGGCCGCACAGGAATGTGAACTGTCCCGCGGCGACGAAACACCTCCATCACACCCATGGCAGCCAGCAGAACTCGGATCCAGCCAGGTCCCAGATTCCACGGCCTGTCACCTTTCTCCACAATGGCCGAAAAAATTGATTGCTCCGGCCCCCGCAGATAGTCTGCAGGAATCGCGGAAAGCACAGCCACCGTCTCCGCTCGTCGCTCAAACCCGTTTTCCCGCAACACACGCTGCACCGGCCAAAGTACCATCACAGCAACCGGCAATACAGCCACAGCAACGCCGCACATCAACCACATCCAGCGGCGAAATACGAGCCACGGAATCAGTGTCCAGCCCGCCGCCAGCAATAACAATCCCATGAACAGCGTGTGATGTATACAGGTTAAAGACAGACAGACACCGGCTGCTGCCACTTCCAGAATCGCCACCTGACGGTGTTTGCCGGCGCTCTTGTTGCCCTCAGCCACTGCTGCCAGTCTTAGCAACGCCGCCAGCAGCCACAATGAGGGCCACAGGCAGGCCAGTTGCAACACTTCCAGTTGAGTCTGCAGCAGAGGATGCAGGGTCATGGCACAGCCGGCCGCTGCAGAAGACAAAAATCGACAGCCACACCGATTCAGGAACAGCGAAGCAGTCACGCCATTCAGAAACAGACTTCCAGCCAGCCAGCAGTTGTATGGCAGCGCCAGGGAATTGGAAAGTCTTACCAGTGGCTGCAACACCGCCGTCAGCAGCATGGGCTCACTAAATGCGAAACAACGCTTTTCCGGAAAGAAAATGGGCGCATCCCACCAGCCCTGAAATCCCTGTTCAACACCGATCGTGTTCCACAGGATCGTCCACGCATTGAACAGCGGAACGGTGGCTGAGCCGCTTCTGGTGACCGGAATCTGATCCAGCGGAGCAGACACAACGGCCAGCAGCGGCAGTACTGACAACACAGCCAGTACAAACAACAGCACAACATATCGAACAGATCTCAAAAACATGACAGCGGCTGCAACTCATTCATCATCATCATCGTCGTCGTCCTCTTCACTTTCAGGCGGCTCTGGCAACAACGGCATACCAAAGAAACCCTCAACCGTCTCTGCCGCCTGACACAACCGGCCAAATACCAAAGTATGCAATTGCATGAATCGATCAGCCAGTCTGTCTGAAGCTTCATACATCTCACCTGGATCATCCTCATCCGGCTGCGACTCAACCAGAAAATCAGCCACGGAAACCTGCTTGCGAGCATGGTCGAATGGATACGGGATGTCTGCAAAAGCTTCCTGTATTCCCTGCAGCTGCCGAAACATGCTGCCAATGAATCGCTTGATCTGCTCAACCAGCTTTTCGTTCTTCTCGGATGACTCCAGTTCATGAATCATTCGCCCCAGCGCCAGCCTGGTATCCCTCAAAATCAGTAACTGCTCGATCCAGTCATTAATCTGACGAAACAGGGTCAGCAGGTTCACGATTTCTCCGGCTGAAAAGCGAGCCTCCGTCAGGACACCTGACAGTTCTGCTGACTGCGCCAGCCTCAGCGCAGAATACAATCGAGCCGCGGCAGCCTGCTCAAACAGCAGTAACCTCGGCAGCAGCTTTGCCTGCTCGTCCTCAGCCGCCACCTTCACCCCGGATACCTCGTCTGCCGTTGTCATCGGGACGGAAAACTCATCCTTCGGAATCCGAATCTCAGTCCGCAGCAGCAATTCAGCCATCCGGACTTCGATCAGCCGCGTATCACATTCATCAAACTGCTTCCAAGCCTCTCGAAAAGACTCCACCTGCGCCAGCATGGCTTCACGCGATTTTCGCAGCCGATCCACCACCACAGCAGCGTTGGTGATCGGTTTCTGAGCCTCCTCAGGGCCCCGAAATGGTCGATACAAGGCCAGCTGTCCCTGGAAAAATCGATGCAGTGATTTCCAGGTGTCCTGCTTTTCCTGCAGATGTCGAGCCATTTTCTCCACAGGATGAATCTGCGATTTTTTCAGCTCAGTCCCCAGCATCTCCCGATAAAAGTCCCACGTCACAGCCTTCGACTGCTCGTCAAACCTGCGAAACAAATGAGCCGCCGGCAGTTCAAGCTGAAAAATCCCCTCGGTTTTCTCAGCAGCAGCACTGGCGATCCGCTCTCGGTCACAAGGGTGCGTGTCAAACACCGATGTCCTCGACTCAATAATCTCCTCATCAATCGCTCGCTGACCACGCTCAACCATCTGCTCCGAATTCAGCAGAATTAATGCCGGAAAGTTGTCGACCAGACGCTCCTCCTGATACAGCAGGCTGAGATCCGACATGGCACCATTCCACGAAATTCCCAGTACATGCAGCTGCCGCGCTGTACGAGCAAAAGTGCGCGACCCCGCAAAACGAGCCTCATAACGATCAGCATCAAACTCCATCTGCCGCATCAAAAATCCACTGATCATATTCCCCACAACCATGAACACCCACAACAGACGCCGCACCAGCCAGACTGTAAAACGCGCGACCAGCAGTACCCAGCCAATTCGAATATCCAGTCGCCTGGACCAGTCCTCCAGCCACTCATCCCACGAATCACGTTCATAGACCAGCCGCGCGAACCAGTAATTCATCGTGCGAATCAGCCACGAAAATCGCATCCCGGCACCCTGCGAGAAATGCCCAAACTCGTGCGCCAATACTCCGCCAAACTGTCGCATCGTCAGACCTGCAACCAGCGGCATGCCAATCGTCAGTACAAGGTCATTGCCGAAAAAACTGAGCAGTCCACGGCTGAATCCCGCACTGGCGTTAATCTGACAGTCAATATCTATTCGCGAAGGAACTGGCGAGTTCACCGCGCGACAAATACGACCCACAAAATCAAACAGAATCGGTTCATCTGACCGCTTCAATGTCCTTCTGCCCGTATGCTCAGGCTGCCGGGAAAAAAAAGGCTTGAGCATAAACAACAGCAGCATTCCACCCGAAATCAGTGGCGCCGCATACAACATGAATCCAAACGCTGCAGCCCTGACAGAATTACGGCCGGTCGTTTCACTGCTGAACGCAGTAATCACCGAAACATTCTCCACCGCGTGCCGGTAAACCAGCACACCAGTCAGAGCAATGATCAGTATGTAGACCAACGGCAGCAAAACCATCAGTACAGCCACAAGCAAAATCCCCAGACGGTACAGCCCAGGAACACGCACAGACTGGATCGATGTCGCCAGAAACGACTTCTGAATCCTGCTTCGCAAACCCTCCACGTCATCAGGCGGCGGCCCAGGCAACAAACTGCCCGGAGACTTCTGCCGGGACACAGATTCTGCAGCCGCACGCACGGCCGACACAGGAACTGCCGGCTCAGCTGGCAGTTCAGCCAAATCCGACACCACTGCAGACTGCTGCGGCACAACAAATGGCTGCTGACAGCGCGGACAGCGAACTTTCCGCCCCGCCAGCTCTTCCTTCAAATTCAGCCCTGCCCCGCAGGCAGGACACGCAAGCTTTAATGCCACGTGACCCCTTTCCCGGCAATCAACAGCGTCAAGAAAAACGCTCAGCCCCTAAATCTCGCAAATCAACTGAGACTTTGCCATACTGACACCCGGAATCTGACTCGGATTCACCCGAACCTCACCGTCATGACCAGTCCCCCGCTCAGCCGATTCGCACCCAGCCCCACAGGTCGTCTGCACTGCGGACACGCCTGCTCAGCACTGCACGCCCAAAAACTGGCGACCGAAACCGGCGGACAACTCATCCTCCGAATCGAAGACATCGATTTCACCCGCTGTCGCGAAGAATTCACAAACGCAATCTTCGAAGATCTCGCATGGCTGGGATTCCACTGGCCAACGCCCGTGCGCTGCCAGTCACAACACCTGCAGGACTATCAACTGACCGCCAGCAATCTGCTGCAACGCGGACTCCTTTACCCCTGCTTCTGCACACGACAGGAAATTCAGCGGGAAATCGCGGCTGCCGGTGGAGCCCCGCACGGTTCCGAAGGCCCGCTCTACCCCGGTACATGCCGCCGCCTGTCCGCAGACGAAAGACAGTTCAGAATCCAGCGAGGCGATCAGTTTGCCCTGCGACTGAACCTCAATGCCGCGCTCAACACTGTCAGCCAGCCACTCGAATGGATCGACCTGGTCCGCGGACCGCAACTGGCCACTCCCGAACTCCTCGGTGATGTCGTTCTGGTACGCCGCGACATCGGCTGCAGTTATCACCTGTGCGTCGTCCATGACGATGCCATCCAGGGCGTCACACACATTTCTCGAGGACATGATCTGTTCGAAGCCACTCACCTGCACCGACTGCTCCAGGAACTGCTGCAACTGCCAGTCCCCCTCTATCGACACCACCCACTCCTGCTGGATGCCACTGGCCGCAGACTGGCAAAACGCGACAAAGCTGAAACCATCCAGTCCCTGCGAGAACAGGGGCTGACGCCGGCCGATGTCATCAAACGGGCGGGATTCTGAACTCATCCTCCCGCGGTATCGGACTGCCATGCGGATCCACCCCACCGTCTGCCGTGCCCGCATCCAGCCGGTTACGCAAACCCTCACTGGTGTAGTGCTCCAATGTCTCCGCCTGACGATGAATCCGCTCCGGCCCCACACCCTCCGTCGCCAGATACGACTCCCATAAACGATGCGACCGAACCAGCAGCGCGGCCGCACGACGACCGGATTCCGTCAGTCGCCAGATCTGACCCTCATGCACAAGATTGCCGCGCCGCTGCTGAATCCAGCCAGCCACCAGCAACAGTCGCTGACTGCATAACAGCTTTTTCGACAGCCAGTCAGCACTCGCACCACCAGCACCGGCAGCAGCAGCACCACGCTCCTCAAGACGATACAACAGCGCCAGCAGATCCTCACACAAAATTCGCAGCGATAATCCCAGCCGCCGCGCCCAGCCCGTCACCACTCCCGCAGACGGCGAAAACAAAGCAGCCGCAAGAAAACACAGACCAACACAAAGTGTCATCATTCCGGCCGTCGATATGCTGCGATAGCCCAGCCAGCGAGGCAGCACAGTCGCACCAAAATTCCCCGCTGCTGCCGAAAACGCCGCAATGCCGGCACTCAGCCAGATCATGCGACTAAGTCGAGTCGTCAGCAGCAGGGCGGCCGAAGGAGGCACAATAAACATCGCCACCACCAGAATATTGCCCGCCGCCTCAAAACTGGCCACTGCCGTAATCGCTACCACAATCATCAGCAGATAATGCACCAGCCGCGCACTGTAACCACCCGTCGTCGCCAGACCCGGATCAAACGAACTGATCAGCAGCTCCTTGAAAAACAACACCACAAACAACAGATTCAGCAGCAGTACACCAGCCAGTGTCAGCGTGACGCGAGGCACCTCGAACCCGCCCGCTCGCCACGTATGCAGCGGACTGTCCTCCAGCGCCCCATACAACACACAACCCGGATCCAGATCCACCGCATCTGCCGCCTGCACAATCAACACCAGTCCCGCTGCAAACAAAGTCGTAAAGACCACACCCGTTGACGCACCCTCATCCACTGAGCCAATATCACGAATCAGCTCCGTCAGCACCGCTGTCAACAAACCTGCCACAATGGCCCCGACAAATAAAGACACACCAGTGCGACTGTGAGTCAGCAAAAACGCGGCCGCGATTCCCGGCAACACCGCATGACTAACCGCATCACCCAGCAAACTGGTACGACGCAACACCAAAAAATTGCCCGGCAGCGACGCCGCTACTGCACACAGAATTCCTGTCAGCAAAATCACACCATCATACTGCCAGGTCCAGTCCAGCAATTCAGTCATGACTGCTGACCCTCCTGAAGTGACACCCCTGCAGCTTGCGTCGAAACACTGGCAATCTGATGCGGACTTGCCGGAATACCTCCACTCCGCTGCCGCTGCAGCAGCAGTTGCTCCAGACGAGCAATCAATTCAGGCTCCAGCACATGCTCAATCGCATCAGCCTCCCGGTCCACTCGCGAAGCCGCCACGTCGGCATGAGTAATCAGATACAGCTCCCACAGACGATGATGATGCACCAGCCGCTCAGCCTCCATCACGCCACGACGAGTCAGTTCAACCGCACCTTCAGAATTCAGCCACACCAGCCCCTCCGCCGATGCACGACGAATCTGCGATCGCAGCCTGCCGACACTCCACGAACGCAGACTCAAAAGCTCATCAAAACTCGCAGCCCGGCGATCAGTTTCACCCGCAGATCGCTCCGCCAGAGACTCCCGCAATTCCCAAATGCCCCGCAGCAGATGCTCACGATCAATTGCAGCGGCCAGCTCCCGCCGGCGCAGAGAACGCACCAGGACACCCCGCTCTCCACCCAACAACAGACTCAAAAAAAACAACAAACCACAGGTCAGAACAATCACTGCTCCCGATGGCAGATCAGCAAATACCGCACTCAGTAACGCGCCCACAAAACCCGATACACCGCCAATCAGCCCCGAAATCAACAACATCATCAACAAACGATTTGTCCAAAACCTCGCCGCCGCAGCCGGAATCACCAGCATCGCGATCATCAGAATCAAACCCACCGCCTGCAAACCAATCATCGTGATCAGCACCACCAAAAACATCAGCAGCAAATCAAGCAGCGGAATCGAATAGCCCTGAGCAGACGCGTAGCCCTCGTCAAAACACAACAGCGTCAACGATCGAAAATTTCCCGCTATCAGCAGTGCCGTCAACGCCGCCGTCGCCGCTATCAGCCAGGCATCGTCAGCCGTCATCGAAGCCGTCTGGCCGAAAATATATCGATCAAGACCCGCCGCACGACCCGTCGGGGACTGTTGCACCACGGTCAGCAACGCAACACCCGCACCAAAAAACACACTCAACACAATGCCCAGCGCCGCATCCTCCTTCAGACGCGGCAGACTGCGAATAAACAATATTGCCACCGCACCCGCAATCCCGCTGGACGCCGCTCCAGCCAGCAAAACCAGCCGACTGCCACCGTCCAGCCCCGCCAGCGGAGCCAATAAAAATGCCAGTCCAACACCCGGCAGCGTCGCATGACTTAATGCATCACCCACCAATGCACGCCGACGCAACAGCGTAAAACAACCCACCATCCCGGCTGCCACTCCCAGCAGCATCGCACCCAGAACCACAACACGAGTATTATAGTGCTGGAACAACAGCAGGCTGCTCAGACGAACCCAGACACCGTCCGATACACCCAGCAGCCACGCCCCGTCCTCAGACCGCAACTGACCCGCAAAATTCAAACACTGAAAAATGCCGCTCACAATCGCCGCTCCTGACGACGAAGCGCCTCCGTCGCCTCCTCCAGCAATGTCAGACGACCACCATAGGTACGCTCCAGATTCTCCCGAGTAAAGACCTGATGCGTCGGACCCTCCGCAACCACTCGCATATTCAACAACACCACCGAATCAAAATAATCCGGAACCGTGTGCAGATCATGATGAATCACAACTGCCGTTCGACCAGCCGCTCGCATCGATCGCAGAATCTCCACAATCGCCTGCTCAGTCGCCGCGTCCACCGCAGCAAAAGGCTCGTCCATCAAATACAAATCCGCCTCCTGAACCAATGCCCGAGCCAGAAATGTTCGCTGTTGCTGCCCGCCCGAAAGCTGACTAATCTGACGATCCGCCAGCTCACCAATGCCAACCTGCTCCAGGGCACGCCGAGCTGCCTCGCGATGACGACGACGCACACGACCAAACCAGCCAATCCTCCCATACAGACCCATCGTCACCACATCCAATACACTCACCGGGAAATCCCAGTCCACAGACTCCCGCTGCGGCACATAACCCACTCGATGACGTGACTCACGCCACGAACGCCCAAAAATCTCCACACGCCCCGATGCCTTCGGAACCAGATCCATCACCGCCTTCAACAACGTACTCTTGCCCGCGCCGTTCGGACCCACAATCCCCACCAGACGCCCCGGAGATACATCAAACTCAACATCCCAGATCACCGGCCGACGATGCCAGGCAACCGTCAAATCCTGAACTCGTAATGGCACAGACTGATCACTCACGAGAACCCTCCGGAACACCCTGCGTCTGAACACCCAGCCAGCCCGCAAATCCACCAGCCGGTACCTGACCACCCAAAGCCCGAGTCACCGTGACCAGATTGTGCTCCAGCATCCCGCTGTACGTGCCCGCTGCCGTACCCGACTCACCCATCGCATCCGAATACAATTCTCCACCCAGCACCACCTGCCGCCCCCGGGCCGCTGCACCCTCAATCAGTGCCTGCATGTTCTTCTGGGAAACACTGGTCTCAGAAAATACTGCCCCAACTCCTCGACTCACCAGCAGATCTACCAGCTCGTTCACACGCAGCAGACCCGCCTCTGACTCAGTCGATATCCCCTGCACTCCCAGCACCTCCACACCATATGCACGGCCAAAATAACGAAATGCATCATGCGATGTCACCAGCACTCGCCGCTCCGCCGGCACAGACTCAAGACACTCCACGCCAAACCTGTGCAGCGCTGATAACTCAGCCAACAGCTCCGCACCCCGACCAGAAAACTCCTCCGCGTAATCAGGCCGAGCCTCAGTGAGCGCTGACACAATCGCCGGAACACTGCGCGACCACAATGACACATCCATCCAGACATGCGGGTCCGGATGCCCGCCCGATCCCGAATCCTCCACCAGCAACAGCTCACGAGGTATCGATGCGCCCAAAACCAGCACCCGCTGACGCTCAGACAGACGGTCGATCGTCTCCTCCATCCGGCCCTCCAGCAACAAACCAACACTCACAATCAAATCACTCGACATCAACTCCCGAATGTCGTCTCGAGTCGCCTTGTACAAATGCGGATCAACTCCGCTGCCCATCAGCTGCCGCACTTCAATCCGCTCACCACCCACCCGCCGCACCAGATCCGCTGCCATCCCCACCGTCGCCACCACTCGCAGCAGTGAATCACCACCATCACTGTCGCCACCACCACCACCACCCGCAGACTGCCCCGTCGATGACCGCGAACCACAGCCCGCCAGCACAAAACCAGCCAGCAGCAGGACTGGCAGAACCACCAACCCATTCCGCCGACACACACCCATCAGACCGCCCCCGCTGCAAAAACACCATCAAACAGAACACCCCGGCAACAAATTGTAGCCTGTGCTACAACTCCTGCCAAGGCCCCCCCGCACCATACCGCTCCCCCCCGAACAAAAAATCCCGAGGAATTCCACTGCTGGAACGCCCCGGGATCGACATCTGCAGGATCGCAAACCGCAATATCGTCAAAACTTACGACAGACGACGCTCGCGAATCCAGTCCGTATGGAACTTCTCACCACGAGCCTTGTCGACACGCTCGTAAGTATGAGCACCAAAGTAGTCACGCTGAGCCTGCAGCAGGTTGGCCGGCAAACGACCACGACGATACCCGTCATAGTACGTCAGTGCAGCCGAAAAGCCCGGTACCGGCAACCCCAGCTGAATCGCCGTCGAAACCACCCGTCGCCATGCCGGCTGAGCCTGCTCGATCGCCGATCGGAAAAAGTCATCGAGCAGCAGGTTTTCCAGAGTCGGATTCTTGTCGAACGCCTGCTTGATGTCCTCAAGGAACCGCGACCGAATAATACAGCCACCACGCCACAACAGCGCGATCGGGCCGTTCTGCAGCTGCCAGCCAAATTCCTTCGCTGCCGCATCCAGCTGGACATACCCCTGAGCATAGCTGCAAAGCTTCGAGGCATACAATGCCTGACGCACGTCGCTGACAAACTGACTGCGATCACCCGTGAACTTCGCGTCCGGCCCCTTGAGCACAGCTTCCGCTCGCACGCGAGCATCCTTCTGGGCTGAAAGACAACGAGCAAACACGGCTTCCGTAATCAGCGTGGTCGGCACACCAAGGTCCAGAGCATGCTGGCTCATCCACTTGCCCGTGCCCTTCTGACCGGCAGTATCCAAAATCAGATCCACCAGGTCAGCGCCGGTCTCCTTGTCCTTCACGGTGAAGATGTCTCGAGTAATCTCGATCAGGTAGCTTTCCAGCTCACCCTCGTTCCATTCACGGAACACCTCATACAATTCAGCATTCGTCAGGCCCACACCATACTTCAGGATGTAGTAGGCCTCGCAGATCAGCTGCATATCGCCATACTCAATCCCGTTGTGCACCATCTTCACGTAGTGCCCGGCCCCGGCTTCACCCACCCAGTCGCAGCAGGGAATATCATTGTTCGGCCCGACCTTGGCACTGATCTTCTGAAACACGTCCTTAACAAACGGCCAGGCTTCAGGATGCCCCCCCGGCATGATGCTGGGCCCCTTCAGCGCGCCCTCTTCACCACCAGAAACACCCGTGCCGATGAATCGGAATCCCTCGGCCGCCAACTGCTTGTGACGACGGTTCGTGTCCACATAATCCGCATTGCCGCCGTCAATGATGATGTCACCCTTCGCCAGCAATGGCTTGAGCTGATCAATGACGGCGTCCACCGGACTGCCGGCCTTCACCATAATCATCACTCGACGCGGAGCTGCCAGACTGCTGACGAAATCCTGCAGTGTGTCATAGCCCTGAATACGGTCGGCCGCACCCGGTTCAACAACACCCGCCGGACGACTGCCCAGCCCCTGCAGAAACTCATGAGTCGTCTCGGTGGTGCGGTTGTAAACACCGACCGAAAAACCCTTGTTGGCCATATTCATGACCAGATTCTGACCCATTACGGCCAGACCAATCAGTCCAATATCATGCTTTGACATCGAGTCTTACAGCCTCTGGCAAAAAACCTGCGTGACCGATCCGGTGAGAACGTCGCTACGCAGAAAACAGAAATTCCATTGAATTCACACGAACGTCCGCTGGTGCGGACAGATTAGCGCTGCACGCGAGCTGACCCGCCCGAAGCCACCGCTTCCACTTCTTTGATCGTCGCCATCGTGGTGTCGCCCGGATAGGTCGTCAGCAACGCCCCGTGAGCCCAGCCCAGATTCAAAGCAGTCTGCGGGTCCTTGCCCGACAACATCCCGTAAATCAACCCGGACGCAAAACCATCACCGCCGCCAATTCGGTCGATCACGTCCAGCTCCATCGTCTTCGCCTGGTACGTCCGACCCTCCAGCCACAGCACCGCACTCCACGAATGCCGATTGGTGGAATGCACCTCACGCAAAGTCGTCGCCACAGCTTTCACATTCGGCAGCTTGCTGGCCACTTCTTCCATCATGCCCAGGAAGGCTGCCGGATCGAGCTTGCTGTGAGACTCAACGTCCTGACCAGTCAGACCCAGGCCCTTCTGCAGATCCTCTTCATTGCCCACCAGCACATCCACATGCTCGACGATCCGATTGAGCGTCTCCTGAGCCTTGTCCAGTCCACCGCTGACCTGCCACAGCTTGGCTCGGTAGTTCAGGTCGAACGAGGTTACAGCACCGGCAGCCTTCGCTGCCTTCATGCCCTCGATGATCAGTTCAGGAGTCGTTGCAGAAAGCGCGGCAAAAATGCCGCCGCTGTGAAACCAGCGAACACCGCCAGCAAAGATCTCAGACCAGTTGAAGTCGCCAGGCTTCAACAAACCAGCCGCCTCGTTGCTGCGATTGTAAAACACGATCGGCGCACGCACGCCATGACCCTGATCGCTGTACACAGTCGCCATGTTCGGTCCACGCACGCCGTCATGAGCAAACCGCTTGTAGAACGGCTGCACACCCATCGCCCGCACACGCTCACCAATCAGTTCGCCGATCGGATAGTCGACCATCGCCGTCGCTATCCCCGTCTTCAGCCGAAAACAATCCGCCAGATTGGCCGCACAGTTGAATTCACCGCCGCTGACATGGATCGAACACTGGCTGGCCTTGCGAAATGGAATCACTCCCGGGTCCAGCCGATGAATCAATGCACCCAGGGAAAGGAAATCCAGAGCTCCGGAAACGGGAATCGTCAGCATGAATTTGATGTCCTGATAGCCTGATTACAAACAGCGCAGAAAACAGCAACAGCACCCTGTGATCGACCACGGTGCCCACGTATCCTAAACATGCATTCCGCGGAATTCAAAACATCCGGCAAGCTGGGCAAATCTGGCCAAAAGTCGAGAAAAAACGCGGTTTGACACTCCCACATCACAACCCCAACCTGACTCAGCCCCGACCCGCCGCCCCCGCTCCACCGCCGGATAACCGCCGCAAACGCACCCCGACAGCCGCCATGATCCGCGCCGCCTGCACTCGAGCATCCATCACCAGACTGAAACCGGCCGGAATCAGAATCAGCGTAAATACCGTGGAAACAACCATGCCTCCCAGCACCACCGCACCCAGCCCCTGGTACAGCTCACTGCCCGCTCCTACACTCCACACCCACGCGCCGTCCGCGTAAATCGGCAACGGAACAACCAGCGGCAACATCCCCAAAACCGTCGATAAAGTACTCATCACGATCGGACGCATCCGAGTCCGCACGGTTTCACACACCGCCTCTACCGGAGGCATCCCCTCCTCACGCATGTAATTCAGCGCCTGATGAACAATCAAAATCGCATTGTTCGCCACAGTTCCAATCAAAATCACAAACCCCAGCATCGTCAGCATGTCCAAAGGCTGCATCTGGAAAATATTCATCACCCGCAGCCCGCCCAGACCACCCACCAGTGCCAGTGCCACACTGATCATCACCACCAGCGGATAAACAAACGACTCAAATAATGCCGCCATCAACAGATAACTCAGCAGCAGCGCCAGCAGCAGATTCCACTTCAGGTCATACCAGGTGTCCGCCAGCTTGTCCGCTGTACCCGCCAGACGCATCTGATACAGACCACTCTGAAATCGCGGACTCTCCATCAGTACCTTCTGCACACTCTCGTTCATCTTCACCATCGCAGCCTCCAGCGGAATCCCCGGTGCAGGAGTCAGCTGAATGGTGATCGAACGCTGCCGCTCAGAATGATTCACCTGCTCAGGACCACGACTCAGCAACACATCCGCGACCGCAGACAACCGCACTGTCTGGCCGGTCGGAGTCCTGATGGGCAGATTGTCCAGATCATGCGAATGCGCCGCGAAATCCGCAGCACCGCAAATCACCAGATCTATATTTCGACCCTCATGCCGATACTCACCCGCAAACGCACCGTCCACCAGCGCGTTCACCGCATAACCCAGTGACGCCGTTGTCACTCCCAGCTCAGCACATGCCTCCGGACGCGGCACCACATGCAGCTCCGGACTGGACAAATCCAGACCCGGAATCGGACGCAGCTGATTGCCCTCCGTCATCGGAAATGCCGCCATACTCAAACCAAATGCCTTCTGTGCCTCCTGCACCAGCTCCTCCAGATCCGGACCTGTGATCTCCAGATCAATCGAACGACCGCCCGTCAGACCACTGTCAAACAAACTGGACTGGCTGACAATCGGAATGACACCAGGCTGAGACCCCGCGGCCTTCGCCAGTACAGGAATCAACTCGCCCGCTCGCAGCTCATCCACCGCCTTCGCACCCAAAAACAACATGCGACCGCGAGCCACAAAGAAGAAGTCGTTGATCCGAGGACTGCCAGGTGCAGCCTCACCCGTCCAGTAAGGCGCCAACTGACGCTCAATGTTGTTCCCCAGCGAAATCATCTGGTCAATGTTGTAACCCGGCGGAGGCAACAAAATCGCTATCACCAGATTCCGATTGCCGTTCGGCAAATACTCAGTCGCAGGCCACAACAGCAGACTGGCCCACACACTGCCCGCACTAAACAACACCACCACCAGCAAACGCCACAGCCAGCTGCCGCGAGCTGACATCAGACTCTTCATCCCGCCCGCCAAACGCTCGTTCAGCCAGTGACTCACTCGCACCAGACCAAACAATCCCGTCGGACCAAAACTCATGTCATAATCCAGTGACTCCAGCTTCAGACCACCCAGCAGCCAGACCGAAGCCGCCGGAATCACCGTAATACTTACAATCAGCGAAATCCCCACCGAACAGGCAATCGCCAGCGAAATGTCCTTGAACAGCTGCCCCGCCTGACCCTGCACAAATATCACCGGCACAAACACCACGATCATCGTCAGAGTCGCCGCAAGCACCGCACCCCAGACTTCCTGAGTCCCCTGAATGGCAGACTCACGAGGAGATTTGCCCATCTGATAATGCCGAAAAATATTCTCCAGCACCGTGATCGCATTATCCGCCACCATCCCCACCGCAAACGCCATCCCCGCCAGACTGATCACATTAATACTGCGACCAAACAACTTCATAAAAATAAACGTCGCAATCACACTGATCGGAATCGACAGTCCAATAATCAGCACCGTCCGCAGACTCTTCAAAAACAACAGCAAAATCACCACCGCCAGAGCACCGCCGGAATACACGTTGCTTTCCACCAGCGCCGTCGCAGAATCCAGATAAATCGTCTCGTCATAGACCTGCTCCATGTACAGGCCCTTCGTCGCCAAAATCCCCTGATTCAGCTCCTCACAGGCAATCCGCAGATTGCGACCGTACACCCGAGTACACTCGGCCAGCTCCAGCGGAGAAATCTCGCCGTCCCGATTCAGATCCAAAGCACGCCGCGGCGGTCCCATGATCTCCTTCACGTTCGTATTCGGAGCCTGCTGCGCATTCACCGCCAGCGCATTCAAACCCATCTGACGAACCACACCGTCCGGCTTCTTATACGCCACCCCAACCTCAGCCACATCTCGCACTCGAACCGGAGCATTATCGCGAGTCGTAATGATGGTCTCACCCACCTGCTCAGGACTGGTGAACTGACCCAGCGTTCGCACCACATTCCGCTGCTTGCCCTCCGGAATGTCACCCGCCGATACGTTCTGGTTCTGCGCCGCCAGAGC
>JBJTPZ010000246.1:0-2738 GCA_046075365.1 Planctomycetaceae bacterium
GGGGGCCATGGCATCCATGCCATAGTGGGTAGACGCGAGAAAGTGGAAAGGAGAAAAGGACAGTCCATCACACTGGTCACTTCGCCACACTCTGCCGTTCCCTTCGCGTCTTCGCGGCTTCGCGTGAGACTCACTCCCCCCCCCCACAGTGCCGCAAAAGGACAGATCTCGGGCTGGAAAGCCCGAGCTACAAAAGCCCCCCCACACCCGCGGACTCCCGTCCGCCGCTCGCCCACAATTCCCCCCCTCGCCCCCGTGAAACGGGGGAGAGGGGTCGGGGGTGAGGGGGCCATGGCATCCATGCCATAGAGGGTAGACGCGAGAAAGTGGAAAGGAGAAAAGGACAGTCCATCACACTGGTCACTTCGCCACACTCTGCCGTTCCCTTCGCGTCTTCGCGGCTTCGCGTGAGACTCACTCCCCCCACAGTGCCGCAAAAGGACAGATCTCGGGCTGGAAAGCCCGAGCTACAAAAGCCCTCCCCACCCACGCGGACTCCCGTCCGCGGCTCGCCCGAACACCGAACACCGAACACCGAACACCGAACACCGAACACCGAACACCGAACACCGCCCACCGGAACACCGCCCACTACCCAATCACCTTCCGAAATGTCTGCAGCCGCCCGTGCAGCTCAAACTTCGAAGACGTAAACAACTCCAGCGCAGCCACGTTGTCGACACTCACCTGCGCCTCCACGAGCTGCACATGCTCGTCACGCAGACGACGACAAATCTCCAGCACCAGAAACTGCCCGTAACCGTAACGCCGCAAAGCCTCCGGAACCAGAATCTGACGCAATCCCACACTCCGCACGCCCCACTTCGGAATGAACAGATCCATGCCCACAATCTGACCGGCCGCTACCAGCTCGTCGGTCTCCCGAGTATGCAGTTCGATCCGCATCGAATCCATCTGCCCAAATCGACAAAACCACCACCAGGACTCAGGACCCGGTCGATCCGTAATCAGCATCTGCAAAGATCGACGCAGACGCAGCAGCCGCGCATGCACCGGATCACGACTGCGCTGCAGGTCCCGCCGCAACACACACGTCTCAGCCGCGGACACATAACCGCACGCCGCAAAAAAATCTCGCCCCGCCATCGCCTCACTGCAAAAACCAGCCGCCTCCAGCCCGCCGTAAATGCCGCAGTAAAAACCGTTCCGATTCAGACCGCCACCCGCTTCGCACGTGCGAGCCCCCCGGGAAACAAGGTACTGCTCCGCACGCTGCACCAGCTCTCGTCCAATCCCCCGCCGACGGTACTCAGGATGCACCATCAGCGCCGCCAATATCCCCTGACTGTAATCCAGACCCGTCTCAGCAGCATTCACCGCGAAACCGGCATGCACATATCCCACCAGACGACCCGCGTCATCCTCAGCCACAATCAGACCGCCACGCTCGAAATAAGGCAGCGAAATCGCAAACAACTCGAAAATGTCACAACCAAATCCCTCGGCAGCATTCTTGCCCAGCCGGGACTGATGCCACAACTGATGCAGTCCTGGCGGGTCGGAATTATGGTAGGGACGGTAATGCACAGGCAGATTTCCTGGAGCAGCAAAGCCAGGATGAAGAGGGCAGGGGAGCAGACACGGGGAAAACAGCAGCGCTGGAAGGACATCCGCTGTTATCAGCGGACCTTTCAGGAAATCTACCCGACCGGGACCGGTTGTACAAGAAACGAATTTTCCTCCCCCAGGTGCTTCCGAGAGACGCGAAGGGGCCGGATCGCTCCGTGAAAATCGCCACCCTGACACCCCCGCACACTCGCTTCTCCGGCTCGCCCCGCGCACAATTCCACACACTGAACGCTGCCACAATTCCATGGCCCCCCCCCCGTCCCCTCCGTCCCTGCACCAGCGGCCCGCTATGTCCTGGACCGATCGCGAAATCACTGCCTGGCTCGACGAAATGCTGCCCCCCGCACGGATGGCAGAATTCGAGCAACAGGTACGCACCGACAAATCCCTGCAGCAAAAAGTGGCCGCCGTAATCCGCAGCCGCGATCAGGGAGGCAACTCGATCGGCGAAATCTGGCAGCGCGCCCGACTGTCCTGCCCCACCCGCACCGAACTCGGCAGCTTCCTCCTGCAAACACTCCCCCCCGAACACGCTGACTACATCGAATTTCACCTCACCACCGTCGGCTGCCGCCTGTGCCAGGCAAACCTCGCTGACCTCGAAGAACAGTCCTCACAACAATCCCCGCCCCCCGATTCCCGCCGCCGCCGCTTCTTCGAATCCTCCGCCGGACTGCTCCGACCCAACAACACCGAAGACCACTTCCGATCCCAATAACCAGCCTCCCCCGCCCCGTCCCCACACTGCTCTGCAACTGACCACTGCCCACTGCCCACTAATGCCCCCCTCGTACTCGTACTCAGTCCGCCCTGGCGGACGGTACTCGTACTCGTACTCGAAAACGTCCCCACCACCCACCACCCACCACCCACCACCCTTCGCGCCTTCCCTTCGCGGCTTCGCGTGAGGCCAACTGCCTCCCAACCCCGCAGCGGCGATCTCCAGGCATTTCAATCACAAAAGGGCAGATCTCGGGCTGGAAAGCCCGAGCTACAAAAGAGCACCACCCGCAGACTCCCGTCCGCGGCTCGCCTGACCACTGACCACCGCCTCGTATTGGGGCCACTTCCTGCAAGCCGGTACACCAAACAGGTTTCGCCTCATCCTCAACGATTTCCCATTCTTCCGCGAACTCTGCCGCGAATTT
>JBJTPZ010000247.1:0-3184 GCA_046075365.1 Planctomycetaceae bacterium
GCAGGCTCGTGAGGCAGCCCGGCGGACGCAGTGCAAGAACAATCTGAAGCAGATTGGTCTGGCGTTCCACAATTATCACGACGTGTTCAACACGTTCCCGCCGGGGTATATTTCCCCGATTGCGAACGGCAACACGTCATCGGAAGTAAGTGTTTATTCGTGGGGTTCCAGCATTCTGCCGCAGCTTGAGCAGACCAACGTGGCTCAGGCGCTGAACGTGGGTCTGGTTGCGCTGCATGTGAATGCTGCGAACGCTGCAAATCTGAAGATTCTGCAGACACCGCAGCCGGCATTTCGCTGTCCGACAGACGTTGGTCCGCAGCTCAACAACTACGTCAGTCCGGCTCCTGCGGCCAACTGGTACAACATGAACGTTACGAATGGTTCCGCGCAGGTGCCAATTGCCACATCGAACTACGTGATGGTTTCCGGAACCGGTGTCAGTACGACTCCGGCAGCCAATCCAACAAACCGAGCTGCTGCAGCGTGTGAGCCGATGGGTGTTGGTTTCCGTAACTCGAAGATCAACTTCCGTGACATCACGGACGGTACCAGCAATACTCTGCTGGTGGGTGAACGAGCGTGGAAGTATGGTCCGGTGCTGGTCGGTGCTGCAACGGTGTATGGCTTTAGTGCATCGGTTGACGATCAGTCTTCCAGTGCGAATGTGAAGTCAGCTGCGATGGCCTGCCTGGGTCTGGGTTACAACGGGATCAACTGGAGTGCCAACAATCTGGTGCACCAGACGCGAGGATTCAGCAGTGGTCACACGGGTGGCGCGCAGTTCGTCCTCTGTGACGGCTCGGTGCGAATGATCAGTGAAAACATCGACTACAAGTCGACGGACAACGCCGCGCTGACTGACATGACGCTGCACGTCACTTCGGTGTACGCGCGTCTGCTTGTCCGTGCCGATGGCCAGATTGTGGGCGATTTCTGAGCAGCAGTTGAAAGGTTGTTAGTTATGAAGAAGACGGCAATTTTGAGTGTCTGTCTGGCGTGGGTGGTATCGCTGGTGTCCGGCTGCGGTCGTGGCGACATGCCGGAGCTGGGTGACGTGTATGGCAAGGTGACGCTGGACGGCAAGCCTGTGGCGAACATCAACATCCTGTTTACTCCGGAAACAGGCCGACCGGCTGGCGGAGTAACGGATGAAGAGGGGAATTACGAGCTGAAGTATCTGGAAGGGTACTCCGGCAGCAGGCTGGGTCCGGCGAAGGTGACGTTTGAGTGGTCACCGGGAGTCGAGCCGACGGCTGCGATTCCGGCGAAGTACATGAAGGACGGCTTTTCGGTCGAGGTGAAGGAAGGTTCGAATGAACTGAACTTCCCGATGGACTCGAAGTAGTCCGGCAATGCTGGGCGGCACAGCCTGCAAAGCATCCTGGGTGCAAAAAAAGAAAGCTCGCCGGGTTCACCTGGCGAGCTTTTTCTGTGCTGGCTATTCAGTTTTCGGTTTCACTTCGTGGAACTGCTGAGCAAATTCTTCGTCGCCGGCGAGGCAACGATTGTTCATGGCCAGTTTTTTGCGGATGCGACCAACGGTCAGTTTGGCCGGGCTGGTCAGTCTGAGCACCAGCTGATCGGCTGAGAACTGTTCCAGTTCGCGGATGGAGTGAATGCCGAGGAAGTGGAACGCATCGCGTGCTTCGGAGTCGCTTTGGAAGACGACATCGAGGGGAGCATCTACGGGGATCCGCGATCGTCCCAGTTTGCTGGCATCACCGGTGTCGCGCAGGCCGGTGGTCAGGGTCGCTTTGCGGACACCTTTGCGCGGTGCATTCAGGCCGGACAGATCGCCTGATGCGTCGGCAACTTCAACGGGCAGCTGCGGGACAACTGGTTCAGGCTGAACGACCGGAACGGGAATCTTTTCCATTTGAACAGGAGGCTTTTCCGGAACGGGTGCCGGTTTTTCAACGCGGGTCGCGGGTTTTTCCTGTCTTACAGGGACCTTTTCAGCCCTGGCGACGGGTTTTTGCAGTTTGGCAGGTTTGCTGACCGGTTTACCAGTCGGCTTTGCGGCTGACTTGCCCGTCGGTTTGCTTTTCTTGACGGCCACGGGGGCCGGTTTTTTGCGAACCACTTTTTTGGCTGGTCGTGACGCGTTTTTAGGAGGCGCTGACACGGTCCGGCGGGGCTTGGCTGCCTTCTTGATCGCCTTCTTCGCCATATTGCTGTTCCGGTTCCGGTGACACCAGGGACTGTTGACCGTTTGAAGACTGTGACAGCCGCCGACAGAGTCAGCCGGCAGTGTTCAGTCCTGCTTACACTTGTGGCAATATACAAATGTCGGGAGCACGTTTACTCGGAAAGTCCCGGATGTTCCTCAAAAAAGTCTCGAACCAGCTCCATTTCGTCGTCTGTCAGGAGCCCTTCGCCCCACTGGAGCATCTGCGGATGAACTCGCCATCTTCCCAGAGCTTCCAGAACTTCCCCTTCGAAGGCCGGTGATTCGTTGGCGACCAGCTGTTCATGAGGTGCGGCAGCGATGGTTAATTCCTGCAGAATTCCGCGGGAAATACCGTTTTCACGGGAAAGCTGCAGGCAGCGAACTCGGGATGGCAGCCAGTGATTATTGAGGTGATGCACGTTCCTTGGACCCTCAAACACAACTCGCAGCAGCGGATTCTGGCGATCCGTAGCAAGACTGGCCAAAAGTTCAGTAGCAGCAAAGAGGATTCTGGCTTCGAGCGGTGAGGGGCTGGAGTTATTGGTGTGGCCCCAGCGGTTCCACGTGCGGAGCACGGTTTCCATCTGGATCTGTGGTGCCATTCCGGCGAGGGGCGGGTAGAAGTGCAGCAGGTCAGAACCGTTGCGTTCGGATTTGGTGGGTTCGAGCGAGTAGCGAAGCAGTCCGTCAAGTGACAGCAGGAAAGCCGCCCTGAGCGTGACGTAGGTGAGGTCGCAGGGAACCTGGTGAGTGGATTTGGAATCCATGGTTCAGGTGTCGTGATTCATGGGAGTTTGCGTAGGGCTGGATCATCGGGGTGTCGAGCATTATGTGGTGCCTGCCTGATCCTGGCATGCGGGACAGCAAACGCAAGAGATATGGTGAGAAAGGGGCAGAAGGGGATGTTGCCGGTTTTCACCAGGTCGGGCTAACCTGTCGTGGCGGGTGGCCTGGCGGTCAATTTCGCCGAGAATCTGCGTTTCTTGCAGCGGACAGCATACGGCGGTCGAT
>JBJTPZ010000248.1:0-1077 GCA_046075365.1 Planctomycetaceae bacterium
GCCAGTACCCCATGCCCTCCGTCTGCGACGGCAGCGACGATGTCTTCGTCGGGCGCATTCGCCAGGATTTATCGCACCCCAACTGCATCACTTTCTGGTGCGTGTCCGACAACCTCCGAAAAGGTGCGACCACCAACGCCGTGCAGATTGCCGAACTCCTCGCCGCTCAGCAAAAAAACTGAACGGCCGCCCCGATCGCTCACTCGCTGACAACCGGCGGCAAAAGCAAAATCGCAGGCGGCTGCAGGCAGGCCTCGGGAAAGCCCCGCGTGCCCGTTTCCCAGCGATGGATCCAGTCTGACCAGACCGTCCCGGATTCCCCGAAAATCACCGCCTGACGATCCGCCGGAAATAACCCTGCCTGCTGGGCCTCCGCTGCCGGCAACGGACGCAGCTGCTTCTTCTGAGCCAGCATCGTCGAAATCTCGCGACTGAAATCGCCGCCAGGCCAGACAACCAGTCCGTCACCGTTGATGTCATACGGATGACCATGCACAAACGCACTCTCAAGATGCTCGCGCACCATATCAATTCCACATTTGCGATAAAATCCCTCCAGCGCATGCTGCAGTGATCGCAGTTGATCGGCCGAGGCAAAACGCAGACAACCCGCCCGCTCCACTCCCGCCACTACCCAGCCACTCTGCTCCTGAAACAAAATACGAATCAACTCCTCACCCAGCAGCGGACACTCCAGTTCAACAAAAAAACTGTTTGATGCCGAACGAACCCCGGCACAGCGAATGCCAGTACCTGCCCACACAGGACACAGCTGCAATACCCGAATCAAATCACGCTTCACAAAATTCCGGATCGCCTCTTCCACATGCTCCAGCTGACTGTGCACAGAACGCCGGGCACTGAAACGACGAAACGACGCCTGCTGCAGCTCCAGACGACGACGACGACGGAAAATCTTCGGTAGTGTCCCCGAGTAAAATCCGGGACGCAGCAGTCGAGCGACCGTTTCACCATGACTGCCAACCGCCACCGGCATCAGCCGCAGACGACGATTCGATGCATACAGCCGCCAGTTCTCCTTCAGCTCCCACACCGCAAAACCAAAGATCCCAGGGA
>JBJTPZ010000249.1:0-9213 GCA_046075365.1 Planctomycetaceae bacterium
TCGCTGAGATTTCCAGCGAACTGCGGAGTATCATCCGCGGCATCGGCAAACGGAGATTCACTGGCGACGGGGACCGAATTCTGCAGCGGGTCCGACACGACTGATTGCTCATTCCCTGCATCAGTGGCGGTGGCTTCGCCCGCAGCGGACACTGCAGCCGGACCGGGCCCGGCGATCGATGCCTGCGTCAGGGCGCGCTGACGCATATCGACCTTGTGATAAACAAGGAACCCGAAAGCGAATACCAGAACCGTTACGACCATGATGCCCAGTCGGGCCTCGTGGCTGAGCTTTTTTGCGGGAGTCGGACTGGTCATGCCTGGGGCTGCCAGCGAGCCACCCGCAGTCTGGCTGATCGGCTGCGAGGATTCAGACGGACTTCCGCCGGTTGCGCTTCGATTGGCGTCTTTGTCAGTACCTGCCATCCCTGGTTTCCTTTGAACGCATTCTTCACGATTCGATCTTCCAGCGAGTGGAAGGAGATAACTGCCGCGATTCCATCCGTGTTAAGAATCTGTGGCAGCACCTGCGTCAGCATTCGATCCGCGTGTTCCAGTTCCTCGTTAACCCTGATCCGCAACGCCTGAAAGACACGAGTCAGAGCTGTCCGGCCGCTGTTGGTGCGAAGATCGCCACAAACTGACGCCACGCAGGACTGCAGTTCGGCGGCTGTGGCCACACTTTCACCGGTCTGCAGTCTGCGATGCACCTCGGCGGCAATCCGCCGAGCTGCCGGTTCTTCACCCCATGTTTCCAGTACGTCCTGTAGTTCTGTCTGAGTCGATTGTTGCAGAAACTGAGCGGCCGAGCGTCCTTCGTGCGGATGAAACCGCATGTCCAGAGGCCCTCCCGCATCAAAGCCAAATCCTCGATTGCGGTCGGCAAGCTGGTCGGAAGAAAGCCCCAGATCCAGCAGCACCCGATCCACTTTTTCCAGCCCGTGGCTGTGAAGAATCTCCGTCGCCTCGAGGTAACTGCCACGAGACAGCCGGAAATTGTCACCGGACAGCTTCGCTGCGGCAAAATTCAGCATCATTGGGTCACGGTCGACCCCGATCAGCTGCCCTGAAGGTCCAATGGCCTTCAGAATCAGGCTGCTGTGCCCGGCGGCTCCGACTGTCCCGTCCAGCACGGTCAGCCCCGGCGATAACTGCAGAAAATGCAGTACTTCGCGAGGCATCACGGGGATATGGACAGGGCGGGATTCCGCAGGCATGGGAGCAAACAATTACCACAAAATGTCTGAACTTTGCGGCAGCTGCCGCAGGGCAAGCATACGAGCTGCGACTGATTTCGGAAAGATCAGTTCCCGTTCCCGGGGGTGTTCCTTGAGCCGAATTTACCTCTGAAACCGGATTCCGATTTTTTGTCGCCGGGGAAAATGTCAGGTCTGCGGGAGTTTCGGCGGATTCTGCCGAACTGCAGCCGCAGTCCTGGTCCCCGTGTGCAGGCAGCAACGAAAAAACCGCGTGCAGTTGCCTGCACGCGGTCGCTGTTCATTCACCCGGTTGCGGTTTTCAGGCCACGTCCGTGGGATCAGTACATGTCTTCTGCACCGTGATTGTGAGCCTTCTTGTCATCCTTCGGCTTCTCGGCAATCAGTGCGTCGCTGGTGAGCAGCAAAGTCGCCACGCTGGCAGCGTTCTGCAGGGCAGTGCGAGCGACTTTGGTCGGGTCGATCACGCCAGCCTTCACCATGTCTTCGTACTTGTCGGTGGCCGCATTGTAGCCGAAGTTGCCTTCGCCATTTGCAACCTTCTCGCAGACAACGCTGCCGTCCACGCCGGCGTTGTCAGCGATCTGAGTCAGCGGAGCGCGGCAGGCACGCACGATGATCTCGTAGCCAACTTTCTCGTCGTGACTCAGTTTTGTCGGCTTCACGCCCAGGGAGGCTCGCAGCATCGCCACGCCACCGCCAGGCAGAATACCTTCTTCTACGGCTGCTCGAGTCGCATGCAGTGCGTCTTCCACGCGAGCCTTCTTCTCTTTCATTTCGCTCTCGGTTGCGGCACCGACGTTGACCTGAGCAACACCGCCGGCGAGCTTCGCAATCCGCTCTTCCAGCTTCTCGCGGTCATAGTCGCTGGTGCTGTTTTCCAGTTCGCGACGAATCTGCTCAATACGAGCCTGAATGTCGGACTTCTTGCCGCCACCTTCGACAACCGTTGTGTTGTCCTTGTCGACCACAATCTTGCGTGCTGTGCCAAGATCCGTGATGTCGATGCTGTCCAGCTTCACACCCAGATCTTCGAAGATGGCAGTGCCACCGACCATGATCGCGATGTCCTGCAGCATCGCCTTGCGACGATCACCGTAGCCAGGAGCCTTCACAGCAGAGACTCGCAGGTTGCCACGCAGCTTGTTGATCACCAGTGCTGCCAGTGCTTCACCTTCGACATCTTCGGCAATGATCAGCAGCGGCTTGCCGGAATTGACGACCTTCTCCAGCACAGGCACCAGGTCCTTAATGCTGCTGATCTTCTTCTCGTGAATCAGCACGTAGGCGTCTTCCAGAACGCACTCCATGGATTCCGAATTCGTGACGAAGTAGGGGGACAGATAGCCGCGGTCAAACTGCAGCCCTTCCACAACTTCGAAATTGGTCTCAAGGCTTTTGCCCTCTTCAACGGTGATCACGCCGTCCTTGCCAACCTGGCTCATTGCATCAGCCAGAATCTTGCCAATTTCAGCGTCGCCGTTGGCAGCCACTGTACCGACCTGGGCGATCGACTTGGCAGTGCTGATCTTCTGCGACATGTTCTTCAGGCTGGCGATGATGTCTTCCACCGCCCTGTCCATGCCACGCTTCATTTCCAGAGGGCTGACGCCGGCTACAACAGCCTTCAGGCCTTCGTTGTAGATCGCTTCTGCCATCACTGTGGCAGTCGTCGTGCCGTCACCCGCCACATCATTGGTCTTGCTGGCCACTTCACGGACCATGCGAGCACCCATGTCTTCGAACTTGTCCGGCAGCTCGACTTCACGAGCAACCGTAACGCCGTCCTTGGTTACGGTGGGCGAGCCAAAGCTCTTCTCAATGATCACGTTGCGTCCGCGTGGGCCGAGAGTCACTTTGACCGCTCGTGCCAGCTTGGAAACGCCACGTCGCATGGCTTCCTGAGCTTCCTGATCAAAGGCAATCATCTTTGCTGCCATTGCTGATTTCTCCGGTATCTATGGTTATCTGCGAAACTTTTGATTTATGGGGCCAAAACCCACGGTTTTAGCCAGATGTCCTGTCAACTGCCAAAGTGGCTGCCTGCCAGTCGGAGGGTCGGAATTTCGCTGTTACAGACGCGACTTCAGAACCGCCGGACCGCAAACACACAGTCACAGCGTCGCCAGGATGTCGCTTTCACGCAACAAAAGATAGGTCTGGTCGCCAACCTTGATCTCGTCGCCAGCGTATGAGCTGAACACAACCCGATCACCTTCCTTGACCGACAACGCGATTCGCTCGCCCTTGTCATTCACATGACCGTCGCCAACGGACACCACTTCGCCCCGCTGCGGCTTGTTCTGAGCCGCATCCGGCAGCAAAATCCCGCCTGCAGTCTTAGATTCCGCCACGGCTCTCTTCAGAACCACACGATCCCCCAGAGGCACAATGCGAGTTGCTGCTGCGGAAGCCTTCTTTGCCATGACCCTCTCCTGACCTCAATTTCAATACACGTCGCTGATACAAAATTGACCTGCCGCCCCAAAATGGACTCAGCCACTTCAGCAGCCCAGAATCTTCTGGAAGCCTGCAATGCGAATCACGTGCCATGCGCGTGTTTTTGGGTTGTAAGTCATTGTGGGGTAATTGTTTATGGGTGTTTTGCGGAGTTCTGCAGGTGTGGCGGTGAGTCCGGAGACTGCCGTTTTGACACGTCGCCAGCCGGACTGCCAGGCCCGCAGGCCTCAGACGGCCGGCTGAATCGTTAAGATCGACAGATTCGGAAAATCAGGAGTATCCGGCAGAATTATGGTTGCCCGGCGATGTCCGGCTCGGCTAATCTGCCCATCTCTCTCTCGCCCGTGCACAGAAGTTTCCATGTTCGCAGGTCCGGCGGTTTGCCCCCCCAGCCTGCTGCTCAGGAGATCCTCCACGTGGCCCTTCCCAGGCGTTCCTCCGCTAAATTGCAGGCGCTGCACGCTCACACTCGTCGGCAGCTGTTTCAGCTGCTGGTCTGTCGTGCCTCAGGTAATGTCGACCTGCAGCATCGCTGTGCGCAGCCGTCTGCCACCATCCTCCCGCTCGCTGAGGACCAGCCGACTGCCGGGCGGGCGAATGCCGAACGCTCGCCCTCAGCCCAGCCTGGCCGAGGTTCACTGCGGTCAGGTGGCTGGTTCTGCTGGTGGAATGAATCGCTCGTTCCGCCTTCGCCTTCCGGCGAACAGACCACAGTCGCCCCGTTAAATGCGGTGCAGGAAGCCGAATTGAAACTGCAGGCCGCTGATTTCCTGGCGGCTGATCAGCTGGTGCAGAAGTGGCTTTCGGAACGGTTTGGTGGTGGCACTGTGGCGGTGCTGTCGTGCGGTGAGTGGCTGCTGCTGGCCCGGCTGGCCTTCCTGCGCGATGATGTTCACGGCGGGCTGATGTTTCTCGATCGGGCTGCCCAGGTTCGCCTGACCGAGGCGTCACAGGCGGCGGGCAGTGAAGAGTCAAGGCGTTTTGCAGCTTACGAGTCGTTGCTGCGAGCCGCCGCAGCGACCATGTCCGGCTGCCCCGAACTGTCTCACGGTCATTTGGAAAACGCAGAAATGCTGGGTTCTGTTGAGGATCCGCAGGAGCTGCAGCTGACGATGATCTGCCGGGCTTTGGTGGAACTTGCCATTCACCGCTGCCAGTCTGCCTGTCAGTTGTTTCGAGCTTCACTGTTGCTGCGGCAGGCCCCCGCAGTGTCCCGGTCCGCAGACGGACTGCTCAGAATTCAGCACGAACTTGCAGAGGCACTGCAGCTGCTGGCGGAAACTCAGCGAGCAGCCAGCAGCAACTGAATCCTCGGAAACTTTCCATTCCGCCTGCCGGCCCTTATGATCCAGCGTGATGTGTGTCCGCGTCGTCTGAATAAATTTGCCTCTGCCGGATTCAGCCAATGATTACCGCCCTTTGTCGTCGTGTCTTCTCCCTCAGCATTCTCACAGCAGTCGCGTCCGTCGGGATCTGGCTGTCCGAGGCTGCACCACTGTCAGCCGGAACCGTGCGACTGTATATCGGTACATACACGGCAGGTGACAGCATCAGCAAGGGAGTCTACACCTGCGAATTTGATGATGTCACCGGACAGCTGACTGAGCCGGTACTGGCTGCGGAACTGAAGAACCCGTCTTTTTTGGCGATTCATCCATCGGGTAAGTTCGTTTACGCTGTCAACGAACTGAGTGAGGGTGGCGGTCGCGGACAGGGTGGCGTCACAGCCTTGAAAATCGAGGCTGACGGTCGGCTGACAAAAATCAACGAGCAGCCGTCGGGCGGCGGTGCTCCCTGTCACTGCAACATCGATGCGACTGGCACAGCCCTGCTGACTGCCAACTACGGTGGTGGCAACGTCATGGTGTATCCCATTGCCGCAGATGGTTCGCTGCAGCCAGCCTCATGCAACATTCAGCACACTGGATCCAGCGTCGACAAATCGCGTCAGGAAGCCCCGCATGCTCACTCCATCAATCTCAGCAGTGATAACCGGTTTGCCTACGCTGCGGATCTGGGCATCGACAAGATCATGATTTACAACTTCGATGCAGCAACTCATCAGCTGACTCCTGCCCGGCAGACGGCAGCTCTTGTCACGCCAGGCGGAGGCCCCCGGCATTTTGCCATTCACCCGTCTGGAAAATTCGCCTGGACCAACTGCGAAATGACCATGGTGGTCACAGGTTTCAGTCGCAAGCCAGAAGATGGCAGCCTGTTCGCAATTCAGGAAATTTCGACAATTCCGGGCGGCTACAACGGTCGACGCAGCACTGCTGAATGCCTCTGTCACCCCACCGGAAAATTCCTGTATGTCAGCAATCGCGGACACGAATCGATTGCCGCTTACACGATTGACGAAACCAGCGGTCTGCTGACGTTCGTTGAGAATGAACAGACCGGCGGTCGCGAGCCTCGCAACTTCTTCATTGAGCCAACGGGAAAATGGCTGCTGGCTGAAAACCAAAACTCTGATTCCGTGTTTGTCTTCAGCATCAATCAGCAAACCGGTGCTCTCGATCCCACTGGTCGTTCAGTGAAGGTTGGCAAGCCGGTCTGCATTCGCGCGGTGCCAGTGGCAAAGTAATTCAAAACGGTCCTTGACGGTCCGGGCCAGGGCTTCCAAAGAAGCCCTGGCTCGCGTCTGCAGCGTTGTCTTAACTGCGTTGCGCAGCGGCACTCCCCCGCCATCACGGACAACCTGCCATGCTGCTCAGCATGCAAAGGATCAGCAGCCTGATCACGCTGAGTGGCAGGCCCGGCGTTGTACTTGCGAAGTTGCTCGGGGTTTTTAGCAATCAGCTCCGGAACCTCGGTTGCTTCAGCAAAAACACCACAGTTGCCACCCGGGCCGATGCTGCTGTAGATTACAGCAGTGTCGTGTTTCTTTAATTCATGGCTCACCCAGCCACACTCCGGATCTCGTACCATGCCGCTTTTTGAATTTGTCTGCGAACAGTGTCAGCACGAGGCTGAGCTGCTTGTTGGTCGTACCGAAACTCCGGCCTGTCCTTCCTGCGGTTCGCGCAAGATGCAGAAACAACTCAGTGTTTTTGCTGGTCGAATCGCCGGAGGCAGTGCCAGTCTGCCAATGACTTCAGCCTGCCCTCCGCCGGAAGCCGGTCCCTGCAGCCCGCACTGCTGTCGACTGCCTCAGTAGCCTGCGCCGACAGGGACGCCTGGAATCAGACGCAGGTCCGGCGTTTCAGTCCGGTTGATGCCAATCGAAAACGCTGGTTTTGCGGCCTGATTGTGCCGGTTCTCGGCGTACCCATGCATCTGCCCTCGGCGTCCTGAACGACACTGCCACGTTGGCCGTGCAGGATGTGCATCGTCTGCTGTTCTGTTGCGAGGAATGTGCTCATGCTGCGAACGTTTCTCACTCTGCCGGTACTGTTCTGGCTGCTCACCGGCTTTGGACTGCATTCCTGTTCGGCGGATGAGCCTGTGCTCAGTGAGATGCCTGCTGCCTGGCAGACCGGTGGCCCTCGCGAAGAATTATTGCCGAAGTTTTCCAGCAGCGGTTCCGGCGGACCCGCGGGCGGAGCGTTGCTGACCGCTCAGTCTGACTCGCGTGACGGCCTGCATGGCTGGTGGAAGCGAACGGTGCCGGTCCAGGGAGGTCGCTGGTATCGGTTTTCAGCGTGGCGGCGAGTCGAGGGAGCGGCTGTTGCCAGGCAGACTGCTGTGGCCCGTCTCTTCTGGAAGGACGCCGGCGGCAATGCCCCGCTGCACGACTTTCCTGCTCGGACTACCTATCGCGAAGGTGAAAGACCGCGAGCGGAACCGGAGTACCCTGGAGATGACGAGGTCAAAGGGGAATGGGTGCACACGGCGGGAGTGTTCAGGTGCCCCGAGGCTGCTGCTCAGGCTGAGATTGAACTTTCGTTTCGCTGGGCTGCCAATACACGACTGGACTGGTCTGAGGTGCAGCTGGTCCCTGTCGATCCGCCGCCAGCTCGGAAAGTCCGACTGGCCGCTGTCCATTTCGCTCCGGCGGAAGGACAGTCCAGTGCCGAAAAATGTCGGCTGTTTGCACCCCTGGTGCAGCAGGCGGCAGACCGCAAAGCGGACCTCGTCGTACTGGGTGAAACTGTTACGTGGTACAACGCGGGTAAATCGGCTGAAGAGTGTGCTGAGCCGATTCCGGGACCGTCAACTGAATACTTCGGGACACTCGCAAAACAGCATAATCTGTACATCGTCGTCGGGCTGCTGGAACGCGATCAGCACAAAGTCTACAACGTTGCTGCGCTGCTGGGGCCGGATGGAAAACTGGCCGGCAAATACCGCAAAGTCGCACTTCCCAGAACAGAAATTGATGCCGGCATCACTCCCGGTGATCAGTATCCCGTATTCGAAACTCGCTTCGGCCGTCTCGGAATGATGGTGTGCTACGATGGCTTCTTCCCGGAAGTCGCTCGCGGGCTCAGCCGTAACGGCGCCGAAGTCATTGCTTTTCCGGTCTGGGGCTGCAACCCGCTGCTGGCTGCCGCTCGCGCCTGTGAAAATCACACGGTCGTCGTCAGCAGCACGTACACCGATCCTAAAGCCAGCTGGATGATCACCGGCATTTTTGACCGTGATGGTCGGATTCTGACGCGGGCCGAGCAGCAGGGCGATGTCGTCATTGCTGAAGTCGAGCTGGGACGCCCGGCTGTCTGGCACAGCCTTGGCGATTTTCGCGCCGAAGTGCTGCGGCACAGACCCGAACCGTGAAACTGCAGCAGCCGGGGAGAACGGACATGACCGCCCCCGCTCGGTCACCGCTTGTCCGCTGCCATCTTCTTCCTCCCCTCGCCCCCGTGAAACGGGTGAGAGGGGTCGGGGGTGAGGGGGCCAGCCACCCTCTAAATCCGCCACCGAATCGATCAAAATCGCCGTTGCAGGGCTTTGCATCACTGTGCTCGGGCTGGAAAGCCCGAGCTACGGAAAGCACCCCCGGCGATTCCTCGTGCTCGTACTCGAACACCGAACACCGAACACCCTCTTCGCGTCTTCCTTCGCGGCTTCGCGGCTTCGCGTGAGACTATCCCCCACCACAGTGCCGCAATTCCCCAACGCACCAAACGCAAAAGGACAGAACTCGGGCTGGAAAGCCCGAGCTACGAAGAGAACCGACCACTGCTCACTGCCAGCGGTAAACAATCAGGCTGTCCAGAGCCCGCACAAAGACCTGGCCGTCAGCAATTGCGATATGAGCCCAGGCAGTGGCATCGGTCACATGCACTTTATCAATTTCCTTGTACTCAGCCGGATCTGCCTCGAACAGAATCAGATCACCAGCCTCGTCCAGTGCCAGAACTCGCTTGCCGTTAACCGCCATGCTCCAGTATTTGCCAAACGGAGTTGTTCGCCAAAGTGATTCGCCACTGGCCGGGTCCAGACAGCAGAATCGCTGATTCCGCAGGTGCAGGTAAATGCGGCCGTCAATTACTACCGGTGAACTCATGTAGGCTTCCGTCTTGTTCTTCCACACTTCCGCAATCTGCAGCCCGGAATCACCCTTCTTCACCTCATACATCAGGGCTCCACCG
>JBJTPZ010000250.1:0-19978 GCA_046075365.1 Planctomycetaceae bacterium
AAATCAACACCTTTGCATGCTCGGAACCCAGCCTCTGGACACGCCCAATACGCTGCTCAATGGTCATTGGGTTCCACGGCAGGTCATAGTTAACCACAACATTTCCCTTTTGCAGATTCACTCCTTCGGCACCTGCATCCGTGGAAACAATGACGTGAACAGTCGGGGGCGATGCGGAATAGGCTCGAATCGCCTGCTGCTTTCGCATTGGATCCTGACCTCGGATGACGCCCGCAGGAATTCCCTGTTGGTGCAACTGATTGACAATTGTCTCCAGCGTCTGAATGCGAGAGGTGAAAATGACCATCCGCCAGTCGTGTGGTCGCTGTTCGCGCAATTCTTCAATAATTTGCATCACAGCGTGCATTTTTGATGGCACCGGAGACAGTTGCAGCATTTTGCGGATTCTTGCAATCGCTGATGTCAATCCGACGTTGGCAGTAGCGCAGGTCTGCAGACTGTGCAGCAGTGCCTGGGGACTGCTCATCATTGCCATTCCCAACTGCCGCAAGGTGTTGCCAGCACTGACGCGCTGAGCGGCGACGGCATCCCGCACAATTTGCAGGATCTCTCGGTCCATCGCAGTCTGTTCGACCCGTCGCAAATACACCAGACGTGAGGGGAAGTGAAGGCGAGCGACCTCACGACGAGTTCGCACGAGGTACTGCCTGAGGATTGAGCGGAATTCGATTCCGTTTGGTGTACTTGCCCAGCCACGTGATTGCTGGCCAAAGGCAAATCGGCGACTAAATGTTTGTGGATCGCCAAAAGGATTTTTGTGGCCTTTGGCTGCCGCAAGGCAATCGACGAGGCTGTACAGGTCAAAAATGCGATTTTGCATTGGAGTGGCTGTCAGCATCAGCACATATTTGAACACGCGCTGCTCAAGCAGCTGCCGGATCCTTTGTGCAGTCTGCGGGGGATTCGCCGTTCCATGAAGATTTCGAAGCTTATGCGCTTCGTCCAAAATCAGCATTTCAAAGCCTGCGGTCCGTGCATGGTCAAGATGCGCTCGCAATGTTTCGTAAGTGGTGGCAACCACTGTGCTGTCCCCAGCGAATATGCGAGGCGCTTCGTTTCCTGTGGTGAATCTGCCGTCGATCCCAAACTTGTTTTCGAGTTCTTCGATCCACTGTGGACCGATTAACCTGGTGCATACGACTAAGGCGCGATTGACCTTGCGACGGATCAGCAGTTCGCTGAGAATCAAACCGGCACTGATTGTTTTGCCCAGACCAACGTCGTCTGCAATAATTGACACTGGCAGTCTGCGACAGAATGTAATCAGGTTCTGGATCTGATGATGAAAAGGCTGCAATCGCTCACGCCAATTGACACGTGAGCGAATGTCATCCTCGCTTGAGATTACAATAGGCTCAATCAGACTCCACTCAACAGCGGACTGATGAAGCTGAAAATCGACCTCACTGGTTGCCGACGAAAGAGTGACAGGGTTCAGACGCAACGGACCGGCATGATCACCAGACGGATTGCTTTGCGGCGTGTCGGCAGAAGAAGTGGTCACGGGCAGTATCGACAAATGGGGCGGGGGATGTGACAGTATAGACCTGACAAGTAAGTCTACCGTGGACCCGCAGATGAGTGAAGAGGCCAGCGAAATTCTGCTGCGGGAATGCAGAATCCGGCTGAACTGAATTGAATTGCGACTGGCGCCGACGGAATGGAATAATTGAATTCCCTGCCGCACTGACGGAGCATGCTTCGAGCTTGAGAGTGTTCGGTCGATGACAAGAAAAACACCACATTCATCGGTCGAGACCGGCAACTCACTGATGCTGGCATTGCCTGAGACCGGGGCCAGTCTACAGTCGCAGAAGTTTCGCCAGTTCATCCGCACCTGGTAAGGTATTGACAGCTACCGACTCGGTAAGGCAGACACGAACAGCGTCGTGATCCGAGTACCGCTGCTGCAACATCGCACCCGCCAGATCCGGCGACAGACAATCTGAGAATTTCAGCCCGGAGATGGCCGCCGGTTCAATCTCCGGCAACAGCGATTCCGGCGACAGTGATCGCAATTTCTCGATAGCCAGCTGGACAGCCTGTAAATCCGTGCAGCGATCAATAGTGAGAGAAATCGCATTACTGCGAACAGGAGCCTGCAGCAACCTCCGCAAGCCTGCTGCAATCGCGAGGTTTGCTCGGGTGCCCGCGAATGTATACCATCGCAGATCGTGCCCTGATGAACGAACGAGGCATGTTTGATCTGAGGGCAGCCAATGACTGCTCAACCGTAATTGCTGCATCTGAGTCACCGCACGCTGACTCCAGAAAGCTCGTTCCTCCACTGATGTGAGGATCCGTCTTACTGCTGTGGCAAGACGATGCGAAATTGGGCGAGCACTGCCACACCACCTCGCGATGCCCCCATCCGGCACTGGCTCAACATAGGCAATCCGCCGCGACCATTCAACATGGTTTACCTGCCACGGTTTACCGCCCAGCAGCAGCACAGGGACGCCCTGCTGTCTGGTCAGAAACGTGATCTCGTCAACCGAGCCAATGTGATGGCGGCCATGCATCACTTCAAAAACCGGGGGTACCATGAACACGGAGAAAAGCTCCATGAAATTCTGCCGCCCATAAACCTTCTCTCCTCGTTTGCCAAACCACAGAACCCCATTGTCATCCCAGATGAGGTCTTCGGAAATCATCCAGTCGATCAACTGATTCAATTGCGATGAACAGACCGCAGCAAATGCCGGTACTCTGTCAAGCCAATGCAGTATTGTTTGCCGTTTGACGCCACGTTGCTGAACAGCGAGCGCCATCAGCTGGTGTGCCAGAATGTGTAATGGTGCGGGGGGGGGCGTTACGGGTTCGACATATCCCGTCTGCCATACATCCACCACGGCTGTTGCCAGCAACAATGATAAGTGATCTGTGGCCAGTAGAAGACAATTGCGAGTCGATCCGGTACGCCGACCGGTTCGTCCCATTCGCTGAAGAAATCCGGCCACTGACGGTGGACTGTCAATCTGGATTACTCTGTCGAGATCGCCGACATCGATCCCGAGTTCCAGCACGCTGGTGGCGACTATGACACAGTCCTGACCGCCCGCAAACGCTTGTTCAGCCTGCAGTCGCTGTTCCTGGCTGAGTGAACTGTGAGTGACCCAGGTTCTTGTGCCGCAGCTGCGCAATGCTGTCCCAAGCTCCTCGACTCGCGAGCGACTGTCCACGAATGCCAGACGTTTCTCCCCGCGATGCAGTCGCGAAATGACGGTGGCTGCATTTTTCATTTGACCAACATAGTCGATACTCACATCACCCTGCGGAATTGCAGCATCTGGTGGTGAGTATACGAGGCTCTCTCCTGAGGAGCCGAAGGTCAGCCACGAAAGCAGTTCCTCCGGATTACCGACAGTGGCTGATAAGCCGACTCGCTGCAACTCTCGCCCGGCGAAACGAGTAACGCGGCTCAGTACGCTCAGCAGATGCCAGCCACGGTCGTCCCCCGCAAAGGAGTGAACTTCGTCAACAATCACAACACGCAGATCTGCAAACATCGCTCGATGGTCAACACGGGACGACAACAGCATCACTTCCAGGGATTCAGGAGTGGTCAACAGGACTTCGGGTGGATCCCGCAGGATTCGTTTGCGTTCGGACTGTCGGACGTCGCCGTGCCACAGTCCACAGTTCAGCCCCAATAACCGACAATAATAGGACAGCCGGATGTGTAAGTTGTTCAGCAGCGCCTTTAGCGGACATACATAAAGGATGCTGAGCCGAGGCCAGGAATCTGACAGCAGTCGTGTTACCAGCGGGAAAAACGCGGCCTCGGTCTTGCCGCCGGCCGTTGGTGCAAGAATGACCATGTGACGACCGGACAGCAGGTGCGGGATCACATCATCCTGAAACGGACGCAGAGATCGCCACCCCAGACTGTTCACCACATGATGCTGCACCAACGCGTGCAGTTGTGAAAAATTGCTCACAGATCCAGCTCAATATTGTTCACGTCATTTGCTCCGCGCGATGCACGTTCCAGGTCCGTCAGTTCGGAGTCCGAGATCTTGACTTCATGATCCCGCTCGGGCAGGAAATCTGGATAAAGATCGATTCGATCAAGCACTTCATCCACCAGTTTCTTCAGAAAAACACGGGGCGCCATTCCGACCTTCCCGCCCAGCTGGCCGCAAACGGCAGTTGCAAATCTGCGAACGTAGTCATCGCCGCAGAGGCGATTGATTCGATCGGCGTTGCGGCAGTGGGTAGCAAAGATATCACGAATCCGCTGGCCGACCAGAAAGAGGCGTTCCTGATCAAATGGTGTTAAGCGGATTTGGACGGCCCGCGGGTTGTCAAACCTGGTGTCTGTATCGAAATGCACGTGCAGTCGCTGCGCCAGCGGGGGCAGGCGCTGTACTCCCTGGGGACCCTCAAAAAATGACTGCGTTCCCGTGACCACAAGGTACAAGCCCGGAAAACGACCACGATCAATTTCGTCCAGTATTTGTCGCAGAGCGTTCAGGCTCTTATCTCGGATATCGCTGCGAACTCGCTGGATCGTTTCCAGCTCATCCAATACCAGCAGTAAACCGGCCTGGCCTGAGTCTTTCAATAGAGCGAGAACACCCTGGAGGAACGTCAGTGCGCCCATGTGGTCAATTTCGCCGCGTATTCCAGCCTCTCGTTTGGCGGCCGCTGCAACGTTGGGCTGGCCCGCCAGCCAATTCATAATGGCATCGGCAAAAGCAGTGTTCCCTTCCGCCTGAAAGCGACGGTATCCACGCAAGGCCATGCTGAACGTCGGGGCCGTGGCCGTGATTCTTGAAAGGCGTTTTTCCAGTAAGTCATTTGTGCGCTGCATCAGCAGGTCTTCGTCCTCAGGGTCAACGTCTCCTTCTGCAAGTACATCTTGTTCCAGTACATAAAACCATCCATCGATCGAATTGCGAAACCCTCCGGGCTCACCACTGCATGTCAGCATGCATTCCGCAATTCTCCGATAGACTGTCTCGAGGCGATGCAGTGGGGTTTCAGTCTCTGAAATCTGTACCTCGGCCGTGACAAAGCGAAATTGTCGAGCTTTTTCTGCGATCCAGCGGGCAAAAAAAGTTTTGCCACAGCCATATTCACCCCGGACAGCCTTGAACTGACTACCACTTGAGGATGTACGTTCGAGCTCTTCATTCAAAGTTGGCTCAAGATGTGACAGGCCCACAGCAAAGGAATCAAGGCGATTGCCCGGCACCGTACCCCGACGCAGTGCATCAAGGATTTCATTGCGGCGCACGGTAGTAATTGTTCGACTGACAGGAGTCATTCGGAGCATTCCTGACTTTGCTGCGTTTCTTGACGAAGTTGTGTACGCCCGAAGTGTAGCGAGTTTTGGATGTCAGTGTGAGAGTCCTTGGGGGCAGAAATTCTGCAGTCGCACGGGCGGACACTCCCACCAGCCTGCAGCATCGTGTCGTCATCCGGTCCCTTGAGATGCGGATACATCCACTGCCGGTACACGCTTTGCGGTATCAGTATGGTTGACCACCGTTGGCTGCGACTGTGAGTCGTTGTTGTTTGGTCAAGGTTGCGAGCGTCACAACAGTTCAAACTGTCTTTGCAGCAGATTGCGGTCGATTTCGACTGTATCGCTGGCGTGGTCGCGGCGGAAGATGACGCTGCCGTCCATGTTCAGCACCCGCTGAAATATGGCCAATCGGCCGTCCAGACGGTGCAAGGAAATATTGAGCTGGTGACTTAACGCAGCGACCGTTGTCCGTCCGCCGCGATCATTAATCGCCTGCAGGATGCGGGCGAATTCCTCACGATTCAGTCGTATTCGACCGGCATTTTTTTGCTGTTCTTCAAACCGCGGGGACGCCATCAATTGCTCGATCCACAACGGTACCGTGGTGGACGAAAATGCAGGTTGAGCTGCGGGCTCACTTCCTGCCTGTGTCGGCAGAGTCTCCGGCAACGGGGTCGTTGCCAGTCGCTCACGCTCCCCCGGACGGCTCGCAGGTGCCGCGGTAGGGGGCTGGAGTGCCTGACGATCCGACGCGGGCAGATTTCGGAGCAGCGGAGGCTGCGGGTCCACAGCGACAGTTGTGGCTGGCGGCAGCGATGGCACTGGAGGCGGCGGATTCGATACCGAACCTGGCCCGGTAACCGGTGTCCGACTGTTTCGGACGACTCGCTCTGCGCGCGGGATCACCTGCAGATTCTCAGTGCTGCTGCGAGGATCCTCTATTAGCCCGTGGGCTGCGAGTCGTTGGAGGCGAGACTGCAACTCGATCAGATCGAGTGACAGTGTGGACTGTAACTGCCGCAGATTGCATGTTCGTCCAAGCCACCGCAGTGTCAGGAGTTCCTGAAAAACTATCTGAAGTGAAGGTGCCAGTGTCCGGATGTCAGGATCGTCCAGGCCAACAAAATCTGAACCGCCTGTCGTCGGGTCCTGATCACGCAGGTCGTCCGGTGGCTCAAGAGAAATCGCGGTCAATTCGGCAAGATCGAGGGCCATGATATCCGACACAGGAAAATGCTGGTCAGGCTCAACTGTCGGCAGGAATGCAGCCTGTTGTGGGGATTCGGGTGTAGTAACAGCCGCAGGTGCAACAACCTCTGCGGTGAGTTGCGGTCCGAGTAGTTGCTTGCACGCCGGGCACCTGACCTGACTTCCCGCTGCGGTGCTGACGACGGAAAACTGGCGTCCGCAGGAGCATGTGACGGGAATTCTGCGGGTTTGCAATACCATACGGTTGAAGCGTGGCTGGCAAGGGTTTTCGTACTGGATGCGGACGGAGTGAGGGATCGCCAGTCACGATCATCACAAGAACCCCGGGCCAAATACAAGCTCGACGCCCCGGTTTTGAGGCACTCTCTGGCGGTAAACAAATCGCTCCCGGCAAAATTGCTCGCCGGCCTCAACGGATCTCGTCTTCCCGTCCACTTCCTGCCCTGCCCTGTCGATCACTCAACTGACCGGACGATCGAGTGACTGGTCGTTCAGTTGTTAGTTGCTGATCTGGAGGGTGGCAGCACACACTTTCGGTGTCATGCACCATCGCTGCGCATCCGGGATGCAGGGCACATCCGCCCATCGGCGTGCGGTGATCTCGAGGCAGTCCAGTCGCAGAGGGCAGATCTCGGGCTGGAAAGCCCGAGTTACTGATGCCCGCCCCGGAACACATTCGCAACGTTGATTAGCGGGGAATGCTGGCAGCACGGCAGCGACTGGGGCGCGAGTGCCCACATCCTCCCCGCAGCGACCGGCACCCATCAAGGCCGCGGTGCGTTGAGATCGCAGCAAAACACCGGGTCAGATCTGGACAAAAATCGCCGGCAGCGGACTGGCGATTCAGCGACGGAAATCGCCTTTTGGTCCAGGTCATGGTGTGAATTAGTGGTCGCAAGGTGGCGGCAACAGCCCGCTCCAGGTGTGGCGGGGCGTGTTTCTGCTGTAGCTGATGTCCCGCCACGCGATCAGTCGCCAACAAAGTTCGGAAAAATCTGGATTTTGGACTTTTTTGAAAAAACTTCGTTGGCTCTGACTGCCTGGACGCAGGCTGACCAGGCGCCCATTCAATACTGCCCGCGTTCTAAATGAATCTTCCACTTTTTTCGGGATGGGATCTCGATGAGCAGTCAAGCTGAACAGCAACTGGTGTCAGGTGAAAGTGCGTGCGGTCGCGGTGTTATCGCTGCTACAGCAGAAATGCTGCAGTCAATCGAAGGTCTGCGAGTGCTGTATGACCCTCCTCTGCAATCCGGAAAAACAGGCGTGTTCTCGAATCACGCCGTATCCTCACTGGCCACACCTGTCCGACAGTACGTGGCTCAGAAGTTTCCCGCCGGCTTGTTTTCGCATCAGCACAAAGCGATTGAAAGCATTGTTTCAGGTGACAACACAGTGCTCGCCACTCGCACTTCCAGTGGCAAGTCCCTGATCTATTCGCTGCCGGCATTGCATCAGTTGTGCCTCGATCCAGACGCAACCTCCCTGTTCCTGTTTCCGCAGAAGGCGCTGGCCAACGATCAGCTTATCAAGTTGCGACAAATGGCACTGGATATTCCGTCAATCGCCGGACGCTGTCGCAATAAGGAACACTTTGTTGCCAGGTACGACGGTGCTGTATCGGGAACTGTACGTCCTGAAATTCGACAGCAGGCCCAGATTCTGCTCAGCAATCCTGACATGCTGCATTTGGGCATCATGCAGAACCACGAAAAACTGTGGGCCAGATTCTTCAGTAATCTCAAGCTGGTTGCTGTCGATGAATGCCACGAGTATCGAGGTGTCTTCGGCACTAACGTGGCCCTGACTTTGCGACGTTTGCAGCAGATTTGTCGCCGACACGGTGCCAACCCGAAGTTTATAGCCACGTCAGCCACTGTTCAGGATCCTGCTGCTCATATGCAGACGCTGACCGGTCAGCCGTTTGTCGCAATCGACTCAACCTCTGACGGCAGCTCCCAGGGGGCTCGAAAAATGTGGATGGTTCGCACCGGCGAACACTTCTACGACGGTGGACGAAAACTGGCACTCGGCCTGGCCGAAAAGGGATTGTCTGTGCTGGTGTTCTGCCCCAGTCGCGTCGCTGCTGAGAAAATGATGCGTTCGGTGCCCGAGGCGCCACATGTACGAGTCTATCGGTCGGGGTTGAGCGCCGTTGAGCGAGAGAGTATCGAAGACGGTTTGCGGGACCGCAGCGTCCGAGTTGTGTTCACCACCAGTGCGCTCGAGCTGGGAATTGACATTGGCGAAATTGACGTTGTGGTGTGCGTCGGACTGCCGCACAGCATGATGAGTCTTTGGCAGCGAGTTGGTCGTGCAGCTCGAGGGGGACGGGAAGGAGCTGCTGTCTTCCTGCCGGCCGAGACGCCTATCGACAGCTATTTCGCGGAGCACCCTGAGGAACTGTTTGCTCGGACCACTGAGCCATTGTGTCTCACCCTGTCTAACCAGCGGTTGCTGAGCCAGCACTACGCCTGTGCCATACGAGAGTCTGGTGGCGACTGGCCGGAAAAGGACAGTGAAGCTCTTGGTGCAGAGCTGCAGAAACTTCACCAGCAGAAAAATGACGGCCAGATCGAAGTTGATGAGGTCTATCGCGATGACCCCCATGGGGAGGTCAGGCTTCGCGGCGGTGGCAGCGGTTCATACAAACTGCGACTACAGGGCGGCATTGAGATTGGCGAAATCGACAGCTGGCATCTGTTGCGTGAATGCTATCGAAGAGGCCTGTATCGACACGGAGGCAAAGTGTATCGGGTTGTGGATGTCAGAGTCCGCGATCGGATTGTCGATTTGAGGCCAGAACGCTCCAGCCATGAAACAACCGCCTTCATACACAAGAAAATCAAGCTCTTCGCGGCGACAAAGCAGGCTGATTTCGGCTCGGTTCGTGTTTCGGTAGCAAGACTTGAAGTTACAGAGGCACTCGCCAGTGTCACTGAGCGGGATCGCAGTGGAGCGACAGTTAAAGTTTGGCAGGGCAGTCAGGGCATGCAGGCACATCGGGTTCCAACCGAAGGCACAATGCTGTTGTTAAAGCAGGACTTCTGGCCAAATGTGCGGCCGTTGCTGCAGGGCAGCGAGAAGCAGGCTCTGGAGTCCTGTGAACGTGTGCTTAGCGGACTATTTCCAACAGTTGTTGGTCCCTGTGACACGCAGGACTTTTCAGCGGGTGTGGATGAGCTGCCAACAGGTGAAAAGGCGCTGTTTCTTTACGACGATGTGTATGACGGAGTGGGGCTGACAGCGACTGCATTTGAGCATATGGCGGAACTCATTGGCAAGGCCATCGAACGAGTGCAGAGCTGTGATTGTACAGCCGACGAAGGCTGTTTTCGCTGCGTCGCTCATCGCGATCGGGATTGCACTGCCAGCAAGTCTGATGCACTGCTGGTGCTGCGACAAATTCGTCAGGAAATGCAGCAGACACCGAAGATCACTGCCTGTCAGCCGGCAGTGGTGTCAGAGGCTGCACCAGAGCGAACCTGCTCCGCGTGCACCACAGTGGTCGACAAACGAGCTCGCTTTTGCTCCGGTTGTGGTGAAAAACTGGCTGTGTGAGTGGTTCTCGGGAAGGTCATCCGGTTAATTCTTGTATTGGCAAGGAGTTTCTTCATGAGTGTCGATACCGTGTCAGATGAGCAGTCCGGTTTGGGGAACTATCCGTATCCTGCAATTCGTGTCTCAAGAATCGTTCGGGAGACGAATCGGAAGATCGGCGATTTTCAGCTCACAGCCGAGACGGCGGCTCAGCTGGTCATGGATGAAATCGGGTTGCTGATCGGCAACTGTGGGTCCACAAACCACATACTTCAGCAGTTGTTGAAGCTGGCAGTAGCGCCCTACCCCGCCCGCTGGGTCGTGGCCGTTCACAGCAAAGCACTGCTGCGTCAGTGGTATTCGCAGGTGTACGATGTTCCGACCACCGCGATTTGCCTTGATTCAGAGGGTGAGACAGCGTGGCTGTACGGCAACTGCTGGTTCACTCGGCTTGAGCAACTGTTGCCACTGGCTGGGTCGCCACAGTTCACTGCTCCGGTTGCCGGTCTGATTGTCGTTGACCCACAGCTGCGTTCACCTCATGCCCGCGGTATTGGCAACCAAAGCTGGAAGGGACATGATCGACCCGAACTGGTCAATTCGTTCCGGCAGAAACTGCGGACCAATGGGCAGCAGGTGCCACTCATTCTGATGACCGAACGGCCGGCAATGTCGTTAAATACCTTGCCGGCACAGCGGGCTTTTGCTCTGGAATCCCTGTGGTTTGCAGATGGGAACCGTTTGCGCGTGGGGCCTCCATATCAGGGAGCGTGATCCGAGAACGGATTTTTTAGCAGCAGATCTCCGCAATCACCGGGATTGCGGAGATTCCTGTCAGCGTGTGGTTTTTTGGCTGGGAGCCAAATGCATGCATACTGCATTATTGTCCAGTGGTGCTGTTGCGTCAGGTCGGAGTAACGGTTGTGATCGCGAGTTATCGATTGCACTGCTGGATCCCCGTGATCCTGAGGTGCTTGCATGGACTCGAAAACTGCGATTGCAAAACCAGACAACCCGTGCTGCCTGCCCCTTCGCGCAGGACTACAACCGATTGCTGCGGCGTTGGGAGGTGTTGCTGCAGCAGTTTCTGGCTGCTGCCGTCCCAGGAGCCTGTGGACCTCAAATACTCAGGCAAAAATTCTCTGGCGGTATGCTCAATGCCTCACGACACTATCGGGAAATTGATTTGGTCTTTGGTTCACGCGAATGCCCGGAAGTGTTTGTTGAATTGAAATGTCGGGAAACATCAAAAAAGTCGAAGACCGGCTGGTCGCAGTTGAACAAGTCACTGGGAACCGCACGTCAAGTGTGGCCTAATCTTCGCGGGTTGTGTGTGCAAATGGCGATGGGGCGCCTGCTGCAGACTGAGTGGGACTATCAGCAACCCGTCGTGTCCTTTAATCAGTTGACTGATGCCTTCACGCGAGCCGAATCCTGTGACGGCGTGACGATCTGGGTTTGTGGTCAGGAAGTGGCTCGGTTTGGGCTGACGCAGGGTTTGGTGCAACAGGCTGAAATCGACCAGTTGCTGATACACAGACAGTGCATGCTGAACCCTGCTTCAATCCTGCGAGAAACTGTGCCCGAGCGGGCTGAAAATGCCGGACTCTTCGAAAAGTTTCGGCATCTGACCAGAAATTCCTGACAGCGTTGTTCGGTCCCGGTCAGTCTTAGTGTCCTGTCAGCACTTGGGAGGCGCAGGTGCGATAGTCACACCATTTGCAGTCCGCAGTGGCTGCCGGAGCTTGTGAACTGGCCAGGCATTGCCCTGCAGCCCTGATGGTTTCGTCAACCCACTCGTCGTTGCCGTCGTAAGGAATCAGTTGACTGGTGAACAGCAACTGATCGTGGAATGCATCAAGATCCGTGCGGGCATTGACGTACAGAAAATAGCCGCGGTTGCTGATCGTCAGTCCGTTGCGGCGAAGCAGCCATTGATAGAATTCCATCTGTCGTTTGTAGCCTTGCTTCCAGGCGTCATCCAGGTCAATTGGCTTCGTGCTGCTGGTCGACTTGTAGTCTACCACAATTAGTTCGCCGGTTTGCAGGTCCTGCCACAGGTCGTCGATGGCCCCGGACAGCAGCAGGTTGGATTCCGGGTGCAGGTAAGTGACGCCCCGAAAATTGGCGCGCCAGTCGTCCATCTGCGGATGCTGAAATGGAACGGCATTGAGCCCATGTCGCTCAGCAATCGGCGGAACCTCGCGACGTTCGCGAAAGGCATCCATTTCTTTCTTCAGCAGAGTGTCGGTCGCTGAATTCAGTGTGAAAGCCGGACCGTCCACTCGGTCGACTCGCAGTCGCCGATCAAGGTAAAAGCACCGCGGACATTCCAGAAACATCTGTACTTTGCTGCGGCTGAGTTTGAATGGGTCCGGAGATCCTGGTGTGTACAAATTGCGTGAACGGATGGGCATATGCGGGAATTCCTGATGGTGGTCGAAATGCTCCGCAGGGAAACGAGCGGGGCTGTCTGCAATGCTTCGGCAATTTCAAGGCCGGATGGCTGGTAATTTTCATGAGGCCAGTGCAGGCGACGATTTTGCTGCGTCGTGAGTTCGGGTGACGGGCCGGGTGCGAACCATTCTGACCGCCAGAATCCTGCTGATTCTGACATGCTGCCTGTCTTGCGCCGTCCCTCAGGCCTGGCAGAAACCGTCAGATGGCATATCCCCTCGGATTATGTGCGACCGCCGCATTTTCCCCGAAATCACCGGTCTTCCGAAACACCATGGTGACATTTGAGTGCAGTGTTGGGTAGTCTGACACCGTGCGAGTTTCGTGTAATTTCCCCCGGACTTTTGGGTAAACCCGTCGGGAGAGCGGTTCGTATGGCCAAAGTCTATTCTCCACGGTCCTACGATGAGTCTTACAGCGAGGCTGAAAGAACTCTGCTGGAGGCTGCCGAATTGCAGCTGGGTGACCACTATCACGTACTGCACAGCTTGTCATGGCGAGGAATGGACAGAACGTGGCAGCAAGGTGAATGCGATTTTGTCATTCTGCATCAAAAACTGGGCCTTATTACCATAGAGGCCAAGCCTGGCACTATCAAGCACGACGCCACAGGCTGGAAGGATTCGGAAGGCAAGGCCGTGAAGGATCCTGTCCAGCAGGCCCAGCAGGGAATGCACAACGTTCAGAAGTTTCTCTGCAAGCATGTGCCAGGCTGGTCGGATCAAACGGTCCCGCACTCATTTGCTGTCTTTCTGTGCGGGGCTTCGGCGTTCCGGGGCCGTCTGCCAGTTTCGCTGCATCGGGACCAATTAATTTTCGAAAGTGATCTGGAGGATTTGGCGACGACCCTTGAAAGGGTTAAACGCGTCCAGGTGCCGCGAGATGTGTGTCTGAGCCGTGAAATGATCGAACAGGCTGTTAACGCGCTGAAGCCGACCTTCCAGTTTGCTCAGTCGTTTAGTAGTCATCTTGAGACGGAACGCCGAAAGCTGATCAGGCTGACCAGCCAGCAGTCACGTCTTCTGAAAATTGCGGAAACCCAGGATCGCTTGCTGATTGAGGGTTGTGCGGGTTGCGGTAAGACGCTGCTGGCGATTGAGCGAGCGGTGATGTTTGCCAAAGCGGGCAAGAGAGTTCTGTTGCTGTGCTACAACCTGCGACTGCAGCAGATGCTGCAGCAGCAGGTCAGCACGCACAATTTGCCGGGAATCGATGTTTTTGCCTTCAGCGAGTTGTGCGAGCATCTGGCAAGAACCACCGGACTGTCTGTTGACGTTCCGCATGACGAAAATTTGCGGTCTGAGTACTACAGCGTGAAGTGCATTGAATACCTTGAGCAGGCAATCGACAGGGGCGCCAAGGGCATGTACGAAGCGATTGTCGTGGACGAGGGCCAGGATTTTCAGAGCGAGTGGTGGGTGCTGATTGAAGATCTGCTGCCAAATCCCGGGGTGTCACCTCTGTACATTTTTTATGACCCTGACCAGAACATTTTTGGTCGGGATTTTCAGTTTCCAATTACGAGGCCATTCTTGCTGCGGGAAAACTGCCGGAGCACTCGCAGCATTTCCGACTTTATCCGCCGTACACTGGGGCGTGAGGAAATATCAATGGACGGCGTTCCTGATGGGGATCCGGTGCTGACCTGGCAGCCGCAGGATGATCAGGGGGTGACAGACCGGGCGGCTGACATCGTACGGCGACTGGTTCTTGAGGACAAAATCCAGCCGTCGCAGATCTGTGTCGTTGGGCGAAAGAGGTTAAAAAATTCAGCGTTTGCGAATTGTGCAAATCTTGCCGGCGTACCGTTTGTTGGTGAGGAGGAGCATGATGGGGATTCGCGGGCGATTCAGTACGCCACAATTTGGCGATATAAAGGCCTGGAGTCAGACATTGTGATCCTGACGGGCTTTGAAAATCAGTTCACACCGGAAACGCGGAAACTGTTCTACACGGCCGCATCGCGTGCTGTACTGCGTCTATACGTGATTTACTCGCAGCCTTCCACTCGGTTACCCGCCTGTGTTTCACTGCAGAGCGACGCGGTGGCTGTGAGCAACGGCACTGATGGAGTTGCCGATTCTCGTCTTTTCACGCGATGATTGTTGTCATGCCACAGTGACCGAGTGTGCCGACTGCAGGGGCCGATGCCCAATGGGATTCGGAAGTTCCGACGGGGCCGAAGTTTGCCCATGAACAATAAGCCGTGTGCTGCTGCGCCACGGTGCTCGTTAGCCATTGACCTATTGAGTGTCTGTTGAGCGTGATGAGGTCCGGAGCGCCACTGCGATCCCGGCGGCTGAGCTTTGAGGGCTGCCTGTTATGGCTGTTCAGCATATAACCTGGAGATTCCGGCAGCTGCCTTGCGAACCTTGTCAATGAGTATTTTGGGCTCAAGCACTGTTGCTTCGGGTCCGAACCCGAGTACCCACGTTTGCACCTCTGTGAGGTCTGTTACGATCATTTTCAGTGTCAGGGAGCCATCGTCATGCATGGTGATTTCCTGTGAACTGTGCCAAGTGGCTTCCTTCACGTGACTGGCGGCCCAGCCAACAAATTGAATGCTAACAACTTGAGGCTTACCAGAGGATGTGAAAACGCCGAAGGACTTGCTGCGTGAGTCCGCGAGATTCCACGTCGATGGCCGTTTGAACGCCTTGCCTGTTTCTGCCACGCTGAACAGACGATTGAGTTTCAAGTGCTTTGTCTCCTCAGTGTCCGGGCGATAGGCCACGATATAGAGGGCACCTCGATGATAAAAAAATGCGTATGGGTGGACAGGATAAGTTTTTGGCTTTTCTGATTTTAGGCTCTGATACACGATCGTGATTTCTCGGTTGTTATTCACTGCGTGGATCAACTCGGACAGCAGCTCTGTTTTCTCGCTGTAGTCGCACTGGCCGAAGGGCACGATCTGAAAGTGCTTCAGAAAGACTTCTGCCAGCTCTTCCACTGCCCTGGGCTGATTTGCTTTGACTTTGGTCATCAAATTGCGGAAGCCGGCACACAGTGGTGTGCCTGACAGCGGTTGCATCATTTGCTGCCCCAGATACAGCGAAAGCAACTCGTCGTGTGCAAACTCAATTTGTGGTGGTTTTTTGATGGTCCAGTACTTCTTGTTGTGTTCTGATGGACGCGGCGCAGATTCCACCCAGCCACACCTTTCCATCTCGCTAAGTACGCGACGGACGGTCTTTTCCCCTATTTCGTCCCGTCTGCGTATATCGTCAACGGTCAGGCCGGTCCGGCTGTTCTCCAGCCACAGGAGGTACCTGGTGAGTCTTTCCAGAATGACGGCGTCTGCTCGCTGGCCGTTCTTCGCAGGCATTTTACCCAGTCCGTGATTTGCAGTTTTTTGTGGTTTTTCTCAGGACAATCTGTCAGTTGTTTCCGAATTTTTGTCTTGCCCCCAACTTTGGCGCAGGGAGTCCCATCTGTTGTCAACAAAAATCGGCGCGAATTTGCTCGTTCAGATCCAGAAAATCGAAGTTTTCCAGGAAAGTGGCTTAAGCTGGACTGGAATGTCCGGCTGCGCCGGCGATGGCGGACAATCGGCCTTTATGGAGAAGAGCTCAAATGGAATTAACAACGCCAGAACACGACACAACGATTCTGGCTGTCCACGCTCCACGCCTCCCAACACTGGCGACAACAACCCCTATGCTGCCAGCCAGCAACATGGAGGTTAGCGAGAGAATGGCTGCAATCACCGGATCATTTCGCTGTTCAGCAGCACAGCCGACTGCGTAAGGATTGGCGGCCCACATCGCGAGGAGTCTTCCAGCCAACCGGTTATGGGCACATCTGCGCATTCGGTTTGCGGACCGAGTAGTTGCGGACGTCCGCGTTCAGTTGGACAGCAGCTGACCGGCGAACTTTTTAGCCCCGCGACTCTCGCGTTGTGACAATTTTCCGTGTAAACTTATGCTTACTTGCAAACCTGCGTTTCTTTAGCGATTGTCCGTTGCTTCGGTACGAAAGAAACGAAAAACACCGGCATTCTCACTGCCTGCGTTTCTCAGCAGGGAACGCTCGTTCGGAGACTCATACGGGACATGTCTGATGCCCATTCGAATTGTTCACACGGCCGATAACCACATTGGGATCCCCTACCGTCAGTTCAATGAGGAGCTCCGGCGGCAGCTGGTCAGCGAAAGATTCGAGGCTCTCGTCCGATTGGTCAGAACGGCCAACGATCGCGAGGCGGATTTCTTTGTTGTTGCCGGTGATCTGTTTGATTCAACACGGGTGAAGGTCACCGACATCGACCGGACTGTCGAGGTGTTGAAAGAATTCTCCGGCGAGGCTGTGCTCATCGTTCCGGGAAACCATGACTTCGTGTCCGGCCCCGAAAGCGACCTGTGGAAGCGATTTCGGCGATCCTGCGAATCCGTGAATAACATCGAGGTGCTGGATGAACCAGTCGTTCGGGAGTTCGAAGTCAACGGAATGCCGATTCAGTTTTTCCCCTGTCCCTGCCCATCGAAAACCGGCCGCGATTCGACCATCGGCTGGGTCGCCGGTGTTCAGCGCCAGGCCACAGCCGTGCGAATTGGAATCGCCCATGGCAATGTTACCGGACTTGGTCTGGACGATGCAGACAGGTACTTCAGCATGGACCGTCAGGCTCTCGAAGCTGCCGGCCTGACAACATGGCTGCTGGGTCATATTCACGTGCCTTTTCCGATGACCGACTCAGGAGAGCACTCCCCGTATTTCATGGCAGGCATTCATACGCCTGATTCGGTACGGGTGCGTCATGGTGGAAGTGCGTGGTATCTTGAATGTGAGCCAGATCGGGTGTTGCGTTACGAGAAACTCGGGCCCGGCAGGATTCGTTTTGTGAGAATCGAAAAAGAACTCAGAAACGAGACGGATGTGGCTGCGTTGGAACAGCGATGCCGGGAGTTTGATCCGGGGTCCACAATCCTCGACCTTCAGCTCACAGGCCACCTGTCCCCAGGGGATCGCCTGAAATTCCGGGATGTGTTGTCCGGGCCGGGCCAGAAGTTTCTGCTGCTGACCGTTGAAGACAACATTCGGGACCGCATTGACGCTGGCCGGATCGCTTCCACCTACCCTGCTGGCAGTCTTGCGGCACGCCTGCTCACGGCCCTTGTCAATGACAGCGAATTTCCAGAGGCCGCCACGCTGGCTTATGAACTCATTCAGGAGGTTTCACCCCGATGAGACTGAAAACAATCCGGCTGCACCCATTCGGCCGATTTCTGGACGACACCACTGACGTCTCACGACCGCATGCTGTGGTTGCTGGCCCGAACGATATGGGCAAGAGCACACTGCGGCAGGCGATTTTCCATGCCTTATTCACCGCATCCAACCTGACGCCCGCAAAACTTCGGGACACCATGGAGGCCTGGTTCCCGCTCCCTGCCGGGGATCATGCTTCCATCACACTGACATTTGTGCAGGACGGCAAAGAATGGACACTGGAAAAACGCTGGGGCGTTGGGAAAGCCACTCGCCTCTTCACTGCCGGTGCAGCGCCGCTGGCTGACCCTCAGACCGTCTCCGCAAAACTCACTGAAATGCTCGGGCATTCAGAGGCCACATTCAGGCATGTGCTGTTTACTGGTCATACTGAACTGGAACAGACAATCGCCTCCCTGCGGCAAAATACTGCACAACTGCGGGACATACGCGATCTGCTGCGGGCCGGCGATGCTGCTGCCGGAGACGTGGATCAACAGCGATTGACGACTGTTCTGAACGAGAAAATTGAAAAATGGTTCGGCCGCTGGGATGACGAACGTGGTCGGCCGCAGCGTCAGAACGGACAAGAGAAGGGAGTGAACGATCGCTGGAGCCGAGGCGTCGGTGAAATTCTCGCAGCGTGGTATGCGTGGCAGCAGATTGTTGTCGAACGGGATGGACTGCTGGGGACTGAAAAGGAAATAGATCGTTGCACTTTGGCATTGAGCGAATTGGAAAAGAGTGATCAGGATGATCAGACCCTGATTAGCAACTACGCACGTCTGCGTGGTCCGCTGAACGATCGCCGAGTGCTCGAACAGCAGGTTCCTCGGCTTGAGCAGGAGGTGAAAGAGTTGAGAGATGCATTCCGAGAGTGGCCGCAAGCGGAAGCAACAGTCAAAGCATGGGAAAGCACCAAAGCAGGGATGGATGTCCGAATAGAAAGGTTGAATCAAGAACTGGCTTCAGCCAGGAAACGGGAAACCACCGCAGGAGTAATCAAGAGTTATCAGAGTATTTTAGCTGCTCAGCAGGCCTTTAACGATGCCAACAAAAAGGTAGACGAGCATTCGTGTCCTGATGCAGACACTGTGGGTGAAATCGTTGGACTTGAGCGGTCGATCGAGTCAGGAGAAAGCAAACTGAACGCACGCACTCTGGCATGGCGTGTTGAAGCGACCGAGCTGGGAATGATCCGAGTGACCCGTGGTCTGGGCGCGGCAGAGCTCATTGAGGTCAACACTGACGGTGTGCAGGGTACGGCAGCTGGTCGGCTTCAGGTCGAACTTGGCGGACTCAGGCTCACCGTCGATGGCGGTGACGATAATGTTGATGCCATGATTGATGAACTGCAGCAATGCAGAGCACGTCTGGCCCAGTCACTCGCTGCGTGCGGGGTAGAAACGGTTGACGCCGCATTGAAACTTGCAAAGTTTCACGCAGGTTTGGTAGATGACGCGAGGATAAAGCAAAAAACGTTCGAAAGTCTGCTGCAGGGGAGGACGTTCGATGAGTGGGAACAGGAGGCAGCCAGCATCAATAGCTTGCCGCAGACGCGAGATGCGCAGTCAATTGAAAAGGAATTGAGGGAAGTCGAGCGTCAACGTGAACTTGAAGAGGGCCATGCACAGGTAAAGGAGCAAACAATCGAGAAATGGAAGGCCGCGTATGGTGATTGGGATTCGCTCGCTGACCGACTGCCGAACAAGCAGGCCGAATTCAAAAAGGCCAAAGAAAAACTCGATACTGCGCCGTCGGTACCTCCTGGTTACGTTTCAGCGGAGCACCTGATCAATGAACTGGACGAAGCTCAAACTCGTCTCAATGAAAACCGACAACCTCGAGACGATATCAAGACCGAACTCGCTCGTCTCGACGGTCAGTTGGCTGATCGCCGAAGCGAGGAGTTGGCGGAGCAGGCAGAGGTTGCAGAGCGAGCGTTCCGACGCGTACTGACAACTGGACAATGCCTCAGGCGCATCCGTGACACGCTCAACGAGGTCACAGTCGGAAGCGACGACGTCCTGAGTGATTTTGCGGAACGTATTGAGCGGCTTTTTTCACAGGTGACGCGTGGTGAAGCAAAGCTGGAATTTGACGGCGCGGTGCCGGTTCATGTGCACCGTGGTGCCATAAAACTCGCACCGACACAGCTCTCTCAGGGCACGAGCGGAGCCCTTGCGCTGGCCATCCGATTGGCCATGGCAGAAGCGTATCTCCAGCATACTGGCGGCTTTATCATGCTGGACGATCCTCTGGTGCACTTTGACGGGAATCGTGCAG
>JBJTPZ010000251.1:0-7535 GCA_046075365.1 Planctomycetaceae bacterium
CCACCGAAGGCTCGGTCAGTCCCGGTATGCTGTTCTTCAATGCCTCCAACTGGTCCGTCGGACAGCTGGTGACCGTGACCGGCGTCGATGACACCATCAACGACGGAGATGTGGCCTACACCGCTGTCATCGGAAACTCCAACTCGTCCGACCCGCTCTACAGTGGCCTCAATCCTGCAGATATCGCGCTCGTCAATATCGACAATGACCCCATCGTCGGTGACACCAAGTTCTACGTTGTGAATGACACAACTGTAGATCGCAACTACGAATATGACGCCGCTGGCACCTCCGTCGAAAATTACACTCTTAACCCAGCCAACACCACCACTCGCGGCATCGCCACCAACGCTGCCGGCACACGACTGTGGGTACTGGACGCCAATCGCAGAGTGTACATCTACAACAACAGTGGTGTGCTGCAGGGATCCTGGACGCTGGGAACGCTGCCCACAACGGCACTCGTGGAAGGCATCGCTACCAACGGAACACACCTGTGGGTCGTCGATCGCTCAGCACGCCGAGTGTACTACTACGCAAACGCTGCTTCCCGCACTTCAGGCACCCAGACTGCCACCGCCAACTTCGCCCTCAATTCCGGAAATACAACTCCAAAGGACGTCGTTTTCGGATCACAAAGCGGTACAAACTTCCTCTGGGTCGTTGATGACGGCACTGGGTTCGACCGCGTGTTCCGCTATCAGCTGAACGGATCAGGGGTTTCAACTGCCAGCTCCGCCTGGGGTATCAGCCCGGAGAACAGCAGCCCCACCGGAATTACCGTCGATCCGTCCAATGGGTCCATGGACATCTGGATCTGCGACAGCGGCTCTGATCGAGTCTATCGATACCCCAGCGGCCGAACTTCTGTGCAGCCGCTGATGGCAGACTCCTTCGCACTTTCAGCAGCCAACTCCAATGCCCAGGGTATCGCTGACCCGCCGCCGGTCAGTGGCGACGTCGTCGAAAGCTTCAGCTCTGCACCGCAACACAGCACATACGATCCTGCCCCCGCTGCTGCTCGCAGAATCAACCTGTTCCCGACTGCCGCCGAAAACCTGGCAAATGCTGGCAGTACCGCTGCCAAAGCAGAACGCCATACCAGCCTGCGGACGCTCGGCAACACAAACGCTCGCAACACGAAATCGACGGCCCCCGCTGCTGCCTCCGTCCCTGCCGTTCTCAATACGGTACTGGCCCCGGAAAATGCTGCTCAGTCCATCGATGATCTGTTCAGCAGCCTTGAACTGCAGCAGTCCCTGCTGAACTAAAACCCGGCAGTGGCACAACCTTCGAAACAGCGGGGCCGGTTCATTACCGGCCCCGCTCTCGTTTCCTCCCCGTCACCTGCAACCAAAACTCACCGACAGCCCCCCGGAAATCCCAGCTCCAGCTCAGACTCTGAAACCACCGGCCAGCGACCATCCTGCAGCGCCGTCGCCGTCACCCGCAAGGGCCAGACACCCTGCAGCCGACCGTCCTCAGCTGCCTCAATTCTCAGCACTCCGGTATCCGTTCCCGCAGCCAGCTCCACGGGTGCACAACGCAGTACACCACGCAGCTCCTCAGGCACCTGCAGCTGCACAGTCACAGGTAATGGCAGTCGCGCCGAACGCGAGATGCTGATCGGCACCTCTACTGCCCCGCCCTGCTCTGCCGACACACTGGCTGAACCCAGCGCCAGCTTCAGCAAAGCACCCTCCATGATCATCGTAATTCGAGCATCCCCAGGCTTCGTCAGATATCGGAGGTTTCCACGGGGATCCGGGACCACCACAATCCCATGCACAATCATCCGCCTCGTAATGTCCGTAGCCAGCCACTCCGGCATAAAACACGGGTAAAAAGCCCGAGTTTCACCGGGTGGCACCACGGTCGTGTCACCTTTCATGCCCTGCCGGTTACGGTCCTGCTGACCCGTCATCACCAGCGTCACTTCACCCGTAAATCCATCCTTCCTCACAATCTCCAGCTCGGCCAGATACGTGGTGCCTCGATGCACGTCCCGCTGACGCTCTCGGTCAATCACCAGCACGTCAATCGGAGCTGCCATCGTCATCGCCAGCACACTGCCAGAAACCTGCCGATCCGCCAGGGATGTCGGACACAAAGTCCCCGCCCCCTCCGTCAGAGCCACCCGGGACCGCTCTGTACCGTTCACCAGAGCCGTACCACGAAACTGCACCCGAGCCGCAGTCACAGCCGCATCCGCCGCAGACTTCAGTATCGCCTTCAAGTCGTTTTTACCCGCCGGGATTTTCCAGTCACCCTCCGCTGTCACCCCCTCCGGCAAACCCTCAGCCACAACAGCAATCTCACCATCAAATCCCCCCTGCCGCTGCACCGAAATGGCCACCTCCACCTGACCACCCGATGGCAACAGCAATTGCTGCGGAGCCAGCAGCCGAAAATCTGCCGACTGACGCTGCAACTGCAACCGATACACATCGTCCGCTCGCCCCGTCAGAGACTCAGCCGCTCGCACCACACACGTGTACTTGCCGGCTGCCGCCGCTGTCACCTCCAGACGACTGTCGGTACCTGTACTGTCATCATTTTCACCAGCCGGCTTGCCGTCAGGCCCCTCCACCAGCAGCTGCGTGTCCAATGCCCCGCCAATCGCCGCCGACTGCAGCTCCAGCGAAAACTTCTCACCGGCCGCTGCCTCAAACACATAACGCTGCTCCTCCCGCTGAGGCCCCAGACGGCCCGTTACCGCCACATCAGCCCCAACAATTGCCTGCACAGCATCTGCACCTGCCGACAATTCGTCCCCGTCACTCAGCGGAATTCGCACCGGCACCGCACCCCACGCCGTCTGCAACTGCACCACCGCCTCAGTCACAGCATCCGCCGGAAACTGCACCGACTGACGCAATACCTCCACACCATTGCCACCCGTCTGCAGACCGCTGCCCACAAACTCAACATCCACCGTCGCACCACGACGACCACGCGCAGGAATCGTGCACAACACCCGCGGACCCGCCGAAAAACTTAGACGATACACATATGCCCGGTCTCCCCGGAAATCCACGTCGTGCAGACTGACCACATATCGCCGACCACCCGTCGCCGCAAAAGTCAGCCCGCCATCCACACCCTCCGTGTCCGAAAAATCCGCCAGCAGACGACCGGTGTCGTCATGCACCCGCAACAAACCACGGAAATCTGCGCCCAGACGCCGCGCCATCAGAGAAATCGAAATCGGCCCGTCACGCTCCGCCGTCAGCTCATAACGATCCACCTCCGTCAAACGACTCAGACGGCCGGCCACAGATACCGGCAAAGACGGCAGTCGCTGCGGCAAATCCCGCGACCGCGTTTCCACAATCTCCGCACCACGACTGACCAGGAAACGAGCCGTCTTTGAAATGCCGTTCGCGTTCGCAACCTGCCAGTACACAAAACCCTCCGGCTGATCAGCCGGTATCGTCAGCTCAGCTGGTACCTCACGCGGAATCGGCGGCGCATTCGTGCCGCCTCGCGGCCCTTTCCAGTAAGGCGGAGGCGGCAGATGAAAATCACCCGCCGGCCCCAAAATTCGCAGATTCAGCCTCGCATCATGCACAAACCACTGCAGGTCAGGAGTCGGATCAATGACGCCCAGCTGCACCGCTGTCGTCGTGCCGGGCTGCAATGCCGGAGGAAACACATAAGCGGTACCGGGAGCCAGCTGAGCATGCACAGCAGAAAACGACAGCAGCGGCACAGCCACCGCCACCGAAAACGCACATCCGCGAAGCAACACTCCACACACCGACCGCAGCATCCGCAACATCTCACCTGCCCCCTTCTCCCAAATCAGACAGCTGACCCGGCACCCTCACTCACCCAGCACCATGATCTCCACCTTGCGAAAATCTATCGGATGACTCTCAGACTGCAGAGAAATCGTGCCACCGTACAGCATCAGCTCGTCACCCCGGATCAGTCGTCGCGCCGACTCGTCCCGCTTGTCCAGCTGCGGCTTGTTGTACTCCAGCACCACCTCGCCGCCGATCAAATGCCGAATTACCTCATTGTTCCGCACCTCAATCTCAGCCGTCACCCAGTCCTCGCCGTGAAAAGTCGGAGACGTCGAATTAATGCAGTGCTGCAGCTTCAGCTCGCCCTTCATCACCACGTTGGTCCCGGGAGTACACAGGTTGGAAGAAGTTCGCGGGTCCTTCCCATTGCCACCCAGCAACTGCACCTCAATCGACACCGGGAAATCCTGATCCTTCTGCATCGTCGCCGGATCCTGACCATGCACCATCACACCACTGTTCCGCAAAGCCCAGCCAGGACCTCCCGGACACTGACTGCCCACGAATCGATACTCCACCCGAAACCGATAGTTGCTGAAACTGTCCTTGAAAAACAAATGCCCAAAACGCTCGCCATACTGCTTATAACCAGGACCGTCATAACGCACCTTCAGCAAGCCATCCTCCACCCGAAAGGTGTTCTCGAAATTCTCGCCCAGCTCGCAATAGCGGATCTTTGGAGTCCACCCGGTGAGGTCCTTGCCGTTAAACAGCGACACCCACTGATCTTTCGGATACCGACCGTCCGCAAACCCCGACTGCTGCCCCCGCACCTCTGAAACCAGCAGCCCCAGCAGCCCATACACCAAACACAAACTCACCGTTTTTGTAAAGAATCTCATCGTCAATGCACTCTCCGTGGAATGAACAGCCGGCACCAGCTAAAACACAATCTCACCCGGATCAACCGCCACCGTATCACGGGCCGTGACTCGAAGCAAGCCGATTCCACTCCACGGACACGCCACCACCCGTTCCCAGCGAAATCACCGCCATGCTGCATCTCTTCACACTCTGCTGCCTGCTGCTCGTCACAACAGCCCCGCAATACACCCCGCCCGACTGGAACACCGCTCGACAGCTGGCCCCCGGCATACTCCTAATGCAGGATTCTCTCCAGTCGCCCCGCCCCATCCGACGTCACGCCGTTCGCATCGATCTGCACCAACCCGGACTGAAACTGACCACCACCAGTCGCATCTCGGAATGGCAGCCAGATACCCGCGAAACACGCCGGCAAACCGTCCGCAGCTTCCTGCGATCAGAACGTGCCGACTCCCGCCCCGTTGTACTCGCCTTCAATGCCGATGCATTCACTCCCTGGCCCGCACCCTTCGACAAAGAAACACCCGCTAATCTCCAGGGATTCGCCGTCTGCCGCGGACAACTCGTCTCACCACCCTCCGGCTCTCCATCACTGATCATCACCAGCGACGGTAAAGCATCCATTCGCACCGCCACAGGCAAAGATGATCCCTCCCAAATCGACTTCGCAGTCAGCGGCTTTGCTCTCTGCCTGAAAGACGGTCAGGTCCAGCCCTCAGGAGCTGACCTGCACCCCCGCACCGCCATCGGACTGTCAGCCGACCACCGCCTGCTCTTCGTACTGGTTGTCGATGGTCGCCGCCACTCAAGCGCCGGAGCCACCACGGCAGAACTGGGCCAGTGGCTGCTGGAATACGGCGCCAGTGATGCCATCAACATGGACGGCGGTGGCTCCTCAACCCTCGCATGGTGGAACAATGACGCCACCACAGACGACAAAATCGAGCTGCTCAATCGCCCCGTTGGAAACGGCCTGAAACTACTCACACCCGACGCTGATCAACTGAGTGTCTCAGAACGTGCCAATGGCAATAATGTCGGAATCTGGCTGCAGGCTCCCTGACTCAGACCGCCGGCTGCTCAAACCACCCCGTCCGTCGACTGTAAAAACTGCCCCGATACACTCAGCACCCGCTCCGCAGCATCCTCGAATACATAGTGCCCGGCGTCAGACAGACGCTCCACTCGAGCTTCCGGGAAATGCCGCAGGAAACCCTCAAGGAATTCGCGGGGAGTAAAACACCAGTCACGCATCCCCCAGATCAGCTGCATCGGCCGGCCTCGAAACTGCGCCAAACCCTGCTCAACCGCACACAACGCCGCATAACTGCGATGCCCGCTGTTCAGCGGTATGTCCTGCACAAACTGATGCACCGCAATCCGCTGCTGCCAGGAACCATAAGGAGCCAGCAGGCCCGCCCGCGCTGCAGCCGACAACGGTCGCTCCACTGCCATCCACAATGCCGCACGCACAAACAGATTCAACCCCTGATCACCCACCTGACCCAGCACCGGGATCCGACACAATGCAATCCGCAACGGAATCGCCTGACTGCGAAACGCACCCGTATTCATCAGCACAAAACGACTAAAAAGATCCGGCAAACGCCCCGCACAGCCCATGCCGATCGCTCCACCCCAGTCGTGACCAAACAACGTCACTCCCTGCAGACCCAGCGCACGCACCAGACCCGTAAGACGAGCAATATGACGGTCCAGCACGTAGACGGACTCATCCTGCGGCTTCTCAGAAAAACCACAGCCCAGATGATCCACCGCGATCACCCGATACCGGTCACGCAAACCCGCGATCAAATGCCGCCACGCAAAACTCCACGTCGGATTTCCATGCACCATCAGCAGCGGAGGACCACTGCCCTCGTCCACATAGTGCTGCACACCGTCTTCAGTGCGAAACCAGCGAGACTCAAACGGATACTGCTGCTGAAATCCCGCACGCCGCTGCGCACACAAACGCAACGCCTCAGAGACCTGATCAGACGACAGCAGCACAGCATTCAGTTCAACAGGACCCTGAGTCACCAGATTGGTTTCTGTAAAGCAAAGGACAGGCAGACAATATGCCAAACCCGTCAGGGTTCGCGTCTGGGAGCAAACTTGATGCGACTGATGTAACGCACAGGCACACCATTCGTACCCAGCCGACCGGAACAGGCACCAATCGCATTAATGATATACCGATAATGCAGCGAATAGTCAGGATCAATCTCCACCTCCTGCTTTTCCTGCTGCTCTTTTCCAATCGCCTGAAGCGCCGTTATGGCCCGAAAGACCTCAGAGTTCAGACGCGCAAAAGCCTGCTCGCCCGCACCCAGATTCGAACCGTTGAAATACAACGCTCGCAAGTCACCCGCACCATCCGCCTCCATCCGCACCTTAAACGGCGGCAGCTCGGCATCCGTTACCGTGGATGCACTGGGAGCCCCCAGGGGCATGCTGATGTCAAAATCCCCCTCCGGTTCAATCACCTTCAGAGTGCACATGAAGAAAATCAGCAGCTGAAACACCACGTCGATCATCGGCGTCATGTCCAGTGCAATCTTTCCCGAAGTCACCCGATTGCGAAGCTTCATGGCTGACAGCCCAGTCCCAAACACACGGCATTAATCAAAAACCAAACCGCCCCAGACCACTGGCCAAATACCCAGTGAATCCTCAGCACCAGAACACTTACGGGACAGACTGCTGAGTCGCCTTGAGGGCGAAACGCTGAAACTCAATCCCCTGCTCCTGACACATCTGAATCAACTCCTGCACCATCCCCGACTGAATCTGAGCATCCGCACGAATCTCAACTGTCACGTCTTCCAGCTTTGTCCCGATCGCACTGTAAAACTGTGACTCCTGACGCAGACGCGGACGCACCTGCTCAAGTGTCAG
>JBJTPZ010000252.1:0-18902 GCA_046075365.1 Planctomycetaceae bacterium
ACTGCCGTGCCCGGCTCGCCTGAACGATCGCCTGAACGATCCCTCCCCGTAGCTCGGGCTTTCCAGCCCGAGATCTGTCCTTCGCACCCCGGCCCCGGCAGCACTGAAGTGAGGGGCTTTCCAGACTGGTGGTCTCACGCGAAGACGCGAAGACGCGAAGGGAAACGCAATTAGTGGTCAATGGTCAGGGAGGCAGGCCGCGGATGAGACGGCTGTCGGCATGCAGCGGCATCCATGCCGCACACCCGGGCACTGCCGTGCCCGGCTCGCCTGAACGATCGCCTGAACGATCCCTCCCCGTAGCTCGGGCTTTCCAGCCCGAGATCTGTCCTTCGCACCCCGGCCCCGGCAGCACTGAAGTGAGGGGCTTTCCAGACTGTGTGCCTCACGCGAAGACGCGAAGCCGCGAAGGGAAACGCAATGAGTGGTCAGTGGCCAGGGGGGCAGGCCGCGGTTGAGACGGCTGTCGGCATGCGGCGGCATCCATGCCGCACACCCAGGCACTGCCGCACCCGGCTCGCCTGAATGTTCGCCTGAAGACCCCTTCCCGTAGCTCGGGCTTTCCAGCCCGAGATCTGTCCTTCACGCCCCGGCCACGGCAGCACTGGAGTGAGGGGCTTTCCAGACTGGTGGTCTCACGCGAAGCCGCGAAGGGAAACGCAACAGGGTGCAGTGACCGGGGTGATGACCTGTCCGATTCTCGCACCGAGACACAATGACACGGAGAGAAACAAGAAAGTAGGCCAGGGCACTCGGGGTAACAGGCACCGGAAGTTCACGCAGAAAGTACAACAACGGGCCAGGGCGGAAAAAATCGAGCACGAGCACGAGCACGAGCACGAGCACGAGCACGAGCACGACGAACGAACATCAAACCCGCCCGCATTCGTGTCAATTCGTGGTCTAAAAAATGCCACTCCACAACCACTAACACCCGCGGACTCCCGTCCGCGGCTCGCCTGACCGAAAACCGAAAACCGACCACTACCCCTGTGCTCTCACAGATCTTTTGCTGGTTCGGCCGGTTCAGCGGGAGCGGCACCGCGACCTGGCGGAGGCAGTGGCGGACGATCGGGGCGAGCAGCATCCGGCGGCGGGGCCGGAGCCGGCAGGTCGACCGAATTCCCAAGATCAACCAGCAGCGACAGGGGCGCGTCCAGTCGAGCTCGGCGGGGAGCAATCAGTGCTTCCTGGTCCGGGAAGAACATCGCAAGACCACGATAGACTCGTTCGGCCAGCTCGATTTCACCACAGTCGATAGCCAGGTCCGCAAGGTCCATCCGTTTTTCAACGCTGGTGACATCGCTGCCAATGCTTTTCAGGGCTTCCAGCATCCGCTGGCGGATGGCCTGCAGCTGTTCGACATTCTGGCGTGCGAGGTCGGCCAGTTCCTTGTTTCCCACCAGTTCGGCAATTCCCTGCAGGACCTGCATGCCTTCGGTGTTGCGAGTGGCGCGGCGGCAGGCCACGTAAACCTCAGCCAGGGCCTGTTTGGCTTTCTCCGGATCCTGCCATGCCAGCATGACCTTGCCCCAGGTGCAGACCAGCTGGGGATTTTCGCGAGCATCACGGCGAGCAGCGTCGAGAGCGGCAATCGCTTCCTTGATCTTGCCCTCGGACATCAGCTTTTCCGCTTTGAAACTGCCGGCTGCGATCGGATTGTCGAGCTGTTCAGCGTACTTGTCGGTATCTGCGAAACGCCCAAGCCGAGTCATTGTTCGCAGCAGCTTCACAACCTTCAGGCTGTTGGTCGGCTCGTTGGGGTTAATGTCGATGGACTTTTGAATGTCGGCCACGGCCTGTTCGTATTCACCGCGATCAATGTGGATTTCGCCGCGCTGATACAGTGTCTGTCCGAGGTCATAGTCTTTTTCGGCCAGAGCGGTGAACTGTACGAGAGCTTCATCGTAGGCCTGAATTGAGTTCATCATGCCGGCCAGTGAGAAGCGGGCCAGTGAGCCGACTTCCGGATCGTCGATGATCTGCTTCAGGGCATCCGTGGCGTTCTGCAGCTGACCAGCAGTCCCGTAAGCGCGGCCCAGTGCCAGCCAGGCGCGAGAACGCACAGTGGGGGTATCCACGGCCTGTTTGAGCAGGGGAATGGCTTTGAGTGGCTTACTTTCGCCCAGCTTGACGATGGCTTCCAGGTATCGTACTTCGCCTTCCCGATCGGGGAACTGCCGCAGATCTTCGAGGGACTGCAGCAGAGTCTTGAGGTCGGCGTTTTCAGCGGCTTTGTTGGCATCCGCCAGCAGCTGCAGCGGATCTTTGGGCACGGAGGATGAAATCAGCGACAGGACAATGGCGACGCCAAACAGCCCGATGCCTCCCCAGACCCACCAGGGCATGCCGGTAGCGACACGAGGAGCAGCAGAGCGATTGCCGGAGCTTTTCGAAGACATAGGGACCACAGACCCCGCAACAGCGAACCTGGACTTGCCGAAAATCACATCGGGGACTGGACAACCCCCGCTTCAGATACGACAGTGTCGTACGTGATATTTGAAGAATACCTGAAAAAAACGGCCTGTCCCGTGCAAATCGGGCCAGTGCCGGCGATCCCGCAGAAAATTCCTGCATTCTGGTTTTATGTCTACCGACCCTGCCAGCCCATCGCGACGTGACCTGCTGGCGGCATTCCGTGCCCGTCCCGCAGACTCAGCCGCATCGTCTGCGTCCGCTGCAGCTGGCGGGCGTCCGGCCGTGCACGTCCCGGAACCGACTGGCCCGGCTCCGGCCGCCGGCCAGACAGTGCGTCTTACAGCTCGCCTGATGGGCTGTGACTTTACGGTGGTGCTGAATCCCGGGCCCGAGCAGGTGGAATCAGCGGGCGAGGCACTGGAGCGGGCGGCGGCGGTCGAAGCGTGGATGAGCCATTACCGCACTGACAGCCAGCTTAGCCAGCTGAATCTGAACGGCTGGCCAGGTCCGGTCTCAGTGTCTGCAGAACTGCTGAATTTTCTGCAGTTTTGCCAGCATTGCGGACAGCTGACAGGCGGGGCTTTTGATGTCGCGGGAGGGGCCTTGTCACAGTTGTGGAAACGCTGTCGAAAGCAGGGGCAGATTCCGGATCAGGCTGAGGTCACGGCGGCGCTGGCACGCTGCGGCCAGGGGCACCTGCAAATCAACGGGGACAAGTCGGAGGTTCGTTTTGCTGTCAGCGGTTTGCTGCTGGACCCCGGTGCGGCAGGGAAGGGCTGGGCGCTGGACGAGGCGGGCAGCTGGCTGCGGAGCCGCGTCAGTCCGATCGGCAATTTTCTGCTTTCCGGCGGGCACAGCAGTCTGCTGGCAGCGGGCGAGCATAACGGCACGGGGGGCTGGCCGGTTGGGCTGGGAAATCCTTTGTTCACGGAAAAGCGGATTGCGACAATTCTGCTGAAAGATCTGGCGATGGGTACCAGCGGATCGAACATCCAGTTCTTCCGCCATGCGGGTCGACGATACGGGCATCTGCTGGATCCGGGGACGGGCTGGCCGGCGGAGGGCATGCTGTCGGCGACCGTTCTGGCCGATTCTGCAGCCCTCGCGGACGCACTTTCCACCGCGTTTTTTGTGCTGGGAGTGGAAAAGGCGGTTGATTGTTGTCGCCGGATTCCCGACATTGCAGCGATTCTGATTCCGTTTCCGGACCGCGGTACTCGGCTGAAGCCCGTGGTGACAGGAAATCTGTCCCGCCAAATCTGGTGGGATGCAGATCAGGCAGCGGTGCAGTACATTTAGGTTCAGCAGATTTCAGTCTGAGTCTCTGATTCGACAAGTGATATCGGGAGTGCATGTTCAGTGGCAGATGTTCGCAAATACTCGGGTGCTGCCGTGATCTTTCTGGTGGTGCTGCGGCTGGGGATCGGCTGGCAGCTGCTCTATGAAGGTCTCTGGAAGATCAACACCCAAAGTACTCCGACCCCCTGGTCAGCCGAGGGCTACCTGAAGAATGCTCAGGGGCCGATGCGGGACGTGTTCCGCACCATGGCTGGTGACCCTGACGACAAAAGCTGGCTGAATGCCGACACCGTGGGTGCTCGCTGGGACGCATGGAAGCAGCGATTCTTTAAGCACTATGGCCTGAATGACAGCCAGCAGGGTGCTCTGACTCGCCTGATTGACGGTTCTGCAGAATACGCTGCTCAGCTGGACAAGCTGCCTGAGGGCGTGGATTTCAAGGCCGCGGGTCAGGACAAAGTGATTCGCTTCGATGCTGCTCGCAAACTGCTGCTGATTGACGGCAAGCGGCACATGGTGCCCGCGGAAAAGGCGACACTTGAGGCTCAGATCGAGGGCCAGACCGGGGCTGAATTTGAAGCTTACCGTGCGGCACTCAATGCTGCCTATGCTCGATCCAGCCGTTTGTCATACAAAGAACGGGTGCGGGCCCATCTGATGGGTAATCCGGACAATGCCGGCCTGATTGATGGTCGTATCAGTCAGATTGAGCTGTATAACCGGATGCTGGATCGTTATCAGGAGAAGCTGGCTTCTGCTGATTTGCCGTACCAGTTTGAGCACCTGAATCGCACCTGGTCGGATACTCGCCAGAAGGCTGCAGAACTGGCAGGTCCGGTGATCGCGCTGGATCGTGAGCTGCAGGACGAGGCGATCAACATGCTGTCGGTGGACCAGCTGAAGCGGGGGCCTCTGCCCCAGCCGTTGAGTGTGCTGCGGGTGGTTGATCTGCTGACGATTGCCGGTCTGGCGGGTCTGGGGCTGCTGCTGATCAGCGGACTGTTTACTCGATTCGCCGCCTTTTCAGCGGCGATGATGATCTTTGGGTTTTACCTTGCGATGCCTCCGCTGCCCGGTGTCCCTGAGGCTCCGGGACCTGAACACAGCTTCATTGTGAACAAGAATCTGATCGAGGTACTGGCGTTGCTGGCCCTGGCCTGCATTCCCTCCGGAATGTGGTTCGGCCTCGACAGTCTGCTGGCAACATTTCGACTGAAGCGATCGCTGCTGAAGGGCTCACGCTGATCGGTCAGGCGGTTCAAAAACACTACTACGGATTTTCAAAGACACAACATCCGCAGGGGGTCCGGGTGACCTGCTGTGTGGATTTTTTTTGGAGTGACTACGATGGACATCACGCCGGAACAGAACGAGATTGGCAAGGACAACTTCAACGAGGCAGTGGGCTTTTCGCGTCGAGCGCTGCTGAAGACGGCTGCGGCGGGCGGTGCCGGCCTTGGCGCGCTGTACTTCAACTATGAAAAACTGAACGGGGCTCCGGTTAAGGCGGCCTTCATTGGCTGTGGTGATGAGGCCAACGTGCTGATCACCGAGCACCCTGCGGATTACATGGAAATCGTGGCGATTGCCGACCCGCGTCCGGCCAACATTGAACGGACGTTCAAGGGCAGCCATCCGGAGGTCCGTGTCGGCCTGAACAAAAAGCTGGGCCAGGCGAAGGCCAGTGAGATCAAGGTTTATGGTGACCACGAGGCATTGCTGAAGGACAAGGATGCGCTGGGGCTGGAAATGGTGGTGATTGCCGTACCGCTCAGCCAGCACGCTCCGATTGCCCTGGCCTGTATGGAAGCAGGCCTGCACGTGCTGACCGAAAAACTGATGGCTCACAACGTGACCGAATGCAAGCAGATGATTCGGACGGCCGAGCAGAAGGGGCTGCTGCTGGCTGTTGGCCATCAGCGTCATTACAGCGTTCTGTACGACAACGCCAATTCGCTGATTCGTCAGGGGCTGCTGGGGGACATCAAGTTCATCCGGGCGCAGTGGCATCGCAACAACAGTTTTCCAGGCAGTGACAGCTGGAAAAAGTGGGATCGCGGAGCCGAAGCGAAGAAGGACAAGGAGCATCTGCTGAAGCTGGAAAAAGAGGGCCGACTGAAGGCACTGGGCTACGACAGTGCTCGCCAGCTGGTGGACTGGCGTCTTTACAACAAGACGGGTGGCGGCCTGATGGCCGAGCTGGGCAGTCACCAGATGGACGCGGCCAGCATTTTTCTGGGCAAGGTTCATCCGCTGGCGGTGCAGGGGTATGGCCAGAAGAATTTCTACGGTGTGAAGGGTGTCGGTCCCAAAGAAAACTGGGACGACGATCGCGACATCGCTGACCACATTTATGTGACCTTTGAATTCCCAGGTCAGCAGTACAAGCAGGATCAGAACGACATCGCGATTGTGACATATTCGTCGATCAACACGAATCGCCTTGAGTTCTATGGTGAGACCGTGTTCGGCAGCCGCGGTACTCTGATCATGAAGGAAGAGAAAGAAGCGATGCTGTACAAGGAGCAGAGTCCTGGCAGCGGTGGCGGGCTGGAACAGCGATTGTGGGTTCTGGACAGCTCTGCCGGCGGCGGCCCGGTGCTGGATTCCTACAATACGGCAGCGCCGTCAGCCGGTGCAGCGATGGCCAAGGGTGCGGTGGGTGACAAGGTGAGCCGCGGTTATCGGGAAGAGATGGAGCATTTCTGTTACTGCATCCGCAACGGCAAGGGCTGGCAGGAACTGCGGTGTAATGGTCGTGTTGCGATGGCAGATGCGATCATGGCACTCACCGCCAATCTGGCCATGAAGACTCGTAAACGCATCGAGTTCCGTGAAGAGTGGTTTGATGCTGACAACGATGCTGCGCCGGAAACGGATGCACAGGTCACGGGCTGATACGATGCGGGGCAGCCCGGCTGTGTGAATCTTAATCCGACGGTCTGACCGACCGTCGGATTTTTTATTGGTACGGCCGGGAGTTGTTTACCGCAGTGGCTTGCGGGAACAGCGAGGCAGACTTCCGTCCACGGCTCGCCTGACCACTGCACCACTGTTTGCAGCGGATGTTGCCGGCTGGAAATCTCTTCTGCAGCCGGGCTGGACATTGCAGGACTTCAAGGTTAATTTCTCACTTGCCTGCCCCCTGGAGTATACAGAACGCCATAGCCGGCAGCAGCTATGGCCATATTTCCTGCGGATGTCATGATGAACAACAGAAGCCTGGTGTCTTTGCTGATTGAGGGTCTTCGTCCCATTCTGTCTGCAACAGGGGGGCGGCGGAGACGGCGTTCATCGTGGCAGGCGGATGCACTGGAAAGTCGCTGTTTGCTGTCGGCAGTTAACCCGGCTCCGTGGGTCAATCACATAGTGCCCACTGCGCGGTCAGTACAGGGATCTTCAGCGATATTCGACGTGTCGTTCAGTGAGGTGGTGAGCGGTGTTGATGCTGCAGACTTTGAAGTTGAACGATTCTCCGGGGACGTCACGTGGCAGTCGCTGGCGGTGACAGGTTCCGGAACAACTCGGCAGGTCGAGGTTCAGGGGTTGCAGGGTCGCGGAGCTTTGAAAGTCAATTTGCTGCCGAACAACGGCATACAGGATCTCAGTGGCCAGCCGCTCCACAAGCGGGAGAGTGCTCAATACCACAATCCGCCGACGTACGTGGAAACTGCGGGGGCACCATTGCCCCTGCTGTCTCCATATGCAATGACAGGAGATTTTGACGGTGACGGGCGGGAAGAAGTCATTTTGGCCGGCATTGGCAGCAATAATCGTGGAAAGCTGACAGTGATTGATCTGGACGATTCTGGCGCGGTGCAGGTTCGCAGACCGTCGGTGAATCCTGATTACTTCGATACAACGGTCATCGACATCGATCAGAACGGTACTGATGAGCTCCTGTTGTTCGATCAATCACGCATCAAGGCCGTCAGAATAGATTCGAATGGACAGTCGACCATCGTGGCCGACTCCACATACCATCCGAATGGCTACTTTAGCGTGGGTGTACCTGACCAGACAGATTTTGCCGATATGAATGGTGATGGCAGGATTGACTTTGCCCGCGTGTTGTACGACGGTCAGTCCGGGCAATCGCACGTTGGAGTGGCCAGCGGGGATGGAGCCGGCCGATTCTCGTTTTCCACCGCGATCACCATGACAGGTTCCGATATTCGCTGCCGTCCGGCGGACGTCAATGGGGACGGGCGACAGGATCTGCTGATCAGTGATGCAGAATACGTTCTCGGTGTCCGGCGGATTCAGGTGTTGCTGCAAAACGCTGCGGGGCAGTTCGTGCCGACATTCTCCACTACAGCACGTGCTGACATCGATGGCCTGATCACTGATATCAACAAGGATGGCAAAGTTGATCTGGTCAGTGGATTCGGTAACGGCTACGAAAATTGGGTAACAATTCTTCCGGGCCATGGTGACGGAACGTTTGCAGAAGAGATCGCACGGCCCGGGCAGGGCCGTGGGTGGCTGGTGCAGACGGACGGCAATGCGGATGGGCGTCCGGATGTGTTACTGCTCAGCAATGCAGCAGATCCTCCCAGTGCAGCTCTGTACCTGCTGACGCAGGACACCAGCGGTCAACTGTCGGAATCTGCGGTTCTGTCTTTTCCAGACAGCAGGCTGAACGAATTCTTTCTTTTTCAAACGTGGGGCACACCTTCACTGTTGGCGGCCACTGCCGGCGGATTTGAGTTTCGGGTTTCTGAATTCGATCAGTCAGGCAGCACTGCAGGCGTCCTGAAGCGGGCTCGCCTGAATGCGGATCTCAGCTGGTCCGCGGAGACACTGATCAGGCAGCCTGGCGTTCCGAACACCATGCTGGCAGCGGACTTTGATGGCGACGGCCAAAAGGATGAGCTGTTTCTGGGATCTGAGTTGCCAGAAACTTCCGGCAACACTGACCTGCATCTCTTTCTCCGCAATCCCCCCGGATCGGGCTTGCCTGCAATTAAGCAGAAAATCAGTTTTGCCGATCCATCCGGTCCGACTCCAGGACGTGCTGTTGCACTGAACCTGAATAACGACGGAATTGCGGATATCGTCCACACCGTTCCGGACAACAATGCGATTGGAATTCGACTAAGCGTTGAACCGGGCATCTACGCAGACACTCAGCAGCTTCCTGTCGGAACTGCTCCTGATGATGTGCTGAACGCCGATTTCAATGGGGACGGGCATCAGGATCTGGCAGTCTCAGTCAGTGGTGACAACCGCATCGCGCTGTACCTGACTCAGCCTGACGGGTCCCTGCTGCGGCAACCAGACCTGCCAACCGCAGCTGAGCCGCGGGGCCTTGCAGCCGTGAATATTGTCGGCGATGCGAGCCTTGACCTGGTGGTGGCAGAGCCGGGCGACAGTCGGATCAGCATTTACAGAGGTCTGAATAACGGCTCGTTCGTGCCTGCTCTGCAAATGCAGCTGGACAGCCCTGCAGAGCGAGTGTCAACAATTGATGTCAATGGCGACGGATTTCTGGATATCATCGCCACATGCCCTCTGGATGACAGCCTGAGAATTTTTCATGGGCAATCGGAAGCCTTTTCCGCCGCCGTTAGAAGACCTTTGCCGGGAAGTCCGACAGCGATTGCTGCCATTATCACCAGCGACGGCGAAACCGTGGATCTCTACGTCGGGCTGGCTGAGGTGCCCAACTGGGCGTCGGCACGAACGGTGCGACTGTCCGGCGACAGCAATGGGACTTTCAGCGATCCTCAACAGTTTGAATATGGCGGCGTTCATGGAAACTTCAGCACCGGTGACATCAACGGCGACGGCTGGGTTGACCTCGCGTTTGCCTCGGCCTACGGGCGTGGAACAGTTGTTCGCGCTGTCGACAAGTCTATCCCTGATGTCTACCGTCGCGAAATCAGCATTGGACACTCGCTTTCCAGCCTGATTATTGCGGATGCCAGCGCCGATGGCCGTCCTGACCTCGTCGGCATCGAAAAACAGAAAGCCCCCACGCGAGTTTTGCTCAACGCTGATGACGGCAGCGCGGAGGGAGTCAGCATTACCCTCGTCAATTGCCAGCCGCCCACCATGGATCCCGTCGAGAGCGTTGTGATACCCGAGGGCACTACCGAGTATCGCATTAATCTGACCGGAATTTCTGCTGGCAGCGGAGAGAGCGAACCGCTGAAGATTGATGTTGACGCCAGGCATAACACGGGTATACCACTGCCCGCCCCCACGCTGCAGTATGTGCCAGGCAGTTCCAATGGGGCACTGATTGTTCGTCCGCCCGCGTTTGGCAGCAGTGTTACTACAGTTGGCATCTTAATTACAGACGGTGGTCCCGACAACGACCTGCAGACACCAGATGACAACTCATACGCCTACCAAACACTGAATATCTGGGTCAAGCCAACGCGAGCGATTGTCCAGACACCGGTCGGGACAATTCAGTCCCAGCGTCCGCTCATTTCCTGGAGCGGTCTCTGGGAGACCGACATCACCTGGCGACTCTGGATCACCAACAAAACGTCTGGCAGAAACCCCCTGATTGACGAAATCACCACCAACACGAATTTCACCCCGACCGTGGATCTGGGGCTGGGTGTTGTGGAGGTCTTTCTGCAGGGAATTACGGCGGACGGAAAACGGCTGCCGTGGTCCAAAACGCATCGATTCGAAATCAATACGGCTCCGACTGTCGCACCTGTCGGCAGCCGCATTACCTCCGGGACACCGGTCTTTACCTGGACTGATGTGCCTGGTGCAACCGCATGGGAAGTGTTCCTGTCCAATACGTCCACCGGGCAAAGCCCGCTGATCCGGGAAGTGGTGAACCAGCGGACATGGACACCACCGCAACCACTGGGCATATCGGCCTGGCAGTTCTGGGTGCGAGCACTGGCTGGCAACAACTACGCCGGCGGGTGGTCACCGCCAGTCAGTTTCGCGGTTGCGACTGCCCCCACACCGCAGGGACCGCTTATCAGCACCGTCAGCCAGCGACCACAGTTCACCTGCTCGGCCGTGCCGGGAGCTGCTCGCTATGGATTCTACCTGCAGAATCTGGTCACGGGGCAGGTGGTGGCAAACGTCAGCGGACTCAGTGAACCCGCCTGGACACCTGCCACGGCGATTCCGTTCGGTGCTTATCGCTGGTGGGCCATTGCCGAATCAGCCGCCGGATTCCGCAGCAACTGGTCAGCCGCCGTCGACCTCACTATCGGTGATCGACCGGTACTGCTGTCGCCACGCGGAAACGCGTCCGCTACCACACTTGCTGCACGCTGGCTGCCGATCCGTAATGCCGTCTTCTACGAAATCTGGGTGAATCAAATCGACCCCGCGATTCCCGCAATCTACACCCGCACGGGGATCACCGGGACTCGGCATGAGTTTTCCCCGGCCCTGACTCGCGGACTGTCCTACAGAATCTGGGTGCGTGCAGCTCTGACACCCAATTCCTTTACTCCGTGGAGCGTCACCGCAGAATTCAGAATCAGCTGAACAGGCTGCGTTACCGATCGTGATCCGATCCATCACGAATCTGATCCAGCAGCTGCTGCAGCTCGGCGACCTTCGCCGGCTCGGCAGCTGCCAGATCGCGAGCTTCCTCGGGGTCCGCGCTCAGGTCGTACAACTGCACCCGGCCGAGGTTGCCGGTTTCAATATTCACCTGCCGATTGACAGCCGGTCCCTTTGCCGGCTCAATCATTTTCCACCGCCCCTGGCGAATCGACAGGGAGGCAGCCTGCTGCACCAGATGCTCACGACCATGCCGGTCTTCGCCCAGCAGTGCCGGCAGCTGATTGCGACTGTCAGGACCGCAGCCTTCCGGAATGGCTTCTCCCGTCAATGCCGCGAATGTCGCCAGAAAATCGATCTGGCAGAACAGGGCATCGGAAACGGTGCGAGGCGGAATCCGAGCGGGCCAGCGTACCAGCAGCGGTACCCGAGTCCCCGCCTCAAACGAACTGTACTTCCCGCCTCGAAAACGACCGGCAGGGCGATGCTGGCCGTTCCGTTCCGCCGCTTCGTCCTGATAGCCGTCGTTCAGCACCGGTCCGTTGTCGCTGGTCAGAATCACCAGGGTATTGCGAGACAGACGATGCTGTTCAAGCGTCGCCAGCAGCTGCCCCACACTCCAGTCCAGCTGGGCAATCACGTCACCGCGAGCCCCCAGCGAAGTGCGCCCGGCAAATCGCGGATGCGGGACACGCGGCACATGCACGTCGTGAGTACTGAAGAACAGAAAAAATGGCTGCTCGTGATGACTGGATACATGCTGCTCAATGAACTTCTGCGCCCGCTCGGTCAGCACATCAGCCATGTCCTCGTCCACCCACCGAGCCCGCTGACCACCGGACATGAACCCAATGCGACTGATGCCGTTGACGATCGTCGCATTGTGCCCGTGATCCCACTTCAGCTTCAGCAGCTCGGGATGGCTCTGGCCTGTCGGCTCATCATCCAGCGGTCCTGAAAAACTGACCTGAATCGGATCCTGCGGATCCAGCCCCACCACCTGCCGACCCTCCACGTACACACACGGCACTCGATCACCGGTTGCCGGAATAATAAAGCTTTCGTCAAAGCCCAGATCCAGCGGCCCCGGAGCAATCGGACGGTTCCAGTTCAGATCGCCGCTGCCCAGTCCCAGGTGCCACTTTCCCACAACGGCTGAACGATACCCCGCACGCTGCAGAATCGTCGCCAGGGTCACCCGGTCCGGAGCAATAATTGAGGCCGCATCTCCGGGAGCGATCCCCGTTCCCTTTTTCCGCCACGCATATTCACCAGTCAGCAGCGCATATCGCGACGGAGTGCAGGTTGCCGCAGCACTGTGGCCATCGGTAAACCGACAGCCCTCGTCCGCCAGCCGATCAATATGCGGGGTGGAGACGGCCTTTGCACCAGTGCAGCCCAGATCTCCATAACCCAGATCGTCGACATAGATCAGCACAATATTGGGCGGTGCCGCTGCCAGAATTTCGGGAAACATCAGCATCGCAGCCAGCAGCGACACCCCAATCAGCCACAACGATGCACGCATCCTGTCCACTGTCCTGTTTCTGCAGACAACATCACTGAAACTACCAGTACGGCCCTTCTCAAAGGCTGCCGCGGAACACCCCCAGAGCGAATCCGTGAGAATCCGGAGCCAAAAATGCGGAATTGACACTCTGGGGCGGCAGAGTCTAGTTGTACACTGGCCATCTGAACAAGCCGTAAACTCTCTTCACAGCGAGCCGAATGCCTCGGGAATCACAAATGTCTCGCCAGCCAAAACCCTCCCGTCACCAGCGCAGCTGCTGTCCACTAACGAGGCAACCAGCTTTGCGACAAACCACCGCTGCTCAAACTGCCAGGATCAAGCCAAATTTTCCATCCGGAATCGCTCAGCCGGCACTCCGTGCCCTGTCTGGTGCCGGACTGGAATCGCTCGAGCAACTGACTGGCGTCTCAGAGACAGAACTGCTGAAGTTGCACGGAATGGGACCAGCCGCAGTGAAAAAACTGCGAGCAGCGCTGCTGCACAAAGGCCTGACATTTCGGTCAGACCAAGCCACTGCAGCCCGCAGCCAATAACTACTGCTGACTCAGATTGCTGACAAAACAATTTTTGCCCGTGAGCGAATGTCAGGGACGCTGCAATTTATTCTCACCACCGCTTCGAAGATCCAACCGGGCAACGTCGGGTGGCTGCTGCAATCGACCGGGTATCTCCCCTCGATGCAGTGCCCAGGCTCAGTTCTTTGGACGAGGCGTTCCTGCAGCAGCAGGTGCTGCTGCTGATGATGCAGCGGGTGTGCCGGCGGCCGGTGCTGCAGGATCTTCCTGCGGCTTCAAAGTCTCCAGCTTCTTGCCCTGCACCAGAGCATCGACAGCCAGGTCCAGATTGCGACTGGTAATTCCACCCTCGACCACACCCTCTTTGTTCACGAGAAACATTGTCGGCACCGAGACAATGCCGAAGCCAAAGTCGCCGGGCTGGGCACCAGCCTGCTGCGGAACTTCTCGCAGGTTCTGCCAGCGGATTGCATTTGTTCCAAGCCAGGCTGTGGCAGCAGCCGCATCCGGATCCATATTGATGCCAACGATCTCAAAACCGCTTTTCTGATGCTTTGCATACACCGCTTTCAGCGTTTCTGCATCGGCCAGGAAAGGCTGAGCATAGGAAGCCCAGAAGACTACCAGCACCACCTTGCCACGATACTGCTCAATACTGAGCGGCTGGCCCTGCAGCGTCCTGCCGGCAAGCTGCAGCGGATTTCCTGTCAGACTCAGCCGCTTCAGTGCTCCCGCAGCCTTCACGCCGCCTTCCGTCTTCGGATAGTTCCGCGCCAGCTGGCCGTACCAGGCCTTCGCATCATCAATTCGCCCCATCAGTTCGTAACTGATCGCCAGCTGGACCACGGCATCCGGAGCATCCTCAGAAGCCGGCCACTGCTTTGCAAAGTTCTCCAGCTGCTCAAACCACCACTTTTGAGTGGCCTCGCGGGACTTCCGAGCCGCTGCTTCGTCAGTCGCCTTGTCATCGTCCTTCAGACGCACTGCATACTCAGCCATCAGCCGCCGATAATACACATACCCCAGCAGCTTCTGATTGGCCTTCACGGTGGTTTCCAGCTTCTGCAGACGCACCAGCCCATCGGCATATAACCCGGACTGCGATGCAGTCGACAGACTGTCAGTCAGCTGCTGAATCCACTGCAGCTGCTCGTCCTCAGTGCGCGACAAACCCGCCAGCTTCTCGGACAGATTGGCTCGAGCAACATTGTATTCCACAAGTGCCTGCGGCGCTGCATCAGGTGCCGGGCTCTTCTCATCCAGCTTCTGCAGATCAGCCAGCGCCTTCTGCATATCCGCCGACATTTCCTGAGTCGGAGCCGCAGCGTCGCTTCCCATGCCGGACTGCATCAGAATCCCGCCCATCACCACAACGGCCTGACCACTGGTATCCAGCGGCGTCGGCACAGAGATCAGCTTCCAGACATCTCCCACCTGCACCATCTCACCCACTGAAATCAGATCCAGCTTTTCGCCATTCTGCACATAAGCCATGGCATTTTCATACACCACCAGATCCCGCGCAGCACCACTCTGCTCGGCCAGCACCAGCCCCGGGGGCGGCGGGTCAAATCGTACCCAGACGGACCGAGTATTCAGAACTTTGGCATTGGCGACGGAAGCCTGAGCTTTTTTCGGCAGATCGGTCGTGGCATCCTGCAGCTGCTTAGCAATCGCTGCCGGCACCTTCAGAGCCTGAATATCGGCCTCGTTCAGCATCACGGTCGATAACGCCTTCAGATCGCCGGCAATCAGCGCCTCAACAGCCACCCGCGCAGCTTCCTGAGCCGAAATGACCTTCCACGAGTCAATCCGGCCATCCTCATCCGCATCCACTCCCCAGCGAGTCCCGCCCCAGTTCATCCAGCGAAACTGGTCGGGGCGAGTATTTTTGCGGGCCTTGTAGTCACCGTTCGTATCAATCTCGCGGTAGACTTCCAGCCCCAGCCGATAGTAGCGGAACATGTCCGGCGGACCATCGCCGTTGGAATCCGTGAATCGACGCAGCGGCTCGTTTGCCGGGCCGTAAACGACGTAGCTGTTCTTCTCCTGAACCAGGCGACATTTGGCCAGTTCTTCGGGCTTGGGAGTATCGTATTCCACGCCTTTTTGCAGTGGCACGTACTGTCGCAGCAGCTGTTCGGCAGTCAGTTTTGCCTGCTGAGCCACTGCGGGCCGTGGCAGGACCAGGGCCATCCCCAGCAACCCGACACACATCACAAAACACTGACTTCCCAGCACTCGCACCGCCTTGCGACTTACCAGCTGAAACATCCCTGCGACTCCATCCAGGTCCGAAAATTGCGTTGCTCCGGCAACTCCTGCCGAAGTTTAGCGAAACCAGGGGTCTCAAGTCACCCCCATTTTTCCGCCGCAAAAACTACGGATTTCGCGAAACATCCCGCGATATGAGACGGCACAGTCGGTGTGCAGACATGTTGCGTTTTCAGGGCAGTGCTCGGGCTGGAAAGCCCGAGCTGCGGTTTTGTTCTCGGCAGCCGCTTCACAGCCCCCGTCAGTCATCTGCACTGTCAGAAATGATCGTCTGATCAAAGCCCTGCTGCGGCGGTTTGCGTTCACCACTGCCGGCTCCCACGTCAGACGCATTGTCGGCCATCGTGCGACTCATCCGGCCACTGTTGCCGCCCAGCTGACCGCGTTCAAATCGGCCCCACCAGGCATCGCCATTTTCTACCGTCCACTGCCCGTACTCCGGACACTTGCGCAACAGACTGGCCACATCGCGCGCCGTCTGCGGACGATTGGCGGGGTTCTTTTCCAGACACGCCAGCACTGCGGTTTCCAGTTCCGCCGAAACCGCCCGCCCCAGCCGCTGCGACGGGGCAATCGGAGGATCCATCACGTGCATCCGCAGCAGGTCCACGAGGTTATTCGAGACGAACGGCGGATGGCCGGTCAGCAGGAAGTAGGCTGTCGCGCCCACGGCATAGATATCACTGCGAGCATCTACGAGGGCCGGAGCATTGATGCCTTCAGGCGAGATGTACAGGGGCGTTCCCGTCAGGGAATTGGCGGCAGTCATGCCCGCCTGCTTCTTCTCATCAATCGCCTTTACCAGACCAAAGTCCAGCACCTTGATCACGTCAGACAGACCACCCCGCCGGTTCAGCATGATGTTGGCCGGCTTGATATCCCGATGCACCAGCCCCTTGCTGTGAGCTTCATAGAGCGAGCCACAGATCTGCAGCAGCAGGTGAATGACGCGTGCTTCAGGCTGCGGTCCCGCCTGATTCACCAGCGTTTCAAGGTTGATCCCGTCAAGGAATTCCATGGCGTAATAGAACACACCTTCCGGAGTCCGGCCGTAGTCGTAAATGGCAATGGTGTTGGGATTGTTCAACTGACAGGTAATCTGCACTTCGCGTTCGAACCGGGCAATGGAGCCCGGATTGATCTTTTCCAGATCCAGCAGTTTGATGGCTGTGGGACGTCGCAGCATCGCGTGCCGCCCCTTGTACACCACACCCATCGCTCCCTGCCCCAGTTTCTCCAGCAGTTCATACTGGCCGACCTGCCTGGCAGCCACTGCCGCCTTGCGCGCTTCACGCTGCAGCCGCGAAACGATGATCGTGAAGATGAAGATCGCGATGGAACTAAGCACCAGCAGGCCGAACATGAACTGAAATGTTCGCTGCAGAATCGTCAGTGGCAAATACGCTTCCTCGTGATCAATCTCCGTGGCGACTCCAATTTCATACCGCGTCAGCCACTTCCACGCACCCACAACCGGCACACCGCGATAGTCAGCGTAACCGTCCAGATTATAGGTGGCAGTGCCGTCCAGAGCTTTCTGCACCATCAGCGTGAGCGGCATGTCACGCCGCAGATTCTTCGGCCGAAATCCCGTCACCATGTTCCCACCCGGATCATGCAGCTGGATCGTCAGCAGCGAAGCACCGCCTTCATCCTGAGCCACCAGGCCCAGCAGCTTTAAATCATCGTCAAAGCGACTGTTCGAGATCATCAGCCCGGTGCGATTAAAGGCATATGTTTCGCCTGATTCACCCAGACGCCCCAGCTGCAAAATCTCTGTAAACTCCTCCTCAGGTCGAATCTGCAGACACAATGCCCCGATCACCTGAAAATTCTCATCACGCACCGGTGATGCCGCAAACATCACGGGCACCTGAGTCGTCATGCGGCCACTGGCAGACTTCAGCTGAAAATTGCTGCGAAACGGCGCTGAGACGATACTTGTACCGTCCATCGCCTTCGTCAGAAAATCGTCAAACTCAGGGATCTCTTCCTGCCCAACAAGCTCCTGCGATGAACTGGCCAGAATTGTTTTTTTGCGGTCCGCCAGCAGATAGCCGGAATACCGATGAGAACTCATGATGGGGTTCAGATGCCGCTCCAGTCGCTTATGAGCTTCCTCAACGGTCAGCGGAGCCCCTCCCTGCGTCTGAATCTTCGCAGCTTCATTCGGACTGATCAGCACCTGAGTGATCTGACGAACCTCGGAACTGTTCGCCGCCGACTGAACATTCGACTCCTGCACCTGAAACCACGTCTGCAGCATCGCCACTTCCACGTCCAGCAGCGTCTGCAGACTGGATCGCAGATTGTCCCGCATCGTGGATTCAATCGCTGCTCGCACCAAATAGCCCACACCCGCCAGCACAACCACCGCAATGATTGGCCAGATCCACAGATTCCGCCGCAGAAACACATGAGTCGAATGAAATGTCGTCGACAGCGACGACTTGGCCCACGTCATATTGGCCGCCTGACGCGAACTGTGCACAGACTGATCAACGCGAGTTTTGCGAAAGAAATTGAGCGGATTCACGAGGCGATTCCTGATTCACCGATGCCGCAGCCACGTCAGTCAGAGGGATAAAAGACAACCTGAACGTGCGCGCAGCCTCCGGAAAGCTAACCTAGGTCGCACCCGCACCAGCCCGCCCAATCCCGCAGATTTCAGCAACACTCCGCCCAAAAAAATTCACAGCAGACCGCAAATCCCGCAAAATCGGCACACGGCCAGCGATAACCGAGGCAGCGCCAAAACACGAAAAAGCCAGCTTTGAACCACCAGTTTGCTTTCAACAGCCTCACTGGCGGTCAAACAACCGCTGCAAGAATGAGGCCTGCACGCTGCGATCGGCCAGCAAATCGACTCTTTCAGCGGCATGTACTCAGGCTGTGCCCACACAAACAACAAAAACACAGCTCGGGCTTTCCAGCCCGAGCACTGCCCTTTAAACACCTGGCACCCCTCGCCCCTGGAAGGGGAGAGGGGACGGGGGTGAGGGGTATAAAACCACTTTCACCACTCATAAGGACTCAGCACACTGGAGGTCTCACGCGAAGACGCGAAGACGCGAAGGGAAATGCAAGGGGGCGGGGAGTCGTGAACTGGCGGCATCCATGCCGCACACCCGGGCACTGCTGTGCCCGGCTCGCCTGAACGTTCGCCTGAACGTTCGCCCGAAAACCCCTTCCCGTAGCTCGGGCTTTCCAGCCCGAGATCTGTCCTTCGCACCCCGGCCCCGGCAGCACTGAAGTGAGGGGCTTTCCAGAGTGGTGGTCTCACGCGAAGACGCGAAGACGCGAAGGAAAACGCTATTAGTGGCCAGTGGCCAGGGAGGCAAGCTGCGGATGGGAAGGCTGTCGGCATG
>JBJTPZ010000253.1:0-2843 GCA_046075365.1 Planctomycetaceae bacterium
CAGCCCCCACCCGCAGCTCGAGTTCAAATCGAGCACAAGCACGAGCACAAGCACGAAACACGCAACAAACATCCCCCCAAAAAACCGCTGCTCGTACTCGTACTCAGTCCGCCCTGGCGAACGGTACTCGTACTCGTACTCGAAAAACGCCCACTAATCAACACCCTTCGCTCCTCCCTTCGCGGCTTCGCGTGAGCCCCGCCACCCTGCAACTCACTGACCATTCTTCCTCCCCTCGCCCCCGTGAAACGGGGGAGAGGGGTCGGGGGGTGAGGGGGCAAGTCACCCTAAAAAACGACCACCCACGCAATCAAAAACGCAACGCGATGTGCTCGGGCTGGAAAGCCCAGGCTACAAAATCGCCAGCAGGCGAGCCGGGTACGGCAGTGCCCAGGTGTGCGGCAGGGATGCCGCCATTCACCAACCTCACCCCCCTGCGATTCCCTTCGCGGCTTCGCGTCTTCGCGTGAGACCCAACGGTCGGCAAAGCAACATTCTGGGCAAATCAGAGTTCAGCCCCTGCGAAAAAATCTCCGCCCCGCTCCCTCACGGTCGCGGCTCATGATTGCCTGCAGGCCGCGATGAAGAGTACCTAAGCACAGAACTCGGGCTGGAAAGCCCGAGCTACGGAAAGGGGCACCCAAGCCACACCGCAATTTCAGCGGCCATCAGCGGTTCAAAAGCCCCCCCTGCGATTCCTTTCGCGGCTTCGCGGCTTCGCGTGAGACCCTGCCACCCTTCACCCCCCCGCCCCGCAGCGACAGTCGCCAGGCATTCCAGTCGCAAAAGGACAGAACTCGGGCTGGAAAGCCCGAGCTACGAAGATGGCCACCCGCGGACTCCCGTCCGCGGCTCGCCTGACTGATCACTAACCACTGACCCCTGCTCACCGCCCAACCTCAACAAACACCTTCAGCGCATTCTTGTCCTCAACCAGCAGCCGCATCATTTCCCGATAGTTCTCCAGACCGGCCACAGGAGTCGTCAGGATCTTCTGCAACACCCCCGGCCACGTCGCCTCACCCAATGCCAGATCACGTATCCCCGATTCAAAATGCCGGAAATTGGCATTCACCGAACCCACCAGCAGCTTGTTCCCCAGAACCCAGTTCAAATTGATCCGGTCCGACGGCACCTGCGTCTCAGCCTTGCCGCCAGTAATACTGGTCCAGACCATGCAGCCGTTGTGAGCCAGCAGGTCCATACACGAAAAAGCAATGCTGCTGCTGCCCGTCGCCTCAATGATCAGGTCCGGCTTGCCATATCGCGCAGCAACCTCCTGCAGAGACATCTCAGCTGTACTGACATACTCGGCCCCAAACCCCTCGGCAATTTCCGCCTTCAAATTGGGCCTGGGACCCCGCGCCAAAGTCAGCACCTGAATGCCACGCAAACGCAGAATCAATGTGCTGAGCAGACCAATCTGACCGGCTCCCGTCACCCACGCTCGCTTCGGTTCCCACACCTGCAGTCGCTGCTGAGCCAAAAAGGCCTGCTCAACAGCCTTCGCCGCACAACTCATCGGTTCAGCCAGCACATGCAGATGCGCCAAAGCCTGGGGCATCCGCACCACGTACTCCTCGTCATCCACAAAATACTCAGTCAAAAATCCGTGACGCAGATTGATGCCGCGCTCGTAATACGTCTCTTCACTGGTAATGTCGTTGCGCCCAATCCGGTCAAAAATCGAACCGCCCGGACGACGCACAGTGCACGTCACATAATCCCCCGGACGCACCCGACGCACATTCGCACCAACCGCCTCCACCACTCCAAAACACTCGTGGCCAATCACCAGGAAATCATAGCCCGCCGGAGCATTCCCGTATTGCGCTTCGTTGATTTCACGATCCGTCGCATCCACTCCCACCTTCAAAACTCGCACCAGCACCCCGCGACCATCCGGGATGTCACTGACCGCCGGCATCGGCAGCTCAGCAAGATGAACACTGTTCGGAGTCCCCGGGCGTACGGCTATCGCTTTCATGGATTCGTCTGTTTCGTTGCAGTTTCAGAATTCGTTCACACAGCTGCAACGAATTCTAGAACAGCCCGCGAAAGTCAGCAAATGAGCACCCAAACACGCGAATGAATCGCTGTCGCAAGGAATCCGTCATCTAGACTTCACCCGCATGCGAATACTCATTCAAACTCCTCGGTCATGCTCCACCGTGACTGCAGAAACGAAGATCGTGTCGTTGATCGTCTGCTCGTTTGCCGTTTTCGTATCTTTCAACGCTGCAATCCGCCGAGCCCACAAGACCGCATTTCGCTGGTACAAACCAGCCAGATCTGTAATGTGCCCGTGATTAGACAGCTCGTTCAATGTGAACATCAGCATCTGCTTCAAATAGTACTCCAGATTTGCTGAATAAAGAGCAAGGCGAAATCGAACCTGCGATCCATGCACCAGGCAGCAACGAATCCGGTATAGACGATCAACATGCCAGTTCAGTCGTTGCAGATGAGAACTCAACTGAGACTCCGCCTTTAGAGGCTCTGTCACCCACGCAGAAATCTGACGCCCACGTTCTGCAACGTACCCGCAGTTCGGGATTGATCCCCATAGCTGTGTTGCAAGAGTCTTGTCCCGGATAATTCGCAGCAGACCCACTACATCTGTGTCAGAGAAGCTGTCACCAGGTACCACGGCCCGATAATTTGCATGCCATTCAACACGCAGGTATTTCAGAGTAATCAGCATGTCACGAAGGATGCGAAACAAATATCCACATAACATGCCGTACCTGACATTTTCAGCCACGGTACGACCGATTCTCGTCCCGCCAACACTTGTTAACGCTTCAAGCCCCATCCACCAATGCAGAAACTTGTCAGCGTAG
>JBJTPZ010000254.1:0-10188 GCA_046075365.1 Planctomycetaceae bacterium
CGCGAAGACGCGAAGGAAAACGCAACCGGGGTTGACGTGAGTTCTGCGAGGAGCTGGTGTTTGCTTACCGCTAATGATCATTCAAATGTAGCTCGGGCTTTCCAGCCCGAGCACTGTCGTCTGTGCTTTTGTGTTATGAAAAACACCATAGCACCCCTCGCCCCTGAAAGGGGAGAGGGGACGGGGGTGAGGGGTCAAACAAACCCTTGCCCCTGTTGCTGCTGTGCCGCTGGGCAGACTACTGGCCTCTCGCGAAGACGCGAAGAGAATCCCAGCGGGATCTGACGAAGTCGTTCTGTGGCCCCCCCCCAAAAAAAAACACGCTGCGAACATTTTCGCAGCGTGTCGGTAAAATCAGCAGATGTACCCCGGCAGCAGAAGCTTACTTCTTCGGGCCGGCCTTGCTGCCCACGGTCAGATCGACCGAGTTTGACCAGGCTGTTTTTGCAGTGCCGTTGACCGCCAGTACTCGGAATCGCCAGGCACCTGCAGGCAAATTCACCGAAGCTGTGGTTGTGTCAGCCGACAAGCTGATCGGTGTATACCAGGTGACCGAGTTCTTTGATTTCAGACCATACTGCAGTTCGAAGCCGGTCTCAACGTTGGAATTGTCCTGCCAGGTCAATGTTGCTGTTGAACCGCTGACTGTACCCACAAGATTGGAAGGAGCATTGAAGATCGGTGCCGGTGGCGGAGGGTCTCCGCCTGGATTGTAGGCCAGCAGCACTGCCGCATCCGCATCAATCAGGCCGAAGCCGAATGAATTGTCCCGCCCGGCAGTTCCCAGATCAAGGCAGGTTGACTGCAGTACCCAGCGAGCTTCGTCGTTGCGACGACCGTTGCCGTCCGCATCTTCAATTCCGGCTGCCAGTATCAGGGCCATCACCCCGGTGGCATGCGGAGATGCCATCGATGTGCCGCTCATCGTGCCCCAGCCACCGCCGTTCAGGGTGGAGTAGATGGATGAACCCGGAGCAGCGACTTCTACCGTCGGACCAGTACTGGAAAAGCTGGACAATGCATCAGTGCTGGTTGTCGAGCCAACAGCAATCACTGAATCATAATGGGCAGGATAGCCAACGGTGTCGGCACCCGCTCCGGAATTGCCAGCCGAAGCCACAACACACAGCCCGGCAGCATACGCGTTGTCAAATGCCGCTTTCACTGTCGTACCGGGATCAGTGCTGGAACCCAGACTGAGATTTACCACCTGCATCCCGTTGCCGACACACCAGTCGAGGCCAGAAATGATTGATGACCACGAACCACTGCCCGAAGAACTGAGCACTTTGACGGCATACAGGTCGACTTCAGGAGCCACACCGACCACTCCAGCACCGTCAATCAAAGCAGCGATCGTGCCGGATACGTGTGTTCCGTGACCCTGATCATCCCGGGGGTCCGAATCGTTGTTCACAAAGTCATAGCCACCACGGTAGTTGGCCCACAGGTCAGGGTGGGTATAGTCAACGCCCGTATCCATAACCGCCACGCGAATTCCCGCACCACGCAGTGGAATCGGAGTCGTACCGGCCCAGGCACCGGAATGCACCGCAGGAGCATGCACGCGATTGACACCCCAGACAACATCATATTCGCCGTGTGCTTCCACTATGCCGTCGGATTCCACCGCAGCCACCCCAGGAGCATTCTGCAGGGCAGCCAGTGCCGGAGCCGGGATGCGGGCGGCCACCGCCGGCACGATTCGAAACTGGCGAGTGACTGTACCGCCGTGAGCAGCCACGAGATCGGCCTGGGCCTGACCAGGTGCCTGCTGGAAACGAATCAGCACAGGAACGCCCGCGGGGTTCTCGGCACCGTTCACACAAACAGCCTGCACCGCGAGTGCAGCAGCCAGCAAAAATGGCCATCGCAGCGAAATCATAATTCTTCTTCCTTCAGATTTTGATTCAGGTAATTCCGCAAACACGCGGTTCTGACTGCTAAGGCCGACAGCGACCTGCAATACGCCAGCTTCCTGCCAGATTTTCAAAATTCCCGTGAATCGCGATCAGATGCAAGCCCGGTTCTAGGAAATACACGAGAAAAACTGAGTTTATTCAGCCGACCGCACCTGCTAACGTTTGCCCTCAGCAACGCCATCACTCCGCAAACCCCAGCGTCTGACCCACTCATGCTGCACTGCCTTTCACTGCTGAACATATGCTTCTGCATCCAGGCAGCGACTGCGTCTGACACTTCGGCCGCACACTGGTGGCAGACGCTGCCAGACGGCTGCCGAGTATTCATAGATGCACCTCTGCAAATCTCCGACAAGTCAGTGCTGGTCATCTACGCCACTCCCAATGGAAACACCATTGAACAGACCCTGGGCGCAGCCCCCCCGGACGCAGCGGCATGGCGATTCGATATTCAGCACGTTGCAGCTCAGGTGCAGCGCACCCGCCAGCTGCAGCCGGATACGCGTCTTGCACTGGCCGTGATTGAGGCTCGAGGACGCAGCTGGCCCGCTTACCTCGCAGCTCACTCCGCCGCGCCACAGTTCATACGCCGACTTATTGAGCATCTGCGTTCGCAGACCCGCGCTCAACAGGTGATTGTCTGCGGACACAGCGGTGGCGGCGCGTTTCTGCTGCGCTGTATTCACCCGGCTCCCGTGCCGGCCGCCATCACGCGTTTCGTATTCCTTGACGCCAGTTACTCGTGGGACAATCAACTGCACTCGCAGCCCATGCTGCAGTGGCTGCAGTCCGGCTCGCAGAACCGCCTGATCGCAGTTGCCTATGATGATCGCGCGGTCGAACTGAATGGGCGGCCAGTCATCAGTGACGATGGCGGTACCTGGCGAGCCTCGGAACGCATGATCGTCGGACTTGGCGGCGCCGCGGAATTCACGGAACAGCAGCTCGGCCCCGTTCGACACCTGACCTCGCAAACCGGGCGGGTACAGTTGCTGCTGCACACCAACCCGCAGAACCGAATCCTGCATACGGCGCTTGTCGGAGACATGAATGGCCTGATCTGCTCGCTGGCAGCCGACCCGGGGGCCGCCGACAACTGGCAGCGACTGCTGCAGCCTCGAGACTACTCTGCCCTGATCCCGCCCGCCCCCCTTCAGGCTCAGCCGGCCGCCGTGATCGCCGCAGCCGATCAGCAACACCCGGTGCCACAACTCCCACTGCCCGCACGAATGCCGCAGGCTGCCGGCGGCACACCGTATTTGCAGGGACTTCAAGGGTTGCCGCTGGTCGAGCGTGAACGACAGATCGTCAGCGAATTCCTGCAGGGCAATGTCCCCCCGGAGACTCGCCGACTTGTTCCCCTGCAGATTCACGCCACCACATCCGAGGGCCGGCCGCTGGCGGCAGTTTGTTTTGTCACCGCCGACTGCCTGGCCATTGGCAGCGAACAGGATTCCGTGCGACTGGCACTCACACCTGCCGCCGCAGTGACGCTCGCTGACAAACTTGGCTGCCTGCTGATTACTCCCCGACTGTCTGATGCCATTTACGAAGCGGCCACAGTCAGATTGACACCGCAGCCAATGACAGAGAATCGCGAATCCCTGGCGACTTTGCTGCAACACCAAAGCCTGATTCAGCAGCAGCTGCTCAGGCAGGCTTTCCCAGGCACACTGGTGGCCGGGGCCAAAAAGGATCTGGTCCTGACAGGTCGCCTGCTGGAAAATCGTGGGCGAGTTGCACTGTATGGCTGGCATCAGTCAGACGGACTGCCTATCCAGCCGCTGTATACAGGCCACAGCCAGCACTACGTCGATTACAGCCACGGAATCCGGCTGATACACGACCAGCTTTGGATTGACGGGCAGCCACATTCCGCCGCCGCCGTACTGTCCGATCAAAAACTCTGGCCACTGCTGAGTCGTGAAGGACCGCTGGACGCCGCAAAAATTGTGCAGGAATCGGGCTGGCGGCACCGCTGATGAGTAAAATCCAGAAGAATCGCTGAAAAACCAGAGAACATTTGCAAATGCGAACCGATTTTTCTTGACAGAATTGGCATCGACCTGGAGGTTTCGGCCGATACAATTTCAATAGTTACATGTCTCGCTGACTGGTGTCTCCAGGCGTCTCACGTGCTGTCTCTATTGCCCAAACTGCTGTTGCTGACCACCATACTGGCTCATGCCATGTTTGGCTGCTGCCTGCATCACCAGCATCAGGCTGCAGCCTCGCACGAACTCAGCACGGGCAGCTCGGCAAGGCATGCTGCCTGTTCTCACAGTCGCCATGAACACACTCCGGCAGACTCCAGCGTTCCGGCCCCCCCCTGTGCAGACGAAAATTGCCTGTACGTGGATACTCGCTGTGACTTCCCGATCCTCTCTGCGGCAACTCAGCCAGCCCTCGCTGACGCAGGCCCGCCAGCCACCACAGGCGTCGCAGTCGGCCAGTGTCTGCAGTGCAAAACTGACACTGTGACCACTCGCTGCTCCGGGGTCGCACTGCGCACCCTGCACTGCAGCTGGATCGTATGACGCCGTCGATTGCCTGAACGAGTCTGCTGCCGCACCGCAGCATCGCTGGTCGGCCTGCGCTCCGCTAAGACGCTGAAATACCGGCACATCATGACCGCGGTTTCATTGGGTTGCTCGGGCTTTTCAGGACCTGTTTTTTAAGGGCCTGTGCTCGGGCCGGAAAGCCCGAGCTGCAATTTGGTCCCCCGGATCCGACAACAATCACATTCCTGCTCACCATTCTGGCCGACTCGCCGAACTACAGGATTTCCCATGAACGTTCTGCCCCCGGCCGCACCCCGCCATCGTCGGCTCAGTCTGCTGCTGCTGGTAATCCCCGTCGCAGGGCTCAGTCTGCTCGTTCCGCAGGTCCGTCAGCGGATCCCGCTGGCACTGCTGAATTCCTCGGCCACGGGTGCTGCCGCGGATCCGCACCAGCATGCTGAACCTCCGACCGCTGCAACCGCAGCCGAGTCGATCGAGCTGTCCGCGGCAGCTCAGGCCAATCTGGGCCTCAATTCCACCACACTGACCACCATCGGTCGCTCCGGCTATTTTCGCAGCATCAACATCCCCGGGGTTGTCGCCGAACGCCCAGGGCGCACGAAAATTCACGTTTCCGCACCGCTGACCGGCGTCATCACTCACGTTCATTCACTGCCTGGTGAGGCCGTCACACCTGGCACACTGCTGTTCGAAATCCGCCTGACTCACGAGGAACTGGTTACGGCTCAAACCGAATTCCTGAAAACGCTGGGCGAACTGGAAGTTGAGCAGCGGGAAGTCACTCGGCTGGAACAGGTCGCGGAAACCGGGGCCGTCTCGGGACGCACACTGCTGGAACGTCGTTACGCGCGCGATCGCCTGCAGGCTCTGCTCAAAGCGCAGCGTGAGGCGCTGCGTCTGCACGGCCTGACCGATCTGCAGGTCGATGCCATCGCTGCCGAACGCCGACTGCTCCGCAGCCTGCTGGTGACCGCGCCTGAACCCGATGAACACTCGCACGATGAACCTTTGATGCTGGCCGCCGATGCCGACACGGCCCGCCGGCTGGCAGCCACTTCAGACTCTGATCAACCGCAGCAGACAGGCTCAAACAGCCGCCAGCCAGACGCGGCCGAAAACAGCGGCACTGAGCATCTGCTGGTGATTGAACAACTGGCGGCCAGCAAAGGCCAGGCCGTCAAAGCCGGTGACCCCTTATGCACACTCAGCGATCCCGAACATCTGCTGATCGAGGGTCAGGCATTTGCCGAAGACCGCGATATGCTGGCTCTTACGGCGACACAAAACTGGGCCGTCACGGCGCTGTTTCCCGGACGCACTGCCGATGAAACGGTCACCGGACTGCACATCACCCGTCTGGCCGTCGAAATCGACACACGTTCCCGCATCCTGCCCTTCTATCTGGAACTTAATAATCCTCGTATCCGCGATGTCCGGCAGCCCGATGGACAGCGAACTGTCGAATGGAAGTATTTGCCCGGACAGCGGCTGCAGCTGGCAGTGCCTGTGGAACACTGGAGCAATCAGATGGTCGTTCCGGCCGCTGCGGTAACTCGTGACGGAGCAGACTGGCTGGTGTTCCGCCGCAACGGGCGACTGTTTGAACGAGTCCCCGTGCATGTCCTGCATTCGGACAGCCTGGCGGCCGTGATCGCCGACGACGGCTCGCTCTTTCCCGGCGACGTCATTGCCGGCAAATCGGCTGCCCAGATCCTGATGGCACTCCGCAGTCAGACGGCCCCCATAGATCCTCACGCCGGACATTCCCACTGATCCTCGGCACAACCGCCGTTACGGTACCATCCCATGCTTGATGCCCTGATTCGATTTTCTTTGCAGCAGCGAATGCTGGTTGCCGCCATGGCCTGCCTGGTCACGGCCGTTGGTGTCTGGCAGTCACTGCAGCTGCCGATTGACGTCTTTCCGGACCTGAATCGGCCGCGAGTCGTGCTGCTGACTGAAGCCCCTGGCATGGCACCGGAAGAAGTCGAAACGCTGATTACCATGCCGCTGGAAACCGCGATGAACGGTGCGGGGGGCGTGGAACATGTCCGCAGTTCCTCCGGCGTCGGCATCTCGGTTGTCTATGTCGAGTTTGCGTGGGGCACCAGCCTGATGGCCGATCGTCAGGTCGTCGCCGAACGCCTGCAGGCCGTGCGAGACCGGCTGCCTCCCGGCATTACGCCCCAGCTGGCCCCCGCAGCCTCCATCATGGGCCAGATTCTGCTGCTTGCAATGTGGAACGACAATCCGGCAGTGACTCCTATGCAGCTGCGGACTTCAGCTGACTGGATTCTGCGGCAGCGGCTGCAGGCAATTCCCGGAGTTTCTCAGGTGATTGTCATGGGCGGCGAACGACGCCAGTTTCAGGTACTCGCCAACCCGGCACTGATGCAGCGTTTTGGAGTCACACTTGAACAGCTGGAAGCCGCCGCTGCCGCTGCTGGTGGCAGCGGTACAGGCGGATATGTCGATCAGCAAAATTCTGAAGAGCTGCTGGTTCGAGTCACGGGACGCGTCCGGGACGCGGACGATATTCGTGGTACAGTGGTGGCCATGCAGGGCGATCGCGCCGTGACGATTGGCGATGTGGCGGACGTCCGTGAAGGCGCCCAGGTGCGGCGCGGCGACAGCTCTGCATTCGTGCGGGGGTCTGAATCCGCTGCCGCTCTTCATACGGAATCTTCACCGAACGACAGTACGCTCGCACTGCAGCAACAATGGAGCGGCGGACCGGCGGTCATGCTGACCATCACAAAACAGCCCGGCGCTGACACCCGGGACGTCACCGCGAAAGTGCTGCAGGCCGTCAGCCAGCTGCAGGGGTCACTGCCGGCAGGCACCCGCATCGAACCGGCCTATTCCCAAAAGTCGTTTATCGATCGAGCCATCGGGAATGTGTCGGATGCCCTGCGGGACGGGATCATCATGGTCATCATCATTCTGTTCCTGTTCCTGATGAATCTGCGGATTACATTTATTACGCTCACAGCCATTCCGCTGTCGGTGCTGATCACGACACTGATTTTTGCTGCCTGCGGCATCTCAATTAATACCATGACGCTGGGCGGACTGGCGGTGGCCATCGGTGAACTGGTCGATGACGCGATCGTCGACGTCGAGAATATCTTTCGTCGCCTGCGTGAGAACCGGCTGCGGGATACGCCCGCACCTGTTCTGCAGGTGATCTATTCGGCCAGCGTTGAAGTCCGCAGTTCCATTGTTTACAGCACGATGATTGTGGTGCTGGTGTTTGTCCCCCTGTTTGCACTCGACGGCATGGAAGGGCGGATGTTTGCTCCGCTGGGAGCCGCCTATATTGTGTCGATCCTCGCCTCGCTGCTGGTTTCTCTGACTGTAACGCCCGTGCTGTCTTACTGGCTGCTGGGCAACACACGGCAGCTGACAGAACATGACAGTGCGTTTCTGCGGCTGCTGCGACGGCCGGCAGAAAGTATCATCCGCTTTAGTCTGCGGCATCCTGCACTGAATCTTTCTGTCACCGCCACAGTCACGGCGATCGCTGCAGTCATGGCTGTCGGACTGGATCGCGATTTCCTGCCGCCATTCAACGAAGGCACCGTCCAGCTGAATGTGCTGCTGCCGCCAGGAACTTCGCTCAGTGCTTCAGTGGAGATCAATCAGCGTGTCGAACTGGCGCTGAAAAGCGATCCGGACGTGATCAGCTTCAATCGCCGCACAGGCAGAGCAGAGCAGGATGAACATGCGGAAGGCGTGCATGCCAGCGAGTATCTGCTGGAACTGGATCCGCAGTCACCCCGTAACCGCGAAGAGCAGCTTGAGGACATTCGCGAGCGGCTGGCAGAAGTGCCCGGTATCGTTTCCGCGGTGGAACAGCCCATCTCGCACCTGATCTCGCACATGCTGTCGGGTGTGCGAGCTCAGATTGGCATTCGCATCTTTGGCGATGATGTGGATCAGCTGCGGAAAGAGGCTGAGAAAATGCAGCAGGTGCTGGCGGGAATTTCCGGAGTTCGTGACCTGATGCTGGAACCTCAGATCCGGATTCCTCAGCTGCAGCTGCAGCCGGACAGACAGAAACTCCAGTTTTACGGACTGACGGCCGCTGGTGTTTCGAACTATGTCGAAACAGCACTGCAGGGACGGGTGGTTGGCGAGGTTTTGGAGGGGCAGCGGACGATCGACCTGGTGGTGCGACTGCAGGATGCCCTGCGCCAGGATCCCCAGGCACTGGAACGCCTGCCGATTCAGCTGCCGGGTGGAGGCACCATACCGCTGTCGGCGGTGGCGCGTGTGGTCCGGGCGGATGGCCCGAATGTCGTCAATCGCGACAATGTGCGTCGTCGTGCCCTGCTGCAGTGCAATGTGTCGGGGCGGGGCCTGGTGGAGGTTGTGGAAGACATGCAGCGGGCTCTGCAGCCCCTGATTCAGCAATTGCCTGCCGGATACTCCGTCGAATTCGGCGGACAGTTTGAAAGCCAGCGATCGGCCGCTGCGAAGATGCTGGTTCTGTCGCTGGTGTCTCTGATCGCCGTGTTTCTGCTGCTGTGTTCCATGTTTCGCTCGGTCAACCTGGCCCTGCAGGTACTGGCCGCGTTGCCCATGGCGTTTATCGGTGCTGTCGCAGCCCTGGTTCTGACCGACCAGAACCTGACAGTGGCGGCCATGGTGGGCTTCATTTCGCTCGGCGGCATTGCCTCACGCAACGGCATTCTGCTGCTGAATCATTATGTGCACCTTGTCAGGCATGAGGGCGAGCAGTTTACTGAGGCGATGGTGGTACGTGCCGGCCTGGAACGACTGGCCCCGGTACTGATGACGGCACTCACTGCGGGCATCGCTTTGGTTCCGCTGGTCGTCGCCGGACACCAGCCAGGCCGCGAAATCCTGTATCCGGTCGCCACTGTGATTTTGGGCGGTGTTGCCAGTTCAACACTGCTGGACTTTTTTGTACACCCTGCTCTGTTCTGGGTCGCCGGACGCCAGGCCGCCGAACGCGCGATTCACGAAGCGGGAAACGCACAGGAGACACTGAGATGACGGACAGTCTGAAAACCTGCCTGCTGCTGGCAATGCTGCTGACCTTCGGCTGTTCAAAGATTCCTGCTGATGCAACCGGCAGTGCCGCGACAGCAGCTGAACACTCCAACCCTGATCACGCAGGTCACGATCACGCAGCTGAGGGACCGCATCACGGGATGCTGCTGGAGCTGGGCGATGGCGAGCTGCATGCCGAGCTGGTACACGGCCGTGACTGGGCGACAATTTATGTGCTGGATGCCGCCGGGAAAACCGCTGTTCCGATTGATCAGCCCGAAATTTTCGTCAACGTGACCAGCCAGAACGGCGGGACTCAGTTTTCCCTGAAAGCGTCCCCGGACAAAGGTGACCCCGTGAACCGCTGTTCGCGATTTGTGACCGAAGATCGGCAGCTGGCTGAAGCCATCAGCAGCGCAGCTGTCGTGTGCCGAATTGCCTTAAAGAACGGCGACGTACCATATGGCGCTGTGATCCCGCATGAAAATGACCACGCTCACTGACAGCTAAAACCATCCATGGTCAAGTCAGCACCCAAACACCGGCGGCAGACCACCCTGCAACCCCGCCATGCGCCGTGCCATCAGCCGCTCACACTCACAGCAGCGACAACGGATTGACTCGCGTCTGCAGCGGAAACGTGACTCGCTGGCCGTTCTGACGGTGCGATTCGAAAACGCCGCAGATCATCTCTGTTGTCTGCGCTCCCTGAGCACCGTCGCACA
>JBJTPZ010000255.1:0-5176 GCA_046075365.1 Planctomycetaceae bacterium
CGCCCGCATTTGTGCAGCACGGATGCCGTCGCCGACGGCAGTGCAGCAAAACGCACACCCGCGGACTCCCATCCGCGGCTCGCCAAACTGATCACTGTCTGGCAAACCCTGTCATTCCCCCCCAACCGGACAGCCGCCGGCAAGGAAACTCCCGCGGTTCGAATTAAATCGAGTACGAGTACCGTCCGCCTGGGCGGACTGAGTACGAAAAACGCAAAAACACATCAAAAAACTTCCCCTCGTACTCGTACTCAGTGAAACGGTACTCGTACTCGTACTCGAAAAACGACCTCTGACCTCCCCGCCTTCGTTCGCGTCTTCGCGGCTTCGCGTGAGTCCAACAGCCTGCAAAACACCCCCGTATGCCAACGGATAAAGGGGGCGGGCCTGATGGGGGACACACCACTTTCGATCGGGGACGCACCACCGTGAACCGCCTGCACTTGCGCAGCACGGATGCCGTCGCCGACGGCAGTGCAGCAAAACACACACCCGCGGACTCCCGTCCGCGGCTCGCCAAACTGATCACTGTCTGGCAAACCCTGTCATTCCCCCCCAACCGGACAACCGCCGGCAAGGAAACCCCCGCAGTTCGAATTAAATCGAGTACGAGTACGAGTACGAGTACCGTCCGCCAGGGCGGACTGAGTACGAGCACGAAAAACGCAAGAAACACCCACCCCAAAAAACATCCCCTCGTACTCGTACTCAGTGAAACGGTACTCGTACTCGTACTCGTACTCGTACTCGTACTCGTACTCGTACTCGAAACCCGCCCGCTGATCACTGACCTTTGCGTTTCCCTTCGCGCCTTCGCAGCTTCGCGTGAGACCAACAGCCTGCAAAACACCCCCGTATGCCACCAGATAAAGGGGGCGGGCGTGATGGGGGACACACCACTTTCGATCGGGGCGTGATGGGGGACGCACCACCGTGAAACACCTGCACTTGCGCAGCACGGATGCAGTCGCCGCCAGCAGTGCAGAAAAGCCCACACCCGCGGACTCCCGTCCGCGGCTCGCCTCACTGACCTGTGACCCCTGCGGCATGAACCAAAAAAAAGACCCGGGAAGCTGCCTTCCCGGGTCCGTCAATTTCGCACCATCCTGCAGCGACCAGCTGCCGATTCGTCAGGACTGCACCACCGCCGCCGGGTTGATCATTCGCCACAACGCCTCATCGATCAGCTGCTGCTCGACTGCCGCATCAATGCCGGCCGGAGGAACCACCGGGGACGCTGGAGGAACGACACGAGCCGCTGCCACAGGAGCTTCCGGTGCCAGAGCAATCTGCTCAGACACTGGTGGCTCTGAAACCACTGCCGCAGCTCGCGAAACCATTCGCTCAGTACGCTCAGGCAGGCCGACCAGCAGCGTTTGCTGCGGCAGAGACTGCAGCGGTTTAGCTGCTGCTTTGTCAGTCTGAGTCACGCGGATCACGAAAGTACCCGCGTTGCTCCAGCCACCAGCCGTACCCATCGAATTGAACGCTCGCACCCACCAGCGGTAAGTGCTGTTCCGCAGCGCCTTGTCTGCAGGCAGGTTGTAATACGCCTGATTGCCGTCCGGAATCAATCCAAACGAAGATACCTGAATCACGATGTTCTCGTTCCGCTCCATGTCACGAATCAGCAGCTCGTAACGGAAGCTGGCCTTGTCATGAGTCCAGATGAACAGCGGAGTATTGTCGTTGATCGTTCCGGAAGGCCCCCGCAGCGTTGGAGTCACCGGGTCCGGCACGTCAATGCGAACGCGATAGTCTGAACTCCAGTTGCTGTAATCGCCCGACACATTGTAGGCTCGCACACGAGCCACATACGTCTGCTCCTTAAGTCGCTTGTCAAACGGAATCGTGAACGACTTCTGAGTCAACCCGAACTGGTTGATGTAGATGGACATCGCTCCTGTCTTCGGATTCACCTCGTACAGCAGGAACTGATAGAACGGAGCATCAACACTGGTCTGCCACGAAAAGATCGGATTGGCATTGTCCACAGAACCAGCCGGATTCGCCACCGGGCCTGTGATCACGGGAACCTGCGGAGTCGGCTCGTCGATGGTGAATGTATAGACATTACTCCACTCACCAACCTCGTTCGCCGAATTGATCGCCCGAACCCAGCAGCGGTAGAAGCCCTGAGTCAGATTGGTGAGAGATGTGAACTTCGTGTCCGTGATATCACTGCGGCGAATAATCTGCAGCTGACCGGTGGTCACATTGTTTGCCCACAGCTCATAGCGGGCCGCACGAGCCGCAGCGGTCCACTGGAAGGTGGGATTCAGGGATGTCATCAATGTCGTTTTGTCGGCGTTCACCGGCCCGGTGATCACCGGGCGACCTGGAACCGGAACGTCAACGGTGAAGGTCCTTGGAGCACTCCATGGACCGGCTTCCTGATTGCCATTGATGCCGCGCAGCCACGCGACATACACGCCCTGATCGAAGAATGCCGGGTCGAAGAATGTGGCGTTGCCCGAGATATCCGTTTTGCGGAGGTACTGAGCCTTGCCGGTGGTCTTGTTGTTGACCCACAGGTCGTAAACTGCCGCTCCGTCAACCAGATCCCAGGTAAATCGCGGATTCTGACTGGTGGTCTGAACAGCCGGGGACTTCAGCACAGGAGCCAGCGGGATCGGAGCATCAATAGTGAAGTCGACTCGCCGACTCCAGCCACTGAGTTCACCCACAGCGTTGCTGGATCGCACCTCGGCACTGTAACTGCCGTCACGCAGCGGTGAAAAGTGCTGGTAGGTGTTGCCAACGTAGTTCGTTTTGTAAATTACACGGTCGCCACTCACGGTGTCCGTCACCAGCAGCTCGTACGAAGTCGCGTTGGCAGGCTTCGTCCACTCAAAGACCGGAATCGACAGACCAATGTCCCCGATGGGGCGAATCAAAGTCGGGATGCCGGGCGAGGGCACATCAACTGTGAATGCTACGTAATTGCTCCAGGCCGATACGGCGTTGTTCGTACCGTTGGTGCGAACTCGAGCCCGATAGGACTGCTCTGGATACTGGAACTGCGATGTGTATGTGTTGGTCGTGACATTGGTGGAAAAGAACGAGTTCCAGGTGTCGGCGACCGCGTCATAACGATCGACCTGCAGCTCGTAATTAACCGCATTTGATCCGATCGTCCAGCTAAAGAACGGCAGCGGATCGCCAAGAATTCCGGTCGGCGCCAGCATCACAGGAACCGCCGGCAGCGGAAACACGTTGCCTGTCACTGTGTACTGACCAACGGCTCCGTACTGACCAGAACCGGAAATTGCCAGATAGTAAATACCCTGTGGCACCGTCGCAGATACGGACGCAAACAGACTGTTCGCCGGGCTGTCACTGGCAATCACGTTGCCGTTCGAATCCAGCAGCCGCAGTATCGCGTCCAGATTGGTTCCGTAGGTAATGTTGTTGTTGCCGATGATGGCCTTCAGGTTCAGCCCGGAGACATTAAATGCGATATTTCCTGCATCTGTCTCAAAACGAATCATGTCAACGTCGTTGTTCTGCTCGATGATCCCGTTCACCGTCAGAGTGGGCGATGTCACCTGATAGGGAAACGCCAGCGCCACCGTGTTGCCGTAATCATCAGCCCGAAACTTCACTGTTCGGTTGGCTGAACCGGTCAGCACCGCAAAGTCGTCCTGAATGCTGTTCGGACCGTTGGAATCCGGAGCACTGGACCAGGTTTCACGCTCGGAACCATAAGGAGCCCCCATGATGGGACCCAGATCCGGACGCCCCGAATCATACTCAGCCAGCTTGTTGCCGGCCGAGTCATACACGCTGTGATGCAGCAGATTCATCGTGTGGCCGACTTCGTGCGAAGCCGCCATCCCGATGCCTTTGGCCTGAGACGCACCGAAACCCACATTGTCAGAAAAAACGTAGCAGGTGTTCACCAGCCCGTTATTGAACGCGCCAAGCCACGCAATACCACCCGGGCTGCCAATCCACGAACCATTGCCACCAATCGAAACTCGCATCGTTTCGAAGTCGTTGTAGGAACCGGGATCCACCGTCGTTACGTTGACCCGGAATGGCGCAAAGTCCTCAGAAACGCGCAGCCAGGACTCCTTGATGACATCCAGTTCCGCCGCGTTGAACGTGGTCTGGTCGCCGTCAATGTCGAACACAGGAGTCACCACGGCGCCGGACTGACCGTCCGAACGAGCCCCCGGCCAGTCCTGAGTCTCAGTGTGACCGTCAAAGTCCAGATAGATGTTAACCGGAGCCCCCGGCAGGCTGCTGAAAGCCGGCACCACTGGTGCCAGAACAAAGCGAGTCTCAAGGAACTCAAACCCGCGAGCCTGCACGGCAGTCGCACGACGTCGCTGAGACGACCTGCTGAACAAACCTCGAAACACTTGCCGGATCCCAGAATGTGATGCCATCTTTCAGTCCCGACAGACGCCACTGAAACGACTTACAAACGACTGCGACAAATCCACCAGTCCGAAGACTGCGCTACAGCCGTACACTGCGCGCATCCCGACGGTACACACCAATATCGGTATCGGACGCAGAACCCCACACAGAACCAACAGAACATTCCACGATGCCGCAATTGTTCCATCGGCACTTGCAACACTGGCAATCCTTCCGGTTACAGCAACAGGGCAAGCTGCAAAAGATCGGGGAACCAACCAAAATCTTCCGAAAAAAACCCCTTCTTCGGCCAGCAAAAAAAGGCGTTATTCCGGAATTTTCTGCAGAAACTCGAACACTGCCCGCCCCCGCCAGCCTCCACAAAAACCACACCGCCGCGATAACACAGCTTTTCTCACGCTTTCCCGAGAATCCTCGGCAACGCCTGAAATAATTCAGGTCGCGGGCTCATCTGGAGTGGTGTCGCAGGAGGTTTGGCTCATTTGACAACGGTCGGTCCACAACCTGCTGATGATCAAAATGCTCCGGATGGCTCACTACCACCGGATGCTCCAAACCCCCGCGCCGAAGTCGAAGCAGCCTGTCTGCAACTCCAGAAAACACTCAAACTGTTCCTCCTGGGACTGCTCCGACATCCACAACTCGTAGAAGACGCTTATCAGAGAACATTTGTTCAGGCAATTCAGGCGGCACACGCCGTCAGACTGCCAACCCTCAAAGGCTGGCTGTTCCGCATTGCCCTCAATGAAGCTCGTGGCGTCCTCCGCGAACAAAAACGACTGAACTC
>JBJTPZ010000256.1:0-19109 GCA_046075365.1 Planctomycetaceae bacterium
GCATCCTCCGTGGACGGCGACTCCTGCGGACCCGATTTCGCCGCCTCCTGACGCCCTCAGCCCGCTCTGAAGCCCGTACGCTGACACAAGAAGAACAGCTCAAGCTCCGCACGCGTCAAACACGTGCGCCGAGCCCGGGTAGCAACGCACCTTACAGACGCCCCGCCGGGTGCTGACCTCAAAACCGGTGAAACTGCGGGTGACAAAACCGGCGTTCCCACTTACCGACTGCATTTTGGAAAGCAGGTACGCTTCCCACCGCCTTGGGTCCTTTTGCGTCCAGTATGCGAGCACCGAATCGTAGTACCAGCGTCGCTGGCACTTGAGGAACGTTCGGCTTTCTGAAAACGACCAGCTCATGGCCCCTCCTTCCGGCCACGCCGCGAACGGAGGAACTCCAGGTATCGGCGAAGCTCGGTTTCCTCATCGGAACTAATCGGGCCGAGACGGGAATCCACGACCACCGGATGTCCCGCAGCACTCTCAGAGGCAGGCGCAGGATAGCCCGCCTGCTCCAGCAACAGTGCATACGGCATCTCGTAGAGTTGGGCGAGCTTGTGAAGCACAAGCGGTGAAGGCTGGCGAATTTTGCCGGATTCGAGTTGGCTGAGGTAAGCGTTTGAGACGCCGGTGGCCTTCTCGACGGCACGTAGCGTCAGCGCCCGCTGTTCGCGGCTGCCACGCAGGCCCCCCCCAGATTTGTTTTTTGCTCTTCCATGATGCTAATCGAACGCAATCTGCTAAGTTTGTCAAGCACGATTCTGGGCGGAAGCGGATTTGCTGCTTGATGTTGTAAGGAAAACAGGATATGATTCCTTACAAGATGGCAGGCAAGAAATCACCACAAGCGATTGATTCACGGATACTTGCGACTATTCAAGGTCGTGGTAGAGGGTCCGTGTTCGTTCCGGCTGACTTTTGGGGCATTGGCAGCCGCGAGGCCGTTGATCTCGCGCTCCACCGCCTTGCCCGGAAAGGCACGATCCGCCGTCTTGCCCGCGGCGTTTACGACTACCCCAAAGAACATCCGGTCCTGGGCCCACTCACCCCTTCGGCGGAGGTGATCGCCAAGGCCCTGGCAGGCCGGGACCGTACACGATTGCAACCGGCCGGAGCCTATGCCGCGAATGCGCTCGGGCTTTCCGAGCAGGTGCCTGCGAAAGCCGTGTTTCTGACCGACGGCCCTACCCGCACGGTCAAGATCGGGACGATCACCATCCAGTTGCGCAAAACCACGGCAAAGAACATGGCCGCCGCAGGTCGTCTCAGTGGCCTCGTGATCCAGGCGTTGCGGGCGATTGGCAAAGAACATGTGACGATTGAACGGAAGGACCATCTAAAGCGGACCATCCCGGCAGACAAGCGGCGCGAGTTGCTCAAGGACCTGAGGCTCGCCCCGGCATGGATGCACCCGATCTTCCGGGAACTTGCCGAGGAGGACGCATGAAACTCGGCTTCCTTGCATTGCCTGCCGAAGAACGCCGCCTGTATATCGAGCAGGCGGCGACTCGCCGAAGCCTGTCGCCGGTGATCTTAGAGAAGGACTTCTGGGTCTGCTGGCTGCTTGGCATCCTCTTCGAGTCCGAGTTCGCCGGCAGCCTGGTGTTCAAAGGTGGTACGTCGCTATCGAAGGTCTTTGGTGTCATTGACCGATTCTCGGAAGACATCGACCTGTCGCTGTCGCCGGAGTTCCTGAATCTGCCGGAAGCCGGCACCAGCCGCAACCAAGCCAATAAGTGGATGACGAACGCAGAGACTACGTGCGGGGCCGCCATACAAGACAAGATTCGCCCCGTCCTGGAAACAGTCGTCACCAGCGCGATAGGCAAGGCCAACGGAGGTTGGTTTGAATACCTCACCGATCCCGGTACACACTCACCGGTTTTGCTGTTTCACTATCCATCGTCGCAGCCAGCAGGATTCGATTATCTCAAGCGGTCCGTCAAGCTGGAGTTCGGATCGCTCACGGACCAGCAGCCCACCGGTCGCCACCCGATACGGCCCTGGGTTGCGGATGAACTGCCGATTGCCTTCCCCGACTGGAAGTGCGAAGTCGTGGCACTCAAAGTGGAACGCAGCTTCTGGGAGAAAGCTACAATTCTTCACACGGAGTACCATCGCCCCGCCGACAAACCGACGCCGGATCGTTTCTCCCGGCACTATGCCGACACGGCGGCACTGGCCAAACATCCAACCGCAAGCAAAGCCGTGGAGCAGCATGATCTTCGCACTCGCGTTGTGCAGTGGAAGAGCCAGTTCTTCGGCAGTTCCTGGGCAAACTACGACGAAGCCAAGCCCGGGACGTTCCGGCTTGTGCCACCTGCGGAGCGAGTAGCTGCACTGCGGCGAGACTACCAGGCAATGCGGGACATGTACCTCGCTGAACCGGCGAGTTTCGACGAGATCCTTGGCACGCTCGCAGAACTGGAGAACCGCATTAACCAGGCGGGCGGAGCGTAGCACCGGCAATCGGGCTTCGCAAAAGCGTTGGGGAAGGAGAAAATGGCTGATAGCGCGGCGACCAATAACGTGTTCCTCGACACCGAAGTATTCGACCGCCACCAGTTTGACTTCGGAGCACTGAGTTTTCGTCGGCTCGTGCGCCATGCCGCTGATGGCCCGATGCGGGTCCTGCTGACAACCGTGACGGTTTCAGAGATACGCAAGCACATCGACGAACACGCCGAGAAGGCATTCAAGCAGGTCGAAACATTCCGCCGCATCCTCCCGCTGACACGCAGTGTCGTAACGCCCGACCTGCACCAGGCCTTGTCCGGCGCTACTGCCGAGGAGTTCCTGCAATCACTCCACAGATCGTTCGATAACTTCCTGACTGAAACCAAAGCCACCATAGTTTCGGTAGACGGCGTCGCCCCAGAAGCGATCTTCAAGGCGTACTTTGAAGTAAAGCCACCCTTTGGCGATGGGGCAAAGAAGAGCGAGTTCCCGGACGCTTTTGCATCCGCCGCGCTTCGCGCATGGGTTGCGGAAAACGGAAACGCTTCCATTTACATCGTCAGCAACGACAAGGACTGGCGACGGCTCTGCCAGGATGAGGCGGCTTTCATCCACCAGTCCCAGCTCAGCGAGCTGCTCGAAAAGTACGCCGACTCGGAACTGGTCAGCTATATCCGGGAAGCAATCACCGAACGCTCGGCCGAGTTGAAAGACAAACTCGACGCGGCTGCCAAAGAACTTTACTGCTACTCGTCCGATGGAGTGGAAGCAGAGATCGACGAGCCAGATGATGTTGACGTGACGATCGACGAGTTCCACGTCATCGAAGCGAAGGACGGTCAGGCAATCGTTAGCCTCAGTTGTTCCTTGCACTACTCAGTCACGATCACCGACGATGAACCTGATTCTGGCTGGACCGACCCGGACGATGGCGAGCGACGCTTTGTCTATCGCCGTAGTGGTTCTGTCGAAAGCGAAGACGAAGTGGAAGCGACGCTGGTACTGCAATACGATCAGGCACATCCTGATCAGGCAGCATTGGGAACAGTGACGTTCGCCCAGCAGGAGGTACATGTTTCCTTTGAAGAAAGCGACCTCTCGCGTGATGACGACAATGACTACGACGATTACGATTTCCCTGACGAGGTGCTACCGGAAGAAGAACCGTGAAACCTCATCCAAGCCTCCGAAGCACCTGCGTCACTCGCGCCCGGCTGACGCCAGGGTGACGGGCCAGAGCGGCGCGGTTCTCGAACTTGCCGGAGTCGAGCAAGGCCTGGTAGTGGTGGGCAAGTTTCATCCCGTCCGGGCGTTCCCTGGGCTCTGGCTTCGGTTCGGGTTTCTCCGGGAAACCGCTTCCCCAAGGGTAAAGCGAAATCTGAGGAGTTCGATGTAACCTCTTGACAGATAACGTTCCCCGCTCGATGAAACATGAATCGAGTTGAGACAGCCTCGGGGAGAGTTCCACCTGTGAAGACGCTGCGCACCCCTGAAGAGCCCGTATGGAGACCACATCGTCCAGCCGCACGGATTCGGGCCCGCGGTCTGAGCTGGCGACCATCTTTGCGGCCGCAATCCGCAGGCTGCTCGAACGCTCGGCGGAGACCTCGCCGAACTCTCCGGATCTCTCGGCCCGTGGACTTGATGTTCCTCCGCAGATCGGGCTCAATGGTCGGCGTGTTTGAGAGTCCCAGGTGGCCGGAAAACGGAGCAAAAACCACGGCATTGAACCTGACACACGAAGTTGCTGCACTGTGCAAACAGCACGTTCGTTGCTGCCAATTTCAGCAGCGAGGCGACCTCCAGCGGCTGAGGCCTGTTTCCTTCCCGGCAGCTGCTGCGACAGATTGTTTCCTTCGAAGAGCCTGCATCCACTGAATTTCCTTCTGCGTTTCCTTCCCCACAGTTGCCTGGACCATCCGGGAATCTTGTGGGTCGAGGCGCTGAGGAGCAGGCAGATGAGGCTCAGCATTCGAGTGAGAAAAAGGCCTGGGCGGCCCATCGCGTTCCACGATTTTTGTTGATGTGAATTTGTTCAAAGCCCGGGTTTTACTGCCTTTGGCGGTGGAGCCGGACAAAGCGGCCTGCCCGCACAAATACCGGAAGGACCCTGGTTCCTGGTGGCCTTGTGACTGAAGTATCTTTACCAGATTGCAGGGTGGCGGTACCCAATCATCTCGCATCGTGGTTGACACCGATCGCCACATCCGAGATCAGGTCTGGCAAATTCCGCCTTTTTGACGGACCCGCTGACAGACGACCAGCGAACTCAACGTTCGCTCTGGTCCCAGCGTTGGCCGCTAAACTGGCAAAACGCTTAAGCCCCTTATTTCGGGGCACTTGCGTCATCGAAAAAGGGGCGACATTTTTCGTGGTGTCACGAGTGGGGCTGCATCCGGGGAGGGCACACATGGTGAACAAAAACCGCGATCTGTGCGGGGCGGTGCCCGGACTAAAAACGCCCGGCCTTGCGCGGTCACCCAGATGACTTTTGGTGAAGCCAGCCCCAATTCTCGCCGAAAATCAGCCCCAGAATCGTGCGGGTAACTGGCTGCTCTGGCTTCCCTCCAGCCTGCATTTTTGTAAAATTCTCGGTCATTGTACCGCGCGATCAAGCTCTATTCACTGAGGTAACACTTCATGGCTGCGTCCACGTCAGTTCTCGCACAGCGTCTGCACGAATACCCGCAACAGGCTGTGATCGACGGCGCTGGCGGTACTGCAGCGGCGACCCTGGACAGCTGCCTGAATAAAAATGGCGGGGTACTGCAGCTGCTGCATCGCTACGCCGGTCGCACATTTTGTACTCCCGGTCGACGCCTGCGACTGGCCTCCGAATCGTACTACCCGGATTACATGAATGGCACGGGGCTGGACGAGATCTGGATGTGCTGCACGGTACCGATCGTGACCGGTGTGATCGACACTCGTACGAAGAAAGCGCCTTTTCGCGAGGGCGAATCGCACGTCCTGACCCCTGACGGTCACGTGATTTCGCTCCAGGACCTGATTGAATCCAACCCTCAGGCGGTGATGGGCCCCAAGGTCACAGCGTTTGCTCAAAAGCTGTTCGGCAGGCCCACATGGCCGATTGTCTCGAAAAAATTTGACAACCTGAACCCGATTCCGGATCACCTGCACTGGTCGAAATGGGAAGTTTACGACATCAATTCCTTCGACAATCCCGGCGTTAGTGCGTCGCATTATCACACCACGGCCATGGGTTTGTACTCGTTTGTGACCAGGGATCAGTTTCTGGCCTGCATGAAGCGGTTCGGGAAAACTGAGTACAACGGCATTCGGCACCTGGCGCCGCACGTGATGATGCAGCTTGACAATGGCTTTGTCATGCCCAATGGTGTGCTGCATTCACCGACCAACCTGTGCACGCACGAGCTGCATGTCACGATGGATGAGCATTTCCTGGCTGAGGACCTGACGCTGGACGGTCGCATCGGTGCTGCGGATGCGTTTTACGCCTGCCGCGAAGAGGACTACCCGAAGACCCGCCATGAAGACTGGGAGTACCTGGTCGAAAAATTCGATTTTGCAGCCAATCAGGACCCCGACTTCGTCCTGAAAAACTCGCGTCCGGCAATTTCCGCTGATGAGTTCAGCGGTGACGGTGTTACGGCTCAGTGGATCATCTACGGAGATTTCCTCGGCGATCAGAAGTGTTCCATCTTGCGGCTGACAGTTCAGCCGGGCGGAAAGACGACGTTCCGTCCGGAAAGTCCGGCGCTGTTCCATACCAATGGCGGCAGTGGCCGAGTCGGCGGGCTGGAAGTACGTTACCACCGGGACATGCATCTCGGGCAGCTTTACCCTGAGATTGGCTTCATTACTCAGGCTGCCCTTTCCAGCGGTGGCGTGGTGATCGAGAATACCGGAACTGAGCCTCTGGTGCTGACGTTCGACTTTCCTCAGCATGCTCACTCGAAGACTCCCGGGGGTTCCACCGCGGCTCACCGCTGACAAATTTTTTGGGCAGATCTCGGGCTTGAAAGCCCCAGCTGCATTTTGCCCTGCGGTATTGCTGACCGGCTGACTGCCAGCGGGCGACTGATCGACTCATTGCAGTAAGGAACCGGCTCCATGAGCAGCAAGCTGTTGGCAGCGGGCCTGATCTGCGTTTTGTGGTCAGAGCCGCTCTTCTGTTGTACAGTGTCTGCTGATGAAAAGTCCGTGCAGGTCCCGGACCTGACTCGCGGGGCCTCTATTCCGTCGCAGGCCCGACATGACTGGAATCTGGGGCCCACGGGACTGCGCGGCTGGATGTTCTGTGACAGGCTGGTGACCACCGACGCCCGGCAGATTGCCATCACCGCTGTAGCTCCGGCATCGCCGGCGGACGGAATCATCGCCGTCGGTGACGTGATTCTGGGGGTTGGGGGCGAGCAATTTTCGTACGACCCGCGGACGGAATTTGGTCGTGCAGTGACGGCGGCCGAGACTGCTGACGGTGGCGGTCGGCTCGTGCTGACTCGCTGGCGCAGCGGCAACACTGAGAACGTGACTCTGACGCTGCCGGTGGCAGGGTCGTTCAGTCGCACGGCTCCGTTCGACTGCCCCAAGTCGCAGTGGATTCTGCGGCGGGGTTTGCAGTTGCTGTCGCAGCGTGTATCGGGTGCTGACTATGCTTCCGGGACAGATCCCATCCCCCGTTGTCTGAATGCTTTGGCGATGCTGGCGGGCGGATTACCTGAGCAGGCTGAACTGGTGCAGCGGGAAGCTCGCTGGGCTGCTGATTTCACAGCGTCGGATTTTAAGACTTGGTACTACGGCTATGTGATGATTTTTCTGGCTGAGTATGTCGAAGCGACCGGCGATCAGTCGGTGGTTCCGGGGCTGCGTCGAGTGGCACTGGAAGCGGCCCGCGGTCAAAGCGCTGTGGGCTCGTGGGGGCATACGTTCGCGCTGCCGGACGGTCGGCTGCAGGGTTACGGCATGATGAATTCCCCCGGCCTGCCTTTAACCATCGGCATGGTGATGGCTCGTGATGCCGGCGTGAAGGATCCTGAGATTTTGCGGGCGATTGAGCTCAGTTCAAACCTGTTGCGATTCTATACCGGCAAGGGAGCAGTGCCTTACGGAGATCACGCCGCCTGGACTGAGACTCACGAGGACAACGGCAAGTGCGGGATGGCTGCAGTATTGTTTAATGCGCTGCGTGAATCGGGCAGTACCGAGTATTTCACCAGGATGGCACTCGCCTCACATGGCAGCGAGCGGGACTGCGGTCACACGGGCAATTTTTTTAATTTGCTGTGGTCTTTGCCGGCGATTGGTCAGGCCGGGCCGCAGGCCACAGGTTTGTGGATGAAGGAATTTGGCAGCTGGTATCACGATCTGGCGCGTCAGTCGGACGGCTCATTCACCCATCAGGGACCGCCGGAGCCGGATTATGACAGCTATCATGGCTGGGATGCCACTGGAGCTTATCTGCTGGGCTATGCCCTGCCGCTGAGGAAGATTCGGCTTACAGGCAGGCAGGCGTCGGTGATGCCTCCATTTTCTGCAGAGACCGCACAGGCCGTGGTGCAGGACGGTCGCGGCTGGAATAACAAAGACCGCAAAAGTTTCTATGAACAGCTGGAGGATGCGGAGCTTGTAGAGCGGCTGGGATCGTGGTCACCGATTGTCCGCGAGCGAGCGGCGATGGCTATTTCGTGGCGGAAGCAGCCACCTGTAACCAGTGTGACGGCTCTGCTGGACTCGGACAGCCTGGATGCTCAAACCGGAGCCTGCCTTGCGCTCGAACAGCTGCGTGGTGACGGAGCCCCGGCAGTTCCTCAGTTGCAGCGGCTGTTGCAGCACCGGGACCTGTGGCTGCGAATTCGTGCTGCCGCGGCACTGTCGGCGATCGGTAAGCCGGCCGCCGTGGCACTTCCGGACCTGCTGGACCAGATCGCTCGGGCACCGGCAGCGGATGATCCGCGTGCCATGGAGCAGCGATTTGTGGCGATGGCTGTTTTCAGCACGCTGCTGCCGCGGCTGGATTCACTGGAAAACGTTGACAAAGCCCGACTGCAGGCCGCCATCGCGCAGGGGCTGCAGAATCAGGACGGACGTGCTCGGGGAGAAATCAGCGAAATCTGGCGACGTCTGGATTACACTCAGATTCGGCCCCTGCTGCCCGTGATTCTCGAGGCAATCAGGACTCCTGCACCAAGCGGCGAAATGTTTGCTGACAGCGTGCGTCTCAATGGGCTCAAGGTGCTGGCCACACATCACATCGCGGAGGGCATGCAGGCATCCGCAGACTATCTGCGAACCCAGAACCCGTGGGCCAGCGAGCACCGGACTCCTGAGATCCTTGAAGTGCTGGAAACCTATGGCGCGGCAGCTCAGCCAATGATTCCGCAGCTTGAGTCTGCCGCAGCCAGCTTCGACAAAGGCGAGACGAGCTTTCCAAAGAATCTGAGTCGCCAGAAGGCTAAAGCCGTTCGTGATGCGATTGCCCGCATCCGATCGTCCGATGATCACCCGGAGCTGAAATCTCTCAAATAGCCAACACTTCAGTCAGTCAGCCAACAGCAAAAAAGTAGCTCGGGCTTTCCAGCCCGAGCCCCCCCTGCCCCGTCCTGTCCCGCCGCCAGCCAATCGTGCACGCCTCGGTACCGTACTGCGGCCCCCTAGCGAGGTTGCCGATTGCCGCAGCAACACCTGTTTCAGGACACCACTGCCAGAACAAAACTGCGGATGTTTATTCATTGATACATCGGCCACAGACACCTTTCTTTCGAAATCCGGCCGATTAAGACTGCTGTTTCCCGGTGTCATTTAATCAGATTCTCCAGAGAAAACAGTCGATATGCCCCAATGCAAGGTCCGGCATGCAGACTGACCGCCCTGATGTCAGCGACATTTAAAAAAAGCGAGAATACCTTGATCAACCGCATCTTTCTGACGCTGCCTGTGGCTGACCTTGAAAAATCAACCGCCTTTTTTAAGGCCCTCGGATTCTCGCATCAGCCCCGTTTCAGCGATGACACCGCTGCCTGCATTGTGATTAATGAGTCCACCAGCGTCATGCTGGGCACTCACGAATAATTCCGCAGCTTCACCCCCAAAGAAATCTGTGATACCAGCCGCGCGGTGGAGGTACTGATTTCACTCAGCTGCGAGACTCGTGAACAGGTCGATGCACTTGTAGCCCGAGCTTTGGCAGCTGGTGGCACGACGTACGATCAGCCCGAAGATCTCGGATTTATGTATTCCCACAGCTTTGTTGATCTGGACGGGCACGGCTGGGGCGTACTTTACCTGAGCGATTCGCCGTGAAGCTGCACCCGGTGCACGTCCCAGCTAACGACTTAGCCCCACGCGACGCCTGGCCTGCAGACAGGCGTCGCCTGCAACTTCGAAATCACGGCAGTTCTTAGGCCTTGAATCGTAGTGTTGACAGCGGTAAGGGGCCGCCGCCGTGCCGTCACCGGTCAGCGCCACACACAGTCCATTTGGGCGCGGCACAATGTGTGTTCCATCTTTCAGCTGCACCAGTTCAGGGTGCTGTCGCACAAACGGATCGCGGGCAGAGACCTGAACCAGATCAAAACCCTGCCGACAGCAGGCCCCGCAGTTACCGCAGTTTTCCATCTTCAACTGCGGCTCCCAGCGTTCGCAGCCCCGCTCTGACGACTGTACCGCCGGCGCATTCTTCCCCGGCGACCTGTGTTGTCGGCAGCGCAGGCCACTGCTGGCGGAAATCGCCCACGCGCAGGTCCCGCAGGTTTCGTTTTCTGTTTGAGACAGCAAAGATCCCAGCCTATGCCGCGGTCTCGTTGTGCTCCAGAGCGATGACGCGGGCACGGCAAACCGTACGGCATCGGCAATCGCAGCCGTGGCAGTCAGAGCGCGAGTCAATACGTCATGAAACGGGGCTGTGCGAGACAGCTGATAGCCACTGCGGGCGATGGCGATGGCCGGATCTGCCCCTTCCTCAAGTGGATTCACCGGTAACGCATCCCAGTACGGACGCCACATCGTGGTGACAGCCATGAAGTCCCGCAAGCCATACGGAGCAGCCAGGGCCGCCTGCAGGCGATGACAGGCGTACTCATACACCAGATCACGTCGACTGGTGTTGGACAAACCCCAGTCCGGCAAGTCTCGAGCCTGCAGGCCCGAAACCAGCCAGTGACAAAGTTCGTGAAAAATCATCTGCGCCAGCGAATCGTCGGCGTCGAATTCCGCGGGCACAGAAATTGTCAAAGTGCCCTGCCCGTCGTATGCAGCGTAGGCGTCTGTGGATCGTTGCACTGTCAGCCCCAGATCTGCGGCGGCCTGCAGCCAGATCAGGTCCACGGGATCCTGGTACTGATGGTGGATCGGTCGTTTCGGCATATCACAGGCACTGAAAAGCAGGCTGAAAATCGGAGCAGATCAGGCCGACAGGTTCACAGGCGGAATCCACAACATCGGCCACCAGCGGTTGTACCTCGTTCGAAGCAGATTGCAACTCGTGACATGCCACTTACCAGACACACAAAAATTCCAGCGAACCCCGCATTTCTTTTCGTGTCATTGCCGCTGAATTTCGCGAACAAATGCTGATTCTTGTGCCGGCACAGGCGGAAGAACGCACAGCCCTGGCAGACTGGAAGTCGGCTCATGCCGGTCACAGTTTCATTCTGGCCACAGATCAGGGTTCCGGACTCATGTTCCGTGATCTCGGAGATCCTCGTTTAAACCAGCCGATCAACGTGACGTCCCGCCATCCGTCCAAAAAAATCCAGTTAATCGGCAACTTTGGGGACACACCATTCGAACTCGACGGACACCGGTATGCCAGTGTGGAGTCATTTTGGCAAAGCCTGAAGTGCCGTAATGAAGATGATCGGCTGCGAGTAGCGGAATTGACGGGCGCGGCAGCAAAGCTTGCGTCGCGCGAATTTCCCTATTCGCAGTCGGTATGGTACCTCGGGACCGAAATTCTGGTGGGATCATTTGCCCACTGGGACCTGATGAACCGCGCCTGCAAGGCGAAATTCGATCAAAACCCGGGCGCTCGATCTGCACTTGTCAGTACTTTTCCACATCCGCTTCTGCATCGTCTGAAAGGTGACAGTCAAGTCATCCCAGGCGATGTGATGGCGCGAATCTGGACGGGTCTGCGACACCAGTACCGACAGGATCATCTTTCCTGAGCCAGCTGCTTTGTCAGGTCGGGCAGCCGAACCACTGCCCCCTGCTGAGCACGGCTCAGTTCTGCTGCCTGCAGCAGCGCGAAGATCTCCAAAGTTTCCTGAGGTGTGACCGGCACAGGGCCTCCCTTGAAAAAACGCGCTATCTCAACAGCGAGGCCCTCGTAGCCCACGTAGCGATCATCCGTCGGTACCACTCCCTTTACAGGGACACCGTGCCCGTAGATTCCGGCCGTCGATACTCCGGATTCGCCAAAAACTGTTGCACTGTACTTGACGGCACCCGTCTTGATCCCCCGATAGCTTCCGACGCGTCCGTCGCCCCAGACCGCCGTAATGAACTCGGCTGTGGGAGTACCGGTACTGCTGACTGAAACAACACCGGGGCCCATGATTGCGTACAAAGTTTCGATACTGTGCAGCGGGCGAGTAAACAGGTCGGCATCAGGCGCATCTGCCGTCCATCCGCCATAGACATCGCAGCCAATAACCTTACCCACTTCCGGATGATTTCTCATGCCACTGAAGCCGGCACTGTAGCGATGCTGCGAACTGCTCCAGCAGGGTGTTTTTGTTTCAGCAGCCACCTGGAAAATCCGCACCGCATCCTCTGGTGAAGCGGCCACGGGACGCCCGATGAACAGTCGCTTGCCGGCTCTCAATACCGCTGTCGCCTGCTCAGGATGCAGCCGGCCGTCCAGACTGAAAATCATCACGCAGTCACATTTGGACAGCAGCTCCTCGACTGATCCCACCATTTCGATCGGGGGCACGGCATCCAGCGGATCTTTTGGACTTTGATACATGTTCAGAAGCTGCTGCTTCCACTGGTTCTGCAGTTTTTCGCTGTCCGGGTAGTCGGGGCTGACGACGGGATACGCAGCCACAACCTGCACACCGGCAAAATCTCCTTCAGCCCGCGGGCGGTTCAAAAACTCGGTATAGGCCACTGAACCGAAATTGTCGATGCCCAGGATACCCACACGAACGTCGTCGGCGACGGCTGGCACCAAATTACTGGACAGCATCATCCACAGCAGCAGAATGACTGATAAACGGCTTGCTTTAGACACAGAAAGCTCCCTGGGGCTGCAGTCCTCATCAGACGGTTCCTGGTACATTACCGCAGTTCCGAGTCGATGGAAACCGTTCGACTGCAGATCAGCAGGCATCCAGAGACAACGGCCCGCGGATCTCACCCGCTTCGGAAGCCTGCCAGAAAACTGACTGCTGCACGTCAAGACAGGTCAGCCACTGCCCGCTGCACGCCCGAGTATCTATGCAAACGTAACCCGGCACGTGAACCGGCAAGCCCTGGACCTGCCCTGTGTGTCCGCAAACAACAATCTTTCCCGAACAGTGCGGACGCTCGCTCCCAGAGAACCCACTCCACCTCAGATACGACGAATCCTGCAGCTCCACTGGCTCATCCGGTGCGACATTCCCGTGCACAAAGATGTGCGAATCAGTTTGCCAGAAATCAACAAAGCTTTGCAGAAAGGCAAGGTGTGATTCGGGTATTCCGGCAAGCTGACCGCCATATGAATCGAGTGTTGCACGCGCACCGCTGCCCAGCCAAAGCATCCGCGGTGTCCCGCGAGCCACAGACTGAAACAGCATTTCTTCGTGGTTACCGCAAATTCCGATGACCTTCGCCGTGCGCGAAAGCTCCATTAATCGCTCGATGACCCCACGAGAATTTGGCCCGCGATCGATCACATCACCCAGGATCACCACGGTGTCGGCTGACTGAATTTGAACTGTATCAAGCAGCAAAGTGAGAGCATCGCTGCAGCCGTGAATGTCCCCGATTGCCAGTGTCCTGCCGCCCATAGACACACTCGATTCCTGCCCTGCTGAATTGCAATTCAGTCCGCGGATTCAGATACTTGGACCAGGTTGTATATGGAAATCATGACTCCTGCCACACACCGTTAAGATTTCAGACGCGAAAGTCCCGATGCGATACTTTGCAAGCCTGCTCATATGCTCATCTTTTCTCGCCGCAAATTGTCTTTCCGGCCCTGTTTTCTCTCAGGAAACCAGCCCCGCGATTGCTCGTCCCGATGGGCAGCCGGCTGATCTGACGAAGCCCGTGCAGGTCTTTATCCTGCTCGGACAGTCAAACATGGTTGGCCTCGGCAAGGTGAAGGGCGGTGAGAATTCACTGGAGTATTCTGTTCGAGAGAAGCAGAAGTATCCGTATCTGCTGGACGATGCGAAAGCGTGGTCTGTTCGGCAGGACGTGCGGTATGTTCAGTACATGTCGGGGCGCGGGCCGTTACGCAATGAATGGATGACGGTCAGCGGCGGCAATCTCGGGCCCGAGTACGGCATCGGCCATACTCTGGGCACCGCAATTGATGCGCCGGTGCTGATCCTGAAATGCTGCATCGGCAACCGCGCTCTCGGCTGGGACCTCCTGCCACCAGGCAGTCCGCGTCGGGAGTTTGTTGCAACCGATAAAGCCGGCGTGGAAAAACGGCTGGTGTATGCAGGCTCCGGTGACAAGCCCGAATTCTGGGAAATGGATCCGGCAAAAGGGCTGGCAACTGAGCCTGGACCGTGGCTGGACAAGAATGGCAAACCCATCGACTGGTACGCCGGCAAGCAATGGGACTCAGACATCGGTGACGCGCAGCGGGCACTGGCGAATCTGGAAAAGCACTATCCCGGAGCCAGCGGCTTCGAAGTCGCCGGGTTTTTCTTCTGGCAGGGGGAACGCGATGCCGGAAATGCCGGGCACGCCGCTCACTACGAATCCAATCTGGCAGCATTCATCAGAGCACTGCGGAAGGAATTCAAGGCACCTGATGCCAAATTTGTCTGCGGAACTCTGGGCGAAACGACGACGGAATCCGTCGGACCACCGCGACTTGTTCTGGACGGCCATCTGGCCGTCGACGGAAACACGGGAAAGTATCCGGAATTTAAGGGCAACGTCCGGACGATCTATACCCATCCGCTGGCCCAGGGAGGCAGCGGGAACGGGCACTATGGCGGCAAAGCCGAAGTCTATATGGATACTGGTGAGGCCATGGGCAAAGCCATGGTCGAAATGCTCAGGGGAAATTAGCCGGCGGTTCAGACTCAAGCCCGGGATGGCGCACGATGCAGAACAATTCCAGCAATTCTTTGCCGATGCAGCACGCTGCTTTGGGGCGACGGGATGCTGTCGTCATTGGCGTTTGCCTGCTGCTGGTGCTGGGGCTGACGCTGCCGGACCTGATGACGGGCTGGTTTCCGCACGATGAAGGCCAGATTGGACAGGCGGCCGAACGATTTCTGCAGGGACAGCTGCCACACCGCGATTTCGACGACATGTATACAGGACTCCTGACGGTCCTGCACGGTGTTGCATTCCAGCTGCTGGGTATTCGCACCGAATCCACTCGCTGGATGCTGCTGTTCGCCAGCATTCCATTCCTGATCAGCATCTACCGCATCTCACGTCGCTGGTTGCCGCCTGTTGACGCAGGAGGCCTGCTGGTGCTGTGCGGGATGTGGGGGATTCGTTTAAATCCTGAGTCGCTGCCGTCGTGGTACATCCTGTTCCTGACGGCTGGAATGCTGGATGCGATACTCACATTCCTTTGTCGTCGCAGGCTGCGCTGGCTGTTCGTCGCAGGTCTGCTGGCTGGTATCGCAGTGCTGTTCAAACTGACGGGCATCTTTCTGGTTGCCGCCGGTGTGCTCATTCTGATGGATTATGAGCAGCGGCAATGTCCTCAGGACGGACAGCGTTCGCTGCTGTTTTCCGGCTGGATCCTGTTCTGCTGCAGTGTGTACTGCCTTGCAGCGCTGCGACTTTGGTCCGCCAGCGACGCCCTGATGTCAGCCCTGCATTTGACGATTCCCGCTGTGGCAACCGGCCTGACCGTGCTGCTGGGAGAATGGCGGCGTGGTCGCGGACCGTGCGGCAGCAGGCTGGCCCGCTGGCTGCCTTTGCAGGCGACTTTTGCAGCCGGCGTTTTGCTGCCACTGGCTGGCTGGATACTTTGGTACTGGCAGGCCGACGCACTTTCGTCACTGTACGATGGCCTCGTGGTGCTGCCCCGACGCCGACTGGAATATGCGGGAGCCCCCTTCCCAGGACTTGCGGCCTTTGCAGTATCCGCAGTGGTCACAGCGGCGGCGTGTCTGGCTGTCAGACGCAATCGTCGCCAGGATCCGAGTTACCGTATCCGTCACGGACAGATTTGGCTGCGGCTGGGAGTGTGTCTGGTGGTGGTGGCGGCCGGATATCACGTTCCGCAGGTGCGAATTGTCATTTTTCAGGCGGTGCGCAATCTCGCACCGCTGGTCTCTGTCATTCTGCTTGTTTTGGCTCTTCGTTGCAGGTGTATGCAATCGGGAACCGAGGTGTTTGCAGTGGCGGCGACACTGGTGATGGGTGCTCAGGTGCAGTTTCCCTTTGCACTCGACACCTATTTCCTGTATGTGGCTCCGCTGGTGTTCCTCGGGGGCAGCAGTGCCATCCGCCATTTGCGGGGACGCGCTGAATTTGACGGGCAGCCGTTCACCTGGCCCAGGCTGATTTCAGACGGACTGTGCCTGCTCGCATGGCTATCACTGAAATCGGTGGTGCCTCTGGGAACTGTGACAGTGCCGACGCAGGATTCGCAGGGACTGACTTTGCAAATGGATCGCTGCGGGCTGACGGTCGAAGCGTCTTTGGGCGAAGTCTACCAGAGACTTATTACAAAGATTCAGACCGACACGGCCCCTGAAGAAGCAATTCTGGCAGGTCCCGACTGTCCTGAAGTGTACTTCCTCTCGGGGCGTCGCAATCCAACCCGAGTTTTCTACGATTTTTTTCAGCCGGATCTGCTGAAAACGGATGCGGAACTGAACGAACTCGCCAGCCGTGAACGCATCCGCATGGTGGTAGTAAAACAGCCGTTTCTCCGCGAATTCAGCAGGGATACTCCGCCACTGGAATCATGGGCCCGGGCACACTTTGGCCCTCCGATTACGCTTGGGTTTATCGGAAGAACCGATTCTGACGCTCCTGCGCTTTTCAACGTCTACACCGACAGCACCGCCGGCAAAACCGACGAATTGCCCGCTGCGAAATGACTTCAGGGAGCGGGAAAACGAGATGTGAGCCAGGCTGGCGGAAGATTTCCGACTGGAGACTACACCAATGCCTGTGCTGCACATTCTCTACGATCTGCTGGCAAAGCCTGCGGTTTACCGCATGTGGCAGGCGCCGTTTGCAGACGCCAAGTTTGAACCGATTCTGCGTCACAATGACCTGCAGCGCGTCCGCCACGTCCTTGATGCAGGCTGTGGCCCCGGTACCAATGCTCACCTGTTCCACGGCCTTGACTACCTCGGACTTGACCTCAACCCAAAGTACATCGAATCCGCCCGTCAGCGACACCCGCTGCAGTTTGAGGTGGCCGATCTGTGTACCTGGGAACCGGCAGACGGCAGAAAATTCGACTTTATCCTCGTGAACAGTCTGCTGCATCACCTGGACGCAGCCAGCGTGCACCGCCAGCTGAATCAGTTGTCGCGACTTTTGACGCCCGACGGATTTGTGCACATCGTGGATCTTGTTTTGCCATCTCACCTCTCGATCCCTCGGGGACTGTTACTGGCGGATCGTGGAGACTACCCGCGCCCGCTGGAAACATGGCAGGAAATTTTTAAGCAGCATTTTCAAACTGCGGTGTTCGAACCATTTTCACTGACTATGGCCGGTTTGCCGCTGTGGCAGCTCGTGTATTTCAAGGGAGCTGCCCGATGATCGCTGCTCGGGAATTTGCAGACCTGACTGCCGAACTGCGGCACTGTCATGCTCCCCATACCGCCGAACAGGTCTGCCCGATCAATCTGACCGTCGCAGTGCCACTGTACAACGAACAGGCGAATCTGCCTGAACTGTATCGGCGGCTTAAAGCAGTTCTGAAGACGATCCCAGGACACCATCAGCTGTTGTTTGTGAACGACGGCAGCACCGACGGCACTGCCGATTTGCTTTCATCGCTGGTACTGTGCGATTCTTCTGTCCGAGCCGTCCACTTTGCTCGCAACTTCGGTCATCAGGCAGCGCTTTCGGCAGCACTCGATCATGCGAATGGTGATGCCGTCGTGCTGATGGACGGCGACCTGCAGGACACCCCTGAGACAATTCCACGGTTCGTCAGTGAACATCAGCGCGGTTATGACGTCGTATACGCAGTGCGGACGAAGCGGAAGGAAAACTGGCTGCTGAGAACAGCGTATGCCGGTTTTTACTGGCTGATTGCCAGGATCTCCGACGTTGATCTGCCTCAGGGAGCAGGCGACTTCGGGCTGATGTCGGCGCGTGTACTAAAAATCGTACGCAGTTGTCCTGAACGCCATCGCTATCTGCGTGGGCTCAGAAGCTGGACCGGTTTTCGCCAGACTGGCATTGAAGTCGAACGTGACGCGAGATTTCGCGGCGTGAGCAAATACAGCTGGCTGAAACTGTTTCGCCTCGCAGCCGATGGAATCTTCTCTTTCAGTGCTGTGCCGCTGCGAGCCGCTTCGTGGATGGGATTCCTGACCATCGGCTGCGCCGCCATCTTCACGATGTATGCAACTGTGGCCCACCTTTTCTTCAGCCGCTCGCCGCAGGGGTTCACGGCACTGATCACTGCAATCACCTTTCTGGCCGGCGTGCAGCTCATTTTCCTGGGCGTCATTGGCGAGTACATCGGCAGAATCTACGAGCAGGTAAAGCAGCGGCCGCTGTATCTTGTCGATCGCATCGAATGCTCAGAACAGGACCTCACTCAACCCGCGACGTCAAAAGGCAGACAGCCTCATGCAGAGCGATTACGCACAGCAGTACCGGGACCTGTATCAGCATCACTGGTGGTGGCGGGCGCGGGAGCGAGCCATTCTGGATGAGATCCGCTGCCTCGGATTCCAGGAAGATGGCTCATCCCGGATTTTGGATGTTGGCTGCGGCGACGGCCTGCTGTTTGCCTGCCTGTCAGGGTTCGGCAGCGTCTTCGGCGTCGAATCTGACGAAACGACGCTGGCACCGGACAGTCCGTGGCGCGATCGGATCTTTCGGCAGTCCTTCGATGACAGTTTTCAGCCGAGCCAGCGATTTGATTTGATCCTTATGCTGGACGTACTGGAACACCTGCCCGATCCGGCAGCCGCCCTCGAACATGCTCGCAGTCTGCTGACGCCCGGTGGGCGGATCCTGATCACAGTACCGGCACTCAATGTGCTGTGGACCACTCACGATGATGTCAACCATCACTACATTCGCTACGATCGACGGTCATTTCGGACGCTGGCAAAAACGGCGGGTGTCGATTTGCTGTCCCTGAAATACTTCTTTCACTGGACCTGCCCCATCAAACTGCTGATCCGGCTCAAGGAACAATTTGTCACGACCAGCCCGCAGCCGCCGAGAATCCCGCAGCGGCTGATCAATCGACTGTGTCTGGCTTTGTCGTGCGCCGAACAAAAACTGGCCACACCACTGCAGTTACCATTCGGCTCAAGCCTGCTGGC
>JBJTPZ010000257.1:0-2327 GCA_046075365.1 Planctomycetaceae bacterium
CTTCGAATTATTGAGTTTCTGTCGGTTCTTGGCAACCTCAGCCCAGCAAGCCGCCAAAAACCAACATTCCTCCACCACGAAATATTTCAGAACCGCCAGAAAATGCGATCGCCCCTGCCCCAGATCCTGATTGTCCTGTCTGACACACACCCAGTGCCCCCCCTTCGCCAGACACCGCAACGCCGCTTCAGGGGCTGTCAAATCGCAATAGCCCTGATTCCATTCATTCGCAAACACCAGCCGGCCAGTCCTGCCCAGCAACTGCCGCAGCCGCTGGCCAAGCAGCTGGATTTCACCGGGAGACAGATAATACAGCACATCTGACGCCAGACACTCATCGAAACTGCCGTCCGGCAGACGATTTCGGACATCGGCCGCCAGAAACCGCACGTTGTTCAGATCCGAACAGTACGCCTGAGCACGCTGCACGGCCACTTCCGAAAGATCGCAGGCCACAACTTCGTCAGCCAGTCCCGCCAGACGCCTGGTCAAAAAACCTTCCGCACATCCCAGCTCCAGCAGCCGCTGTGGTCGCCGCCCCGCAAATGCGCTGAATATTCGATCAGACCGATCCCGATGCGGCTGACTGTGCAGATAACCCCAGACGTCCTCAGGCTTGCCTGCATACCGGTGCCGGAATTCCCGCGCAGACCAGCCACAGCCAGCCCAGCGACGCAGACGCCGCACCAGCCTGTTCCAAAGCGAGCCCATCAGAATGCCTTTCGCAATTTCTGCCACAGACCGGCTGTTGACTCGTACAGCCACGCATGATTGCCGCCCAGCCCCTCCGCTGAGGGCAGCCACTGCAGCCAGACACGGTCTCGCGGACTGCCGGCTCGCACCGTGGCAAAATCCGTCGGAGCTGCCATGACCTGCATTCCCTCGTCCGCAAAAATCTCCATCGCACGGGACATATGCCCGGCCGAAGTGGCCAGCAGCACCGTTCGCCCGGCAGCCAACGGCAAAACCAGCTCAGCCTCGTCCAGAGTACTCTCGGCGGCCGTCAGCAGCTTCCAGTCCGCCTGCTGCAGGGCCAGCAGCCCCAAAATCTCCGCAAAGAATTTTCCCTTGGCTGCATCCTCAGCCGTACCGGCGATGGAAACCACCAGCTGCGCATCGGGCCGCGCCCGCCACAGTCGTACACCCTCCAGCAGCCGCGCCAAAAATGCTCCGCCAGCCTGACTGTTGGCTGGCAGCCATGGATCCGGATTAAACCCCGTCCCCAGCACCACGATGGTCAGCGGTCCCGCCGGCAGCTGTGATGTCTGCAGCGGAGCAAACTTGAACTCCAGCTGCCGTCGCTGCTCATACGTCCAGCCCCCCAGACTGCCCAGCAGCAGAACGCAGGTGCCCGCCGCCAGCAGCGCAACCGCCGGTCGACGCCTGCGACGCCACAAACACCAGCCCGCCACCTGCAGCACAATCGCACAGATCAGCGGCGACAAACCAGTGGCAACAACGAACTTAAAAGTTTCCATTGCAGTCACCCGGAAACAACAGCTGGGTTGAGTACAGACGAGTGAATCGCCAGCAGGTCCGTCTCTTCAGGCAAATTTCCAAAATCCACGGCAGCCAGCTCCAGGGATCGCTGCAAACCCGCCAGCTGCACCGAACGAAAACTTAAACCGCTCCGTCCGCGATCATGCTGCCGGCAATAAAACAGGCTGTAACCACAATCCCGCAGCAGCTGCAAAACCTCAGCGGGCTGACAATGCCTTGCCAGCCACTGCTGCGCAAATTCGAAATACAGGCAGCGCACCACCCCGGCCTGCAGCGACTGCTGCAGGCCCAGCAATACCGCCAGCTCATATCCCTCCACATCCAGCTTCAACAGGTCAATCCGACTGATCTGTCGCTGCTGAATATAATCGTCCAGACGGATACAGCGAATCTGATCACCGGTTCCCTGCGAGGAAACAAAGGATGCGCCAGTATGCAGCGGGTTGAACTGAATCCGCACCGTCCCGGCAGTGTCACCGACAGCACAGGAATTCAGCGTAATTGCGGCATCGCCAAATTGCCCAAAGCTGCGTTCCAGCCATGGCTGCAGAAACGGATTCGGTTCAAACACGTGCAGCGCGGCCTGCGGAGCAACAGCGCCGGCCAGTCCCACACTGATCAGGCCGAAATTTGCCCCCACATCAAAGAACGTTCCGCGCGGCGGCAGCAGCACTTCCGCCAGTCGAAAAAAATCCCGCTCAAACTGCCCGTCAATCACAATCAGCCGCAGCATCCCCTCTCGCAGATCCGCGTAACCACGCACCCCGGGCAACACCTCAACCAGCTGCACCGGATCTTCACCCGTCAGCCTGATCCAGCCCAGCATC
>JBJTPZ010000258.1:0-21409 GCA_046075365.1 Planctomycetaceae bacterium
CCCGGCCGGCTCAGAACCAGCGTTTGCGACGAAACAGCCAGCCGAGCCCCCCGGAGACGCACAGCATCAGAGCAATGGCGCCGGGATAACCCCACTGCCAGTGCAGCTCAGGCATGTGATCAAAGTTCATCCCGTAAAAACCGGCAATGAAACTCAGCGGCATAAACAACGTGGCAATCACCGTCAGTGTCCGCATCACTTCACCACTGCGATAACTGATGTCAGCCACATGAAAATCCCGCAGATCTGAACACAGTTCCCGACAGGTCTCGATCACGTCCATCAGCTGCACGGTGTGGTCATAGCAGTCGCGGAGCCACGTGCGAGTCGGCGCGGAGATCAGCGGGCAGTCATCACGCAACAGCAGCGACAGCGCGTCACGCTGCGGCCAGATCGTGCGACGCAGCAGCAGCAGATCAGCCCGCACATGCCGCAGTTCCGTGCGAGTATCCACGTGACTGCCGGTTTCAAGAGAATCGTCCACCTGATTCAGCCGTTCCCCCAGACGCTCAAGCACCGGAAAGAAATTGTCAATCACCGTATCCAGCACCGCGTAGGCCAGATAGTCAGCACCGAATTCGCGGATCCGGCCGCGAGCATGCAGCAGGCGATCACGGACCGGATTCAGCACGGGAGCTCGCCCTTCGTGCAGCGTGACCAGAAAACCGTCCCCCAAAAACATGCTCACCTGTTCCGTCGCCAGCTGACCTTCGGCTTCGTAAACGGGCAGGCGAGTCACCAGGAACAGGACCTCCGGATATTCTTCCACCTTGCAGCGCTGATGAGTGTTGAGGACGTCTTCCAGGGCCAGCGGATGCAGATCAAAGGTTTCACCGAGGCGGCGGACGGTTTCAACATCCAGAGTCCCCTCCACACGAAACCAGTAACGACGATCGGCCGGGACCAGCTCGTTCAATTCCTCAAACGTATCGATCACCTCTTCGTGAATGAAGTCGTGTGACCATTCAATACGAGTAATCCGGCAGGCGGCGGATACGGGTTCCGGCGGGCGGTGCAGAGTCCCCGGAACGGCTCCCACCGGAGTCGTGCGGCGAAAACCTCGGAAAGGACCAGATCGCTGCGGCATAATGGATGCTCCTGCGGAACCGGCCGCGCCCGGCAGCAGACGTGTCGGGAAATGCCGTGACCGTTCCGTGGCCTGATTTCTACCGTTTTGGGGAAATTCCGGCCACAGAAGTGCGGTCGGGGCGAGGCACCAGGCCCGCACGCGGCGCATGGGTCAGTTGGGAAATATGGGACAATCAGGTCCCGGACGACCGAGATCCCTTGTCAATTGACGATCCCGTACACCGGCGGCAGTTTGCTGCAAGTTCTTTGCCACACTGCAGATCTGTTTCTTTCCAGGCTCTGGCGACTGGCCTGTTGGGAAGGTTTTGCCGAGGCTGAGCGGGGTGAGACCACCATTTTTTTGACGAAAAATCCCCGAACCGCAATTTTCCAGGGCACCTGTGGGGGAAAATTCGGTTTAAAGCGGTTAGACATTAGCAATTCGCCGTTGCCTGCAAAAGATCCGGCGGCATTGGATTCCTGTCTGCCAGTTTCCCATCTTTGTGGTTTTGGAGGGGCGCATGAGGTTCAGTAAGATGATTCGGCGAGTCTGCCTGTTCAGTCTCGCGGCAGTGGTATTTTCCTCCACCGCTTCAGCTCAGCAGGGTGGTGACGGTGGCGGTCAGCCTCCGCAGGGTCGTGGCCAGCGTGGTGGCGGCGGCGGCGGATTTGGTGGCGGCGGATTTGGCGGTGGCGGTTTTGGTATGTTTGGTGGTGGTCGTGGCGGCGGCATGATGGCTCCGCGTTTCGACCGTGCTCGCCTGCTGGGTATTGAGCAGGTGCGGACCGAACTGAAGATCGACGATGCTCAGTCAGCCGTGATTGATGCGGCTCTGGATGCCTACCGTGAAGAGCAGAGCAATGCTCCGCGTCCTGACCGTGATGCAGTGCAGAACATGTCGGAAGAAGAACGCACGAAGATGTTCACCGACATGCAGAAGCAGCGTGACGAGCTCAGCAGGAAGACTGACGAAGTCCTGAATGCTCTGCTGGAAGAATCTCAGAAGGGCCGTCTGGACCAGATTTCCCTGCAGCTGCGGATTGCTTCCGGTGTGGTGGCCACATTGAAGGCTGACGACATCAAGGGCAAGCTGAAGATTTCGGAAGATCAGGTTGCGAAGCTGGACGAAGCCGAGAAGGCCAGCCAGGCGGACATGCAGAAGATGTTTGAAGAAATGCGTGGCAGCTTTGGTGGCGGTCGCCCGGGTGGCGGCGGAGCCCCGGGTGCCCCGGGAGCTCCTGGTGCAGGTGGTCCGGGCGCTGGCGGACCAGGTGCCGGCATGGATGCAATTCGTGAAAAGATGGAAGCTGCTCGCAAGAAATCCACCGATTCAGCGATGGCTGTGCTGTCGGACGGTCAGAAGAAGCAGCTGGAAGACATGCAGGGCGCGAAGTTCGAAATTGACATGCGAGCCATGATGGGTGGCCGTGGCGGCTTCGGCGGCGGACCTGGTGGTCCAGGCGGTGGCGGTCCTGGTGGTCCTGGCGGCGGTCGTGGCCAGCGTGGCGGTCAGGGTGCTCCCGGCGGCCGTGGAACTCGCCCGCAGACCGAGTGATCCATTTCATGGCGTGGTTCTGAACCGCGCAGGGTAACATACCGCAGGGTGCCGGATCCTTCAGGATCCGGCACCCTGTTTTTTTTGTGACGCCGCGGCTCGCCCGAGAGCTGGGAAATTATGACCGCCGCTGAGTCCCCTCGAGCGTGTGCAGCGAGGGAACATTCTTTTGGGCGATCCGTTGCGAAAAGAACCAGCAGGGGCTGCCATCACGCGGCAATGAATGCGGGGGACAACGGCTGCAGGATGCTGCGAGGAAGGCGAATACGAGCACGATTACGATTACGATTACGATTACGATTACGATTACGATTACGAGCACGAGCACGAGCACGAAATACGGAGCAAATTGCTGTCGCCCCCAAAATTAGCGGGACCACACTGCCGGCGGTTCCCGGCAAAAAGTTCCTCAGTTGCCCCCCGCCCACCCCACCGCTCCGGACAAGGCACTCACGTTCTCGCGATTCCGTCGTGCTCGTGCTCAATGAAATGGTGCTCGTGCTCGTAATCGAAAAAAGAATCCCCGAAAAGGGCTGTACGATTACGAGCACGACGAAGCGAACGAATCGCAATCCCCGTCGCCGTCACACCCCCGCCGGGACCGCCCAGTGCTCGCGGTACTGCCGCCGCACCAGCGAATTCGCCACCTCGTGATTCGTAATCCGCTCCCGCTCTGCATCAAATTCAAGCACCGCGCCTGTCCGCGCTGCAATGTTCGACAAATGCACGATCGTCGCCGAAAAACGGCCAGCATCCACGTCCGCATTCGTTCGTAACTCTGGCTGACGAACGGCCGCCAGAAAATTCGTGTGATGAGCCGGCAAGTCCATGCCCCCCGACTGCTCCTCAATCAGCTTGTTCCGCGGGCCATACAACGCCCAGCCCTTCGTATGACCCATCACCAGCAAACCCTCGGTACCATAAAACGCCGCGCCGTTCTCATACCCCTCCTGCACATACGGCGACCAGATCCGCTGCTCAAAAATCAACTGCTTCCGACGACCCGCCGGACTGCCGGCCACCGGATACTCACAGATCGCATACTGAGTATCCGGATACTGCTGATCATCATCAAACACACTCTTGCCACCCAGACACGCCACCCGCGACGGATGCCCGTCCACACCCAGCCCCCACAACGCCACATCAATGTCGTGAACTCCGTCGTTGCCAATGTCGCCGCAGCCAAAGTCATACCACCAGCGCCACACACCGTGCAGCAGATTGCTGCGATAAGGCACCGCTGATGCCGGACCCAGCCACGCATCAAAATTCAAATGCGGCGGCGGATCCGCCGGTGCCGTCCGGCCAATCGAACGACGACGCTGACTGTTCCACGCCTTCGCTACCAGAATCTCACCAATATCACCCCGACGAATCCGCTCAATCCCCGCACGCACAAACTCCGTGCTGCGACTCTGAGTCCCCACCTGCAGCTTCCTGCCCGAACGCGCCACCGCATCCGCCAGCAGACGACCCTCACGGATATTGTGACAACAGGGCTTCTCAACATACACATGCTTGCCCGCATTCAACGCCAGAATCGCAGCAGGAGCATGCCAGTGATCAGGAGTCGCAATGAACACGGCGTCCACAGACTTGTCGTCCAGCACGCGACGCAGATCGTCAGTGGCCTGGGGAGCCTTCCCGGAATTCATCTCCACCGTCTTCGCCGCAGCCGCCAGACGCTCAGCATCCACGTCGCAAACCCATCTCACCTGAACATCCCTGCGCTGCGACAGCAAACTCAAATGATTGCCACCCATACCACCACAGCCAATCAGCGCCAAATTCAGCACTCGCTCATCCACAGCACCGCCACCGCCAGCCGCTGCCGACGCACCGCTACACACACCCGCTGACACTGCCGCCAGTGACCCCTGCAGAAATTCACGACGATCCGCTGCTGACATGGATTTAACTCCTGAAAACAACCGCTGACATCGCACAAACGCCACCCGACATCCACATCCATACCCCGCACACTAACGCCACCAGCCAAATCGGGCAAATGACTGGCGTACGTTTGCAACATCCCCGGACCACTATTTTCCGAAATCTTAAAAACTCCCGCAAAAATCTCTTGCCCCCCCTCCCCCCTCGTAAACTACATTTGGGGAGGTCCATACCGGGGGGCCGTTCGTTGTGTGGTTTTGAAACAGCGTTTACGGGGGAAGTCATGATGCGTATCGTGTTATTACTCGCGTGGCTCAGTGCCTGCTGCGGCTCAGCAGACGCGGGCGTTCTGAATTTCACAGGGCCGTTCGCTGTCGCCAACTGGACGCAGACAGTGACCAATGGCGGCGACGGCTCATTCAACCTCACCAATGCCCCGCTCAGCGTCACACTCAACGGCAGCAACAACGGCGTCGGCACCAGCCACACACGCTTCTCAATCACCCCAACCACGGGCTGGCTCATCAACTTTGACTGGCAGTACTCAACGCAAGATTGGGGCCCCGCCTACGATCCGGCAGGCTACAGCGTTAACGGGGTGTTCACCTTGCTGACCAATTCGTCTGGCTCAAATACGCAGTTCGGGCAGGTCAGGGACCTGCTGATTCAATCGGGTGATACGTTCGCATTTGAACAGCGATCCGGGGATTCCGGCTATGGACCAGCCATGTTGACACTTAGTACTTTCTCTGCCTTTGCAGCTGTGCCGGAACCAGCCGGTATCATCCCTGTTGCCGTCGGCTTCGCGGCATTCGGCCTCCGAGCCTTCCGGCGACGACGTGCCGTGCAGGCCGGCTGAACACTTGTGCTGCCACTGCTGCTGACTTGCCATCTTCTTATTGACGCCGCAAAGCACCAATGGCTGCTCTGTGGCGTCTTTTCATTCTTCAGCCTCGGCCCCACTCACACCACATCCCACAACAGCAACGACAGCATCTCCAGATGCTGCACCAGTCGCAGTGCCCGCTCCGCACACGATGCCGGCAATCCAGGCGACTCCGTCGATAACTGGATCAGACGAAATGGATCCAGCCGGCCTCCACGCACCAGATCACGCACCACAGCCAGCTCACCCGCTCCAGCACCCAGCTCTGCACACCAGCTTTCCAGCACCGTCCCCAGCTGCCGCAGCAGCGGATGCTCACCCACCCGCCGAAACCAGTACGACGCATTCCCCGCGTCCGGCTCTCGGCGATGCATGATCCCGTGCCAGTAATCTGCCGTCCGCGGATTCCCGCGACCCTCCATCGTCTGCGAAATCTGATGCGACTCGTCGGCAAAATCCCAGTACAACAGTAACCCGGCCGTGAAACACTGCGCCGCAGCACCCCGCAATCCCAGCTCACTCACACACTGCTCAATCGCCCGCCGTAAGCCAGCCGGCGACATGCCGCTGACAACCGGAACCGCTGCCGGCAATACCCCCGACAGCTCGGCCTGCGACAGCCCGCGACCCGCCGCTCCACCCCACGACTGACCCGCCAGACGCACACCCGGCAGACTGCCAGGAAAACTGTCCGCACCCAGCCGCTCCAGAACATCCAACGCACACAACAGCAAATCCTCAGAACTCCACCGCTGCAGCAGCGCCCGCAGCCCCGCCGGAACTCGCTGCCGCAGCTCAGCCGGCACGACCTCACACGAAAACATCACCGCCGCGTCCAGCTCGCCCCGCTCGATCTGCAGCACCCGCGGCAGCACCTCCACCAGCTGCTGCGGCAAATCCCCAGGCACGGCACCCCGCCAGACACCCACACAACGCTCGGCACCAGCCCCCTGCCGCAAAATACGACCGGTCAGCTGGCCCGTCGCGGGCAAAACAGATACCCGACAGGTTTCAACCCCCGTTAAAGCAGCGGTCGCTGCCTCCAGCATTGATGGCGGAACAAACAACTGCATGCAATCGGCTCGGCAACAACAGGAAATCAAAACAGCCGTCAGTAAATCGCAGGTGGCGGAGTCACACTGCCGTCAGCATGCAAAAACCGAAAGTCACAGCCCTCGTGTGCCTGCGTCGTCTGCTCATGAAACAAACGACCATAACCCCGCGAAAATACCGGATCCGCAGGTACCCACGCAGCCTGACGCCGCGACAGCTCGTCAGCAGACACCTCCAGAGTCAGGGTGCGACCGGCCACATCCAGACAAATCATGTCACCATTCTGCACCAGCGCCAGCGGCCCGCCCACGCAAGACTCTGGTGACACATGCAGCACACACGCACCATAACTGGTACCACTCATCCGCGCATCACTGATCCGCACCATGTCCCGCACACCCTGCTGCAGCAGATATTTGGGAATCGGCAGCATCCCCCATTCAGGGATCCCCGGAGCCCCCAAAGGCCCTGCACTCTGCAGCACTATCACATGCTCAGCCGTCAGACCCAGGGCCGGGTCATCAATCCGCGCCTTCAAATCCGGATAATTCGCAAAAACTGCCGCCGGACCACGATGCTGCAACAGCCGCGATTCAGCCGCCGCCGGCTTGATCACACAGCCATCAGGAGCCAGATTGCCGCGCAGAACCGCCAGACTGCCCGTCGAACACACCGGATTACTGCGCACCCGGATCACATCCTCGTTCCAGATCTTCGCACCCTCAAGGTAATCAGACAACGTACCAAACTGGACGGTCGGAGCATCCAGATGCAGCAAATCACGAATCTGATCCAGCAGCGCCGGCAATCCACCAGCGTCAAAAAAATCCCCCATCACATACTGCCCCGTGGGACGCAGATTCGCCAGCACCGGAGTCCGCCCGGAAATGCGATCAAAGTCGTCCAGCGTCAGGCCCGCCTGAGCCCGTCCGGCCATCGCCATCAAATGCACGATCGCATTCGTTGAACCACCCAGCGCCATCAGCACCGTCACCGCATTCTCAAAGGCACTGCGACCCATAATCTGCCCAGGACGACGGTCCCGCCACGCCAGCTCCACCGCCGCACGCCCGGTCTCAGATGCCATCCGACTGTGACCCGCATGAGTCGCCGGCAGTGAACTGGCCCCCGCCAAAGTCATCCCCATGGCCTCTGCAATCGCCGTCATCGTCGATGCCGTGCCCATCGTCATGCAGTGCCCCGGAGAAGCCGCAATGTAATCCTCAAGATGACACCACGCCTCACACGACAGCCGACCCGCACCACGCTCAGCCCAGAACCGCCAGACATCCGTACCGCTTGCCAATTGCTCACCATGCCAGCTGGTCCGATTCATCGGTCCGCCCGGCATCACAATCGACGGCACATCAGCACTGAGCGCACCCATCAGCAAGGCCGGAGTCGTCTTGTCGCAGCCACCCATCAGCACCGCAGCATCCAGCGGATACGTCCGCAAGACCTCTTCCGTTTCCATCGCCAGAAAATTGCGGTAATACATCGACGTGGGCTTCATGAAGGTCTCGCTGAGCCCCATGACCGGGATCTCGACAGGAAACCCGCCCGCCTGCCACACACCCCGCTTGATCTCCTCTGCACGCTGCCGGAAATGCGCGTGACACGAAATCAGATCGTTCCACGTGTTCAAAATCCCGATGACCGGCTTGCCCGCAAAATCCTCAGTCGAAAATCCCGCCTGCTTCTGACGCGACCGATGGCCAAACGAACGCAGATCGTCCGGACCAAGATACCGATGACTGCGCAGCTGCTGCGGTGAAAGACGGTCTGACTGAGACATAGCTGGAAGGACTTCGCGAAAGGGAGTGTGCCTGAGCTGCAGATGGGGAAAATTGCCGAACTGCTGAACTCTATTGGCACCAGCCCCCGGCGGTCAAATGGCCAGCGCTCACTTCCCCGACAAACCCACCATCGCCTGACCCATGGCCTCTCCAATCAGATAGTACGTCTCAGCATTGCCGTTCCAGTGATACTCCTGCTTCAGCGGGGAATCCTCAGGTGACCTGTAGAACTTTCTGGTCCCCACAAACGCCACATTCCCGCGAAACTCCGGATACTCGGCCACTGCCGCCTGCGCCTTCATCAGCGACAAAGCCCGCGGATGCCGCTCCTGCTCACCACTCATCCCCGTCTCGGCAATCACAAATGGCAGACCCGGCGCCTGCAGATCACGGCGAATGTCCCGTATGAAATGCGCCATGTTCCGCTCATACTCGTCATTGAACGCCTGATTCACTCGGTCATTCCAGCCCTGATGCCAGCCAATCCCGCGCAGCTGAGCCCGCCAGCCACGCAGCTCTGGAATGTCGGCCCCAGGATCCGCCAGCACCCGCTTCGCCCGCTGCAAAACTTCTGCATAGTACGGCCCCAAAGTGCCGCCCGCAGACGGCGGACGAAAATCCTGCGCCAGGCTTTTGCCGCCCCACGCCAGCTTCACCAGCAGCACCGGCTGAGCAAAATGATCACCCGCCACCACCCCAAATCCCAGCTCCGGACCCATCCGGTCCGGCTGCACACCAAACCCCGCCTTCAGTCGCCCGTGTCGCTCAAGATAATGCACCCACACGTCGTCACGCTCACGCCACTGACCCGCCGCATCACGCAATCCGGCATACGCAGAATCCGGACGCTGCTCCGCCAGCCACTGCAGACTGCCGCGTCCGCCGTTCCGCTCGGCCTCAATGCTGACACGCCCATGCCCCTCCATGTTCGACTGGCCAATCAGCAAAAACACCGCCACCTGCTTCTCGTCAGCAACTACTCTGCCAACAGTCAGCAGACTCAGAACACAAATCAGGTATGGTCGCATGGGAGTTTCCAGTTTCCAGTTGTCAGCGGTCAGCGGTCAGTTCGGCGAGTTGCGGACGGGAGGCCGCGGGTGTGGTTACTGGACAGCCCCGGGTTTGGGCGGCCCACGTCTTCGATGGCATGGATAAAATCCAGGTACGGGTGTGCCGCAGACTGCTGGCCTCACGCGAAGCCGCGAAGCCGCGAAGAAAAAACGCAGAAGGACAGTGACAAGTGAGCAGGCGAGCCGCGGTCGGGAGCCTTAAGTTATGAGGCACGGCGAGCCGGCTTGAGCACGCTGCCCCGTCGTCCCCACCATATCCACCGTAGCTCGGGCTTTCCAGCCCGAGCACTGTCCTGCTGCGGCCCAGGGGACAACGCCGCAGGAACGAGGGACGCCTGCCGTCGCGGTGGCTCACGCGAAGCCGCAAAGGCAGCTTTATTTTCCGTAGCTCGGGCTTTCCAGCCCGAGCCCTGTCCACCCAAAACCAACGTCTTCAACCCTGCCTGTGCCGTCGCACGGCACAATACCATCACAGCCGGGCATGGCCCTCTGCAAGCGGAGCAGAAATCCAGCGGACTTTGTCCGGTACTGGCTTCTGAGTCAGACTGGTGCCGGATGGCTTTTGAGCCAGGCGGCCCGGTCGCAACACCTCGTGCATCCGACTGCCCTGACTTGCCACCGCAGAACCCGGCAGTGCACGGCGAGCTTCCGGAGCCGCCGGTTTCGGAGCAGGTGCTGTGGGCTCAACAGGCAGAAACGCATCACCGCTGCCCGCCTCTTCAGTTGCCGGCTTGCCGGCAGCAGGGTCAGCAGCAGGTGCAGCCGGGTCAGCAGCAGGCTGAGCAGCGGCGTCGGCAGCAGGGGCCGGTTCAGGTGCAAACGTGGAATCTGGCTGAACCGGGTCCAGATCCTTGATCTCTGGCACAGGCGGCTTATTGGAGACGCCCGTCTCGGCACCGAAAGGAGTAATCTCTTCGGTGGCCGCACCACTGGAATTGAAATCGTCTGTGGAACCCGCCGGAGCTGATCGTCGCGGGGTTGCCGGAGCATCAAACGTGGCATCCGAGCCAGGGGCATCGGCCGGGTCAGTTGTTTTCGGAGCAGGGGTGCGGCGAGTTCCCGCAGGAGCAGCCGGGTCCGCGTCGTAGGTTCCGCTGCCGCCCTGGAAATTGCTGTCCACCTGAGGCTTCAGGCTGCCGCCGGACTGAGCACCACTGGTGCCGGCACACGCACCACTCGCACACGCACCGCCCGCACAGGCACCGCCACAGGGATCACAACAGACTGGCGCACAGCAGGAAGAGCCGTATGCTGAAGAACCAAGCGGATAACCCAGACCCCACGCCGGACGATAACCCACGTTGTAAGACGGATAGGACGGTGCCGCATACTGCCCGCCGTAGCCAGCGTTGTAACCGTAGTAACCCATGCCCCATGGCCAGAACCAGCAGGCCTGAGCAGGTGCTGCACCAATCGCCCCGGTTGCCGCCGCCAGTATTAATGCCGCCAGACGTTTCATGGTTGAAGGCTTTCTGAACCACCAGAATTGGGCAAAAACAGAGCTGTACAGAAATGTGGAATCCGGTCTGCAAGGCAGACTGCTGCGGGAAATTATCTGCACCCCGCTGCGGTTTCGCACCTGTCCACGCCTGAAAAAACGGAACAATCTGCGAAATACGGATGTTTTAACAAGAACCCCCGATTTACCCGGACTGCCGATTCTGTGTCAACATACCAGAGGTGGAAATCGGGCGGTTTGCCGGAGTGGGAGCGATTTGGGGAGGTCTGTAGCAGTGAATTCAGGCCAGCAGGCCCGGAATGGGCTCGGCGGCAGTCAGCCTCTGAGTAATCTCGCGGGGAATTCCCGGCTCCAGACGCAGCTGACCAACATCAAACAAAGTGTGCAGAATCGTGGCAATCAAATTGGGAATACCGCAGGCAGCCGATGCCGGCTCACCCGCGTCCCGACTGCTCTCACCAATCACACGGCCACCCGGCAGACCGCCTCCGGTCACCAGCAGCGGCGCCAGTCCGCCCCAGTGATCCCGGCCGCCATTGGCGTTGATCCGCGGCGTTCTGCCCATTTCGCCGCAGGCCACCAGCAAAATGCGATCCTGCAGCCCCCGCGCCCACAAGTCCTCAGTAAACGCCGACAGGGCGTGATCCAGCGGTCCGCCCATGTAACGCATGCCCTCTTCCACACCGGCATTGTTCACGTCCGCATGCATGTCCCACACGAAGTTGGTGGTCACTGTGACAAAACCACAGCCCGCTTCACACAGCCGCCGCGCCAGCAGCAGCAGTCGCCCCAGACTCTGCACGTTGTCCACATAGTTTTTGTGGTTGTTCCAGCGACGACTGATGTCGTCGGGCCGCAGCAGACTGGCGGTGTCGTAACGAGCAATCGTGGCGGGATCCTCACGCCGCAAATCAAAGGCACTGGCCACACCACCCACAATGGTGTCAAACGCCTGCTGCTGCACTCGGTCCAGACCGCTGATCACCCCCGACTGATCAACGCTGCGACGCAGACTGTCCAGCTGCGTCAGCAAATGGCGACGGTCATCCAGACGACCGCGATCCAGATGCAGCGTCATGTTCTCCTGCGCTTCCCCCGCAGCACCCGGCACAAACGGACGATATCCGCCCCCCAGAGATCCGGCTGTGGTGAAATCGCCGAAGCTTTTCACGAACGGCTGAGCCTCAGGGACGACGGCCTGCGGAAACAGGGCGATGTTCGTCGGAATCCCGGTCCCGGCCCGATTGGTCCCGGCCACCCGGGAATACAGCGATCCCAGATTCGCATTCAAAGTCTCGCGACCAACAATCGGCTTGATGTCATGATTGCCGTCACCGGTCACAAACGAACGCACGATGTTCAGCCGATCCGCCAGCCCCGCCAGCCGCGGAAATGTACTGCCGAACGTGACACCCGGAATCTTCGTCTGCAGCTCACCCGTTGCACTTTGAATGCCCACCGGCGCTGTCATCTTCGGATCGAAGGTTTCCGTCTGACTGGGACCGCCATGCAGAAACAGAAAGATCACCGCCTTGTCCCGCAGCACAGGACCGGCCGCCGCCGCCCGCAACAGTGACGGCAGTCCCAGGCCGCCCAGTGCCAGCGATCCCGCCCGCAGAAAACAGCGGCGGCCCACATGGCGGTCAAAGTCCTGAAAGGCAAGCATAATCGCGGTCCGTGGGAAACAGGAAGCCGCTGCGGCGGGCGGGAAGAAAAAGTCAGGCAGGAACCGGCAGTCAGACGGTTTTCATACGGTGACGTATTCCGTGGCTGTTGTCAATAACGCAACGGCGGAAGCCGAGTCCCCGGCTTTCACAGCAACTCGCAAAGTGTTAAATTTTCAGCCAGAATTCCCTCAACTTTGTCGACGAACCTCTGTATTCTCACAGGACCCCCGTCCGGTTTCCCTTCGATGCTGACTTCCCTGCGTCTGTGACTGCCGGCACCGACCTGCCTGTTTCTGCTCGCCTCTTTCTGCTCAAGTGTACTTCTCTCCCTTTGCAGGTGCCATGTGTCTCACCTCCCCAAACTGTCCGCTGCACTCCCCTGCTCACCGCTCATCGCTCGCCGTGATGTGCTCACCCTGGGCTCTGTCAGTGCGGCTGCCAGCATCATGCCCGCCGCATGGTCCGCAGCCGGCCCGCGAAACGCAGCAGCCGCCACCGCCGATTCTGTCATCTTCCTCTGGATGGGCGGCGGCGTTTCCCATATCGATTCCTTCGACCCGAAACCTCACGCACCCCAGGAAATTCGCGGCTCCCTCGCTGCCATCTCCACCGCACTGGCCGGAGTCCACTTCACGGAAGTCATGCCGCAGCTGGCCAGACTGGCCGACGAAATGTGCCTCGTCCGCAGCTTTTCCCACGACAGCAACGACCATCTGCTCAGCCAGGTCTACACGCTCAGCGGTCGCAAAGTCACCGCCGCTCAGCTGTTCAGCGAGCCCAACATCGGCTCCGTCATCAGCTACCTGCAGGGCGCCCGCAATGGCCTGCCGGGATATATCGCCGTGCCCGGCATCACTCGACCCGGCCCGCCACCCCACAATCTGTTTGTCGGTGGCTGGCTGGGAAACGGCTATGCGCCATTCTGCACAGGCGGGGTCCCCGAACAGCCGGACTTCACCGTTGGCGAAAAATCCCACAATCCCTCCCCGCTCGCCTCTGAAGACCTCGCACCCAAAGACCTCCAGCCACTCGCCGGACTCTCCGCCGTCCGTCTTGAAAATCGCATCGCACTCCGCAAAGCCCTCGATGATGCTCGACGCGAATCGGACCAGACTCGCTCCTCGACAGCCCAGCAGCAGCAGTTCGAAAATGCCGCGCACCTGCTCACCTCTCCCGCTGTCCGACAGGCCTTTGACCTGTCCGACGAACGCCCCGAAACACTCGATCGATACGGTCGTACAAAAATCGGACAGCGCTGCCTGCTGGCCCGCAGACTGGTGCAGTCCGGGGCTCGGTTTGTCATGGTCGACTACGGCTACGACCCCGATTACGGCAACCTGTGGGATAATCACAACGCCCCCGGACAGAACTTCCCCCACGTCTCAGAACTGTCTCAGCGCGGCTATCACCTCGCGGGGACGGATCGAGCCTGTGCGGCGCTGCTGAGCGAGCTGCGGGAACGCGGACTCCTCGAACGAACACTCGTCGTATTCCTCACCGAATTCGGACGCACACCAAAAATCAATTCGGCAGGTGGACGCGATCACTGGGGCACCTGCGGCTCGGTGTTCTTCGCCGGCGGCGGAGCAAACCGCGGAACAGTCATCGGAGCTTCAGATGATCAGGCCGCATGGCCCGTCACTCAGCCCTGGGGACCAGCTGACATCGCCGCCACCGTCTACCACGCACTCGGCATTGACCCCGAGACTCGAATCCCCGATCAGTTCGGACGCCCGCTGCCGGTACTGGACCACGGGCGAATCATCGAAGGGGTGCTGCAGAACACGTGAACACACAATCCTCCCCTCGCCCCTTCCAGGGGCAACGGGTGCTATTGTAGTTTTCCAAACCAAAAAACACAAAATCCTCCCCTCGCCCCATCGGGGGAGAGGGGTCGGGGGTGAGGGGGCCAGCCACCCTGAAAAGCCATCACGCGGGCCTTCAAAAACGCCGAAGAAAGTGCTCGGGCTGGAAAGCCCGAGCTACGGGAAGGGGTCTCCAGGCGATCGTTCAGGCGAGCCGGGCACGGCAGTGTGCGGGTGGGCGGCATGGATGCCGCCGAACGCCCACAGCACTCACACCCGCGGACTCCCGTCCGCGGCTCGCCTCACCGGCCACTGACTACTCATTGCGATTCCCTTCGCGTCTTCGCGGCTTCGCGGCTTCGCGTGAGACCAGCAGCGCTGCAATGCTCGTCTGCATCTCGCTCTGAAAAGTGGAGATCTACCCGTCACCCCCAGTTCCTCTGTGTTTCCAGAAACCAGCAGTGCCACTGCAGTTTCCACTGCTCAAAAACACAACTCCAGGGCAGCAGAAAACACTCCTCAAAGTCAGCAAAAAAACATACAATCCTCGCTGCGCCCTCCTCGTTCTGCAAGGTCCAGGGTGAAAGAGGACAGCACCCTGTAACCGCTGCCCGTCACGGCCCTCAGCATTCGAATCCTCTCGTCGTTCAAAAACAACTTCCCCGACTGGCACCCGCAGACTCCCGTCTGCGGCTCGCCTGTTCAACTCCCAAATCACTCGTCCCCCAGCCCAAAGTGCAACCGCATGTCAGATCTCACCGGCAGCCAGGAAATTGACGCCTACATCAGCCAGTTCCCCAAAAACATCCAGCTCCTGCTGAACCAGATTCGCACCACCGTTACCAAAGCTGTACCGCAGGCTGAAGAAGCTCTGAAGTACGGCATTCCAACTCTGCGGATGAAAACCAATCTGCTGCATTACGCGGCCTTTGAAAAACACATTGGCCTGTACCCGACTCCCAGTGGCATGCAGCAGTTTGCTGACGAACTGAAAGGCTGGGTGCAGGGCAAAGGTTCCGTACAGCTGCCACTGGATCAGCCGCTGCCGCTGGATCTGATCCGACGCATCGCACTGTTTCGCGCTGCCACGGTCGCCGGCAGCCAGCCGACGGCAACTACCAAAAAACAAGCAACAAAAAGTGCCGCCAAAAAAACACCGGCTGCCGGAAAAAAGGCTCAGACCGCGAAGACAGCCCCCAAAAAAGCCAAAAAGGCAGCCCGGAAACAAACGGGCAACTGAAGACCACGGATCGCCCCGAACTGAACACCCGCTGCCAATGAAAACAGGGCATCCCGGGAGACACCCGAAATGCCCTGTCTGATTCACTGGGACCGGCAGGATTCGAACCTGCAACCAAGGGATTATGCTTCCCACTTCGGCTTTCGCCGCCCTTTTCAGGTTCGTGGTCTGGACCATCCCTTCACACTGCATGCCTGATCGCAGGCTGCAGCGTGTCTGCCGTCTGGCCTCTACACCTTCCGTCACTGAAACAACGGTTCTGGAAACAACCGCCACCTCAGCCACAGCTTGGCTCGGGATTGGCATGCCGCACCGAAACAGTCTTGCAGACCGCCCCGGAACGACGCAGCGTTCCCCGAATTTGACAGATTCTACCGAGACACCGCGGATACCCACGCCCGCAACTGACACACAGCCAGCAGACAGAAACACAGATACCACAATGTCAGGGCAACCCACGCAAAGAAGCCGTACACCCGCAAAATACAGCATTGAGTGCCGATTTTGCCAGTGCCCAGGCCCCGTCGCTTAAGTCCCCTGCTCTGACCGTTGAGCTACGATCCCGCTGCCCGCAGTATATCTCAAAAAACCGGGATGTCGCCCTGGATCCGGGCAGAACAACACGATTTTTCAGGGATGCCGCACGAGCTTGCCGGTCTAGGATCTGACATCCTCTAAAATTCCCGACTTTTCGCCCCTTCCACCGGCTCCGCCCGCCATGACACTGCAGATTGTCTGGTTCCGTCGCGACCTGCGCACCACCGATCACGCAGCACTGGCCGCCGCTGCCGCTCGCGGACCCTGCCTGTGCCTGTTCGTCTACGAACCTGAACTGCTGCAGGCACCCGATTTTGACCCCATTCACCTCACTTTCCTCAATCAGTCGCTCGCCAGCCTCGACAGTCGACTCAGACAACTCGGAAATCGCCTCATCCTGATGCACGGCTCGCTGCCCGACGTCTTCAGCGAACTGCACCGCAACTTCCAGATCTCTGCCATCTATGGACACGAAGAAACCGGCAACTGGATCAGTTACCAGCGGGATCGTCGAGTCCGTGCGTGGGCGCGGGCCAACAATATTCCGTGCCACGAGTTTCCGGGCAACGGAGTCGTGCGGCGACTGGCCAGCCGCGATGACTGGTCCGCCATCTGGAAACAAAGAATGCGGCAGCCCGTGATTCCCGAACCGGCCACAGTCCCGCCGCCGCCACCCCACCTGCAGATCCCGTCCATCACGCCCCTCACATGGCAGCAGGCAGGTCTCACAGCACCACGCATCAGCCCGCCGCAAACCGGCGGAAGACAGGCCGCTGAAAACTGCCTGCACTCCTTCCTGCACGCCCGCGGTCTCCACTACCGCAGCGAAATGTCCAGCCCCCTCACCGCCGCCGAATCCTGCAGCCGCATCAGCCCCTTCCTGTCCTTCGGCTGCCTCGCCGTCCGCGAAGCCGTACACGCCGGGCGCCAACGAATCCTGCAGCTGCGCGATGATCAGCACCAGACACACGTCGATCCCGCCTGGTTCCAGTCGCTTGCCAGTTTCGAATCACGCCTCGCATGGCACTGCCACTTCATCCAGAAACTCGAAGATGAACCGGCCATCGAGTTCCGCAACGTCAACTCCGCCTTCAACGGACTCCGCGAAAATGACTTCCGCCAGGATCTGTTCGAAACATGGCAGCAGGGAGTCACCGGGTATCCCATGGTCGACGCCTGCATGCGGTCGCTGCAGGCCGGAGCATGGATTAACTTTCGCATGCGAGCCATGCTGATGTCGTTCGCCGCCTACCACCTGTGGCTGCACTGGCGCCAGCCCGCCCTGCACCTCGCCAGACTGTTCCTCGATTACGAACCCGGCATCCACTACTGCCAGTGCCAGATGCAGTCCGGAGTCACCGGGATTAACGCCATCCGCATCTACTCCCCAGCCCGCCAGGCCGCCGATCAGGATCCTCGCGGTGACTTCATTCGCCGATGGGTGCCGGAACTTGAAGGAGTCCCCGATGAATACCTTGCTGAGCCGCAGCGCATGACGCGACTGCAGCAGGACCTGTTCGGCTGCCGCATCGGACGCGATTACCCGGCCCCTGTCGTCCACCACGAAACCGCCTTCAAATCCGCACAACAGCGGATCTTCGCCGCCCGCGACACAGCCATCGCCCGACTCAACGCACGCAAAGTCTACGAAAAACACGGCAGCCGCAAACGCACCATGGAACAACGGACAGGAAACGAAGGCTAGCGGCAAACGCCAGACGATGGCAGCCATGCCATAGAAAGCAGATTCGAGACAATTGAAAGGAGCACAGGCAGTTCATCACACAGACCACTTCACCCCCCCGGTGCGTCTCCCTTCGCGGCTTCGCGGCTTCGCGGCTTCGCGTGAAACCAACAGTCTTCTGAGTCCTTATGTATTGCAGTCAAGAGGCGCCCCTCCCATCGCCCCCCTCGCCTCTCTCCTTGCCAGGGGCAACGGGTGCTGTGGCGTTTTTTCAAAGTACAAAAAACACAAAATCCTCCCCTCGCCCCCATCGGGGGAGAGGGGTCGGGGGTGAGGGGGCAAGTCACCCTGAAAACACAACTCTGACAAACATTACTCGCAGCACCGGCAAAACGCACACCCGCAGACTTCCGTCTGCGGCTCGCCTGACCACTGACCACTGAAAACTCCCCATGGTCTCCCGAAAACATCTGCTCCCGGAAAAAATTTGCCTGACGTGCAGCCGCCCGTTCCAGTGGCGCCGCCGCTGGGCACGCGACTGGGATAATGTCAAATACTGCAGTGAACGCTGCCGCCGCAGTAAACCTGCCGGCACACTGATTCCCGGCGAATCACCTGCAGATCAAAAACACCCCGCAACTCAGCCCGCCCGCAATCGGAGCCGTCGATGAAGACTCCTGCCGCCCCGCCCGCATGGCTCAGCCAGCTGCCGCCGCATCTGGCTGAACGCTGCCGCAGCGTCGTTCCAGGCGCCCCGGTCGCGACCGCCGAATTCGTGCTGTACTGGATGTGCACCGCCGTCCGCACGGACGAGAACCCGGCGCTGGATGCCGCCTGCCTGCTGGCTGCCGCTCTGCAGAAACCGCTAATGGTCTACCACGCTCTGTCGGAAACATATCCATTCGCCTCCGACCGCCATCACATGTTTATTTTGCAGGGAGCACGTGATGTGCAGCGACAGATGGCTGAACGAGGCCTGTCGTATGTGTTTCATCTCGAACAGCACGGGATTCGCAAAGACTGTCTGAAACTGCTGGCGGATCGAGCCTGTGTGGTGCTGACGGAAGACCTGCCAACGGCTCCAGCCCGCCTGTTTCTGCATGGCCTGGCTTCGCGAACCACCACCCCCGTGGTCGCCGTTGACACGGCCTGCGTTGCTCCGCTGCTGCTGCAGGGCAAAGCTTATGAACGAGCGTTTCAGTTTCGAGATGCCACGCAGCGATTGTACGATGAAAGACTGCGACGAAACTGGCCTGTGTGCACGCAGCAGCCGCAGGCGGTCGCCTGGAACAGCCTTGAACTGCCTTTTGAACCTGTCGACCTGCAGCGAGCTGCACTGCCGCAGCTGATTGCTGACTGTCGGATTGATCACAGCGTGGGTCCGGTCGTGGATACCCCTGGCGGCACATCGGCTGGCATGGAACGCTGGCAGGCCTTTCGACAGCAGGGACTCAAACGTTATGCCGACCGTCGCAATGACCCGCTGCTGGACGGTTCCAGTCGCATGTCGGCGTATCTGCATTACGGCATGGTGTCACCGCTGCGAATTGCCCGCGAAGCAGCATCCTGTGGCGGAGCCGGCGCAGAGAAATATGTGGAAGAGCTGTTGATCTGGCGGGAACTGGCCTATGGATTCTGCTTTTATCGGGCAGATCACGACCAGTGGTCTGCATTGCCTGGCTGGGCCCGGCGGACGCTTGAGCAGCATGCCGGGGATCCAAGGCCGCAGGTGTATTCGTGGGAACAGCTTGCGCGCGGAGCCACCAGTGAACCACTTTGGAATGCGGCACAGCAGTCACTGCTGGTGCAGGGAGAACTGCATAACAATGTCAGGATGACCTGGGGCAAAGCTTTCCTGCCGTGGACTGAATCGCCGCAGCAGGCCCTGCAGCTGCTGATTGACCTGAATCATCGATATGCACTGGATGGTCGGGATCCGGCTTCTTATGGTGGCATTCTGTGGTGTCTGGGGCAGTTTGATCGGCCCTTTGAACCTGAACAGCCGGTGCTGGGAACAGTGCGACCGCGACCGGTCCGCGAACATGCTCGCAGACTGGATGTCAAAGCCTGGCGGCAGATCACAGCCACCACACGCTGCCAGCCGGTCCCGTCCATTGCGGTCATTGGAGCCGGCTTGTCCGGCTGCTGTGCAGCCCGCATTCTGGCGGATCACGGGCTGCCGGTGCAGCTGTTCGAAAAAAGTCGTGGTGCGGGCGGACGCATGGCAGCTCGGCGAACCGAACAGTTTACGATTGATCACGGAGCTTCGTGGTTCACGGCCCGCGATGAACGGTTCCGCAGATACGTGCGCAGCTGGGAACAGCAGGGGCTGGTGCGAAACTGGCGCGGACGATTTGTACAGCTGAGCGCAGACGGGCTGGAAACAGACCTGCCGGTCCTGCGCCGCATGACAGCAGTCCCGGGGATGTCGGCACTTTGCCAGAATCTTGCGCAGGAACTGACTGTGCACACTCGGACCCGCATTGTGCGGCTGCAGCAGGACGGATCGAAATGGCGAATTCAGGATGAGCAGCAGCAGTGGTTTGGCCCCTTTGACCAGCTGGTGCTGGCACTGCCAGGACCGCAGATCGAAACCCTGCTCGGGACAGCCGAACTTTCGGCCGCAGCGGTAATTCCCGAGTATCAGTCCTGCTGGACTCTGCTGGCAGCCAGTTCGCATTTAAGCCGTGCTGACTGGGTACAGGCGGACGTCTGTGCTGGCCTGCTGGCACGCATCAGCCGTTCCCAGACCCGTCCGGGTTACGCCGGACCAGCGGGTGAACAGTTAGCGGTGGCGGCTCGGGCAGACTGGTCGCGGGCGGAGCGTGATGCAGCGCCCGAGCAGGTCGGGCAGCAGTTGCTGCTGGCACTGCAGCAGCAGCCGGCATTCCGGGACCTGGGTGCATGGACCTGGCAGGCTCATCACTGGCGTTACGCACTGCCTGAGACCGGTGATCGGCAGGGAATTGCAGCCGAGCTGTACCGACTGGGGGCTCAGGGACTGCAGCTTTGCGGTGACTGGACGATGGATGTCGGACGCAGCTCATGTGCGGTGGAAGCGGCGTGGCTGAGTGGTCAGGCCGCCGCGGGCCGCATTCTGTGCAGTCTGCAGCTGGTCAAACGCCGACAGCGCGACCTGCTGTGGGACAGCGAATCCTGAGCATGCACGCTGCTGCTCACAGATTGCTTCCTGCGACCCGTAAAACGGGGCAGAGGGGTTGTGGGTGAGCGGGCGATGGCATCCCTGCCATAGAGCGTCGATTCGAGAAAGTTGAAAGGAGAAAGCAGACCGGGCGGTTCTTCACACAGACCACGTCAGCCCTTTTGCGTTTCCCTTCGCGTCTTCGCGTCTTCGCGTGAGACCAACAGTCTGCAAGACTGTGCTGAAGAAGCTGGGCGGTGAGCACTATACCCCTCACCCCCGTCCCCTCTCCCCTTCCAGGGGCGAGGGGTGCTATTGTCGTTTTCCAAACCCAAAAACACAAAATCCTCCCCTCGCCCCCGTGGAGATCGTGCAGCTTTTAAGTCGAATGGCAGTCAGGAATTGAGGCAAAAAAAATGACCTTCGTGTTGCTTGCGAATTCGCGCAGAATGCGCGTGGATCAATAACCCACAAACAATCACGGAGGTCGTTGTGAGTGTACATCATTCAAGTGAATTAAAAAAGTGTGTATCGCCCCTGTCCTCTGCCA
>JBJTPZ010000259.1:0-4868 GCA_046075365.1 Planctomycetaceae bacterium
GACTTTGAAGAGCGGCGAAAACAAGCCGCGTCCCGAATTCTGCAGTTTCACGATAAGTACAGGCTGCCGTCGCCTTTTGATTTCCTGCCGCTTGCGCGTCCGACAGCAACGATCCAGCGATCCACATGCGGGCATGGACACAAATTTCATCTTCCGCTTGTTTCTGTCGCGGGCGATCGTGATAGTCGCTTTAAGGAGTTGCTTGGACTGACTGCCTTCTCATTCAAATGTGCCGGGACAGTCGACGATCCGTTCGTTCAGGGACGTGGGCAAGCAATACGGTATTCGCTGTATTGGTCCTCTGACCCGAGTCTTTGGCAGGTGGATCAGGTGGATAACGGCTTGCGCTGCTATTCGGATTGTCAGCCAATTGTGATAAAGCGTTGGTCGGCTGCTGAGGCAGCAAAGGCATTTGACCTTCGCAATCTTCTGAGCGGCTGGGGGAAAAGTCATGCGGCACCGCCACAGGAATGTTTTCGCTGTCTTGAATCGCTCTCCGATAAACTCAAACGTGATGCGGAGAGTGGCGAACTTCACAAGGAAGTCCTGCGGCCGCCCTCAAAAGAGATCAAACTCCTGCATGGGGTTCCGGTGCAGGCAACAACAGTCTGCGCAGTTTCTGATGTGTCCGCGATTTGTTGGCAGATGGCCTGGATTGAACGCCTGACCTCCTTGAAAGGCAGCAATCAGTTCTTCGGAGGCGACGAACAGTGCAGTGTCGAATTTCAGAAGGCGTTGTCGAAGTCGTTATTGCTTTGGCCCGAATTGATGCGGCGGTGCCTGTCACTGGCTGAGATGTTGATCTGGACACTCTATGGCGGGGGCATCGGTGTGGCTGCGAAGTTCGCAGGCCCACTACCGATCCCAACCTATGTATCGGTCAAATCGACTGCCGCCGGTGCCGTAAATGTGGCTGTTGGAAACTCAACGGGAACAGTCAGAAAAGGTGTGAGCGGAATTGTCGTAGGGTATGACTATGGGATTGGAATTCTCTTGATTCCCCGAGACCGCGTGACGCTGGACGCTGCCATGTGGCAGTTCATTAAAGACAAAGGCGACAGTCTTTATCGACTAGTGCAGTTCAAGCGCACCGACGTCCCGAAAAGCGACCAAGATTGCCTGGATGCTGTTCATCAAAAGAGCAATGTAAGGTCAAAGCGGGCAGTGGTTTCACTGGGGGACGTCTATTGCGGCCGCAGATTTGCATGCGATGTGAGGGAAGGCGAGGTAATGGAGATTTCTTCGCTGCGTCTTCAGGCGCAAAGTCCACAAGGACAGATTCCAGGCGATCGTCGAAAGCAAACTGAAGATCTGATTTTCAGGAAATCGTGAATGAACCCAATTGATGTTGCCAATGAATTGCGAAACCAATATGTGTCTTATTTGACGACTGCCTTTGGCGTGAGTCGTATTGGTCGCCTGAGTGAACGATTTTGCGAATTGCTGAACCAACCTGGACAGCTCATCGCAGGGCCGTTCCTCGAAGCAACCGCTCCATACATGCCGGGGTCTCGCACTCTCGACGCCATGATTAAGTCAGGGTTATTGCATTCTGGTTTTCAGGATGTGCTTCTGAAGCGGGAAGAGACGCCCGAGCCGCGACCGGTTGAAAAAAGAACGACGGTTTTTGGGCTGCGGAAGTCTGGCAATTCCATTGCAGCTCCTGTGAAATCTCGCGGCGCAAAACGAGAGCGACTGCCTGGCGATCGATTGCTCTATCGGCACCAGGAAGAAGCGATTGTGCGATTGTGCCGGGATGCAGAGGATTTCAGCAAAACACGGAATACGGTGGTCGCGAGTGGTACTGGCAGCGGCAAAACGGAGTGCTTCCTGATACCAGCGTTTGACTGGATCCTGCGACATCCGACTCGTCCGCTGTCAGGCAGGACTGGTGGCAGGGGGGTTCGGGTGCTGCTGGTGTATCCGATGAACGCCCTCGTCAACGATCAGGTGCGCCGTCTCAAGCAGCTCATTGGTTACTGGGCAGCTCGGGGAGATGCACCGGTTCCGATCACCTTTGCCCGCTATACCAGTGAAACCTCGAATTGTCGAGCGGAGGGAAAGAAGAAAGAACCAAACGCTCCTGACAACCAGTTACTTGGGCGCGACGAGATCATCGAGAATCCACCGGATATTCTCATAACCAATTTTGCGATGCTGGAACAGGCACTTTTGCGACCTCAGGAGTCGCCATTCTTCAGCGTTGTCGACGGGGAGGCGTGGCGTTTCCTGATTCTCGACGAGGCTCACAGTTATCGTGGCGCGCAGGGTATTGAGCTGGCACGGCTCATGCAGCGAGTTCGAAGTGCGATCCGCAGGGGAAAGCAGTCGGCAGGTGTTGCGATACATGAACCCGTCTGTATTGCCACCAGTGCAACACTTGCCGGCGAGAATATGTCTGCAGAGGAACGCCGTCTAAAGACCGCCCAATTCGCCGGAGCGTTGTTTGGGATTCCATTTCAGGACGACGCTGTTATTTTCGCGGATCGCCTGAACCCGCTGGCTGATGCGAAGTGCTGGGAGTTCCCTGACCAGACGTCGGCTGCAATATCCGAGGGTTCGTGGGCGGCGATACCGCCAGAGCTGTTTCGCGACCTGGATTACAATGCTGACGAGTCGTTTTGGAATTCTTTTCAGGAGCTTGCTCCCGTCTCGATTTGGCAGGAGGCGAAGAAATCAGGAGGACTCGACCGCCGAGCATTCCTGTTTTCTCTGCTGCGCGGGCACCCACGATTCCACTGGTTGTGGCAGCAAGTCAGCGAAAAGCCTCAGCAATTCGAAAAGCTGGCTGATCGGTGGGATGCAGGCGAAGGGGATCACACATTCTCGTTGGAGCGACTTGTGTCAGCATGTAATGCTGCCAGACGCAATCCCGGCGAGCAACCGTTGCTGCCGTGTCGCTATCATCTGTTTGCCAGCGCGCTGGAGGGCTTTTTTGTTGATTTGGCTGCGGATACAGAATCGGAGTCGACGGACGCCCAGTGGGACGTCCCGGAATTGAAAGTCCGAACAGCAGCGATCCGCAGACTTCGTCCCAAAGACCGAGTTGCTTTTGAGGTATCGCACTGTGGCAACTGCAGATATCCCTTTCTGTCAGTTGATCTGGCGCCTCAAACGGAGGGTCTGGATCAGCCACCGGTTTGGCGACGTCCGACTCAGTTTCTGGCCTTCGAACCGGATGTTACTGACGGAGCACCGCTGAAGGCTGTGCGTATCGATCTTCGTGATGGACATCTTGAATCGCAACAGTCACCCGGAACACCTATGTGGAGGACTCTGTACGCCGTTCCCGGCAGTCAGGACAACCTCGATGTTCAATCTTGTCCCAGGTGCGGCTATGACCATCGCCACCATCGAGTGGCAGGCAGGTTTCAGACTGGACAGGACGCCCCCGTCAGTCTCCTGACTGAAACACTGTATGCGCAATTGCCGGCACTGACGAAGAGTCAGACCGATGAAACGTTACAGGATTTTGGACATCGATTTGGGGCAGGAGATGACCCACTTGTCGGAGGCGGCAGGAAACTACTGACCTTCAGTGACAGTCGTCAAAACGCCGCGTTTATGGCTTCGTATCTGCAGGATCACTCGCGTGACTATCTGATTCGGGAGGTTGCGTATGAAGCCATTACCCAGTCCGAGAATGCTCTGACTCTGAAGGAATGGGCGAATGCCTGCGTCAAGATCGCTGCTGACCGAAAACTGCAGATTCCATTTTTACAGGATCGGGATCTCGCACAGATCACGGATAGCCCCTTTCACGAATCGTACCGGAAGAGTCCCGGTGAACGTCAGAATTGGCTGATGGAGTGTTTGTTGAAGGAAGTCTTAGGCACACAGCCACACGTTCTTGAATCACTCGGGTTAGTGAATGTCAACTTGCCTCAAGAAGTAACGTCCTTCTTGCAAGAGAACGCAGAATACCCGTATGATTGGCCCGGGAAACCGCTCGAGGGGCGGGATCTCGCCGATCTGGCAAACCGGATGATTTGTTTAATGAGGCGTCAGTATCTGATGACCTGTCCCGGAGACGTTAATCGTCCGGGCTTCTCGGACACGCAGCATTATCTCGTAAGACAGAGATCTGCCGATTTTGACAAAGTGCTGCATGGATTTTCGAATGCCGGAAGTCAGGACACCATTTATGTTGACCTGCTTCGGCGGTGGAGCCGGAAACGCTCGAATCTGGAGCCTACTGATGCACAGATTCAGCAAATGCTCGACTTTCTGTTCACGGGATTCTCCTATCCCGAAGGCGAGTTCAGTAGCGTCTTTCAACTCGACAAACTGAACGGAGTTCCCGCAGTCGCAGTGAAGTACGACGCCCTGACTGTTTGCCAGACGGGACGATTATGGAAATGTCGGACTTGTCATAGTTATTCGACGACATTCCTTGATGGAGTTTGCGCCGAGCCGCATTGCTCCGGAACGCTGGATCCTTTGAAAGAGACTGACTTTCCGAGGTGTCATCCGGACGATCACATGTTTGTCAAACGATTTGTTTTGGGCAAACGAATCGAACTGCGATGCGAAGAGCACACCGCGCAGCTGGCGTCCGAACTAGGTCAGCAGATCCAGGAGGCGTTTCAGTGCGGACAGGTCAATGTGCTGTCGTGCTCTACGACTTTTGAGATGGGGATTGATATCGGATCACTGCAGGCCGTGGTGCTTCGCAATGTGCCTCCGGGCACGGCAAACTACCTTCAGCGAGCGGGGCGGGCCGGTCGCCGTGCAGATTCGGTAGCGTTCGTACTCACATACTGTCAGCGTCGCCCTCATGACCGACTTTACTTTGGGAACCCTGAGCAGATTATTGCTGGCCCGGTGACTCCGCCCCGGATTGACCTGCAGAACAGAAAAATCCTTCA
>JBJTPZ010000260.1:0-4604 GCA_046075365.1 Planctomycetaceae bacterium
CTGACGCATGCCTGCCATTGCTCCGAATGAAACTCCGTCCCCGCAAACTTCAAAAATTCCAGCCGCTCCTGACGCAGTTCATGCAACACAGCAGACGGCAGTGCATCCGCAAGTCGTGCCGTGACAAAATAAGTACCATGCTCCTGACGCCAGTGCGGCAGATTGCGGCGATAGACCACGATTTGACGATTAATGTCCAGTCCCTGAAACCCCGGCGGAACCTGGAAGAACGGATCATCCTCCAGCACCTTCCCACCAGCCCCGCTCAAGTTGAAGCCCCCCCCCAAGAAGAACGCTAAACACCCCTGCAACGCAGCTCGGGCTTTCCAGCCCGAGCACACACACCAAACGCCCCCACAACGTAGCTCGGGCTTTCCAGCCCGAGCACACCCACCAAACACCCCCACAACGTAGCTCCGGCTTTCCAGCCCGAGCTCACACACCAACGCCCCTGCAATGTAGCTCGGGCTTTCCAGCCCGAGCGCACCCACCAAACACCCCTGCAACGTAGCCGCTTGCAGTCCGCCAGGGAGCCTTAAGAACAGATCTCGGGCTGGAAAGCCCGAGCTACATGAAACACACCAGCGACACGCAACTGCACGAAAAATCGCAAGAACAGATCTCGGGCTGGAAAGCCCGAGCTACGTGAAACACACCAGCGCCACGCAACTGCACGAAAATCGCAAGAACAGATCTCGGGCTGGAAAGCCCGAGCTACGGGGAGGGGGAGCGAGGGAGAGGCGGGAGGTCAGGCTGGGCGGTGTTGGTGAGGCAGGCGATCAGCGGTTCGAACGCATCTTCGCAGGTTGTGGTCCACGGCTGCCAGGGCAGGCCCGTACGATCACGACGCACGGCAAGGTTCAGTTCACCCGGATTTTCAAAATCCGTGGCAAGGACTCGCGGAGCAGCGGTGTCGCGAGCATACGGGTGCACGCCCAGCATACAGGGCGGGTACCACACATCCAGTCCGCACAGCAGGTACTCAAACAGCTTGTTCGATGCATTCCAGACAAAATTGACGGTGTTGCAGCGGTACAGAATCAGTCCGACATCGAACTGCGGCAGCAGCTGCGGCAAGCTGTCATAGGCGACTCCCGCGGCGTGAAAGCGCACGGCAGTGCCGCTGTGGTTCTGGAGGAAGCTGCGAGTTGCGGGGTCCAGGTTGTAACAGAACACATCCAGCGTGCAGCCCGTGTTGGCCGGTGAATTCAGCCATTCCACCAGCGGGCCGATCCAGGTATCGTGCAGTGACACGGAGCCCACATAGACCAGTCGCAGCGGCCCGGTGGCACTGCGAGGCCATTGTGTTTTTGCGGGCAGTGACTGCAGCCAGACGCGCGGCGGATAGTTGGGCAGCACGCGGCACTGCGCAGCGGTCAGTTCCGGGTGATCAGCCTGAAACAGCCGCAGTCTGTCAGCATTGGTCTGTGACACCCACACGGCCCGCCGCAGCAGGCGATTTTCGAACCAGCGATTCAGGCGGGTCAGGCGGTTGCCAGGCCGCAGATAATCAGCGGGCGAGTAATATTCGTGGTGATGAATCAGCAGTCGGCTGCGGCCGCGCAGCAGCACCAGCCAGATCCAGGCGGCCAGTGCCGAGTGTGGTTCGACGGATATGACGACCGCCGGCTGCAGCCGCCAGCAGATCAGAGCCGCCCGCAGATGCCACAGCAGCGCGAGATACCAGCGCCGCAAAAGCATATCGGCTCGAACCGCAAACCGCAGTCGCCAGACCGGCTGATCAGGGGACAAAGCAACAGCGGGAGCGTCCGTGGCAGTGCTGGTCACGACGGCTGTTGCCAGTCCTGGTTGCCGGTGCAGAGTTCGCAGCAGATTTACCGCCGGCGGATAGCGTTCCAGACTCAGCTGATGCAGCAGCACAAGCTGCACAGCCCCCCGCGGCTTGTCGCGTGCCCCGTTCAAAATGACAGCTTCTGTGACATGCCGTCAGTGATCAGGCCAGCCATCCTGTCGCCGATGGCATCCCAGCCGCCGCGCTGCTGTACACCCTGCCACGCAGCCTGGGACATGTCCTGCAGCCGCCGGGGATCATTCCACAACGCTGCAATCGCTGCTGCCAGGGCAGCTCCCGACAGTGGCCTGTCCAGCAAGACCCCGGTTGTGCCATCCTGCACCAGCTCGGGGATCGCAAAGTCGCGGACCGTAACTGCCGGACAGCCAAAACCGGCGGCCTCCAGCAGCACCAGTGGATTCATGTCTTCGCGAGTCGGGTGGACCAGCAGTGACGACTGCTGCAGCAGTGTCTGCATCCGCAGCAGTTCAGCAGGCACATCAGGACGCAGAAAACCTTCGTGAATCACACCGGGCAGCTGCAGCACTTCGGCCGGTGCGGGCCCGCCCACGATATGCCAGGTGCAATCGGGAAACTGCTGCCGCAGCTGCAGCCAGCCAGCCGCCAGATAATCTCCGCCTTTTTGAGCAAACCGTTTGGCGATTGTCAGGACCGAACGACTGCGAACCCCGGCCGGGCAGACCGCTGGAACCGGCAGATTGCCGGCCACCCCGACTGAGGTGTAGTGCTGGCCGCGCAGGCGATAATGCTGTACCGCCTGTTGCAGCCCCCAGGCCGATTCAAAAAAAACTGCCGCAGCCCCCTCCAGAAACTCGGCCTCACGCTCGTAGATCCTGTGCAGGTCCGCGGCAGCAAATTCACCCGCAGCAAAGGTATTGCGATGGAACGTGTGAAACACAGCATCCAGATGAACGAAGTAGGGCACCTGCGGACGACAGGCGATCCAGCGAGTACTGGTGCGAAACAGCACGCATTGGGTGCGGGGTGCCAGTGCTGCCGGCAGCCGGTCAGCGGTCTGCTGCAAAGCACGTTCACTGAAGGTGAAAAAATTTCCGGGCCGACCCAGAACCTTGCGACAGATCCGACTGCGGAATCTGGCCCAGCGATCTACTGGCGGTTTCAGGTGCTGAAACTGCAGGTCCGGCAGCCGGGCATGCAGGACCTGCCAGACATTCCAGGTCACGGCAAAGGTTCCGCCTCCCTCCACCTGCAGCGGCAGGTGACTTACCAGTGAAATCATTTTTCGCTCAGTTCTGACTTGCGGGCAGAGTCGCGGGGGCTGAATGCCAGCACATCATCCAGAAATGGCCGATAGATATTTTCACAGGACCAGGGCCATGGCCGACAGAGCGGCCCGGGCAGCGGCAGCTGCTGCGGTTTCAGTGTCGCCAGATCAGTGAATCGCACGGGGATCACAGACTGGGGCCTGACAGCGTCGATCCAGGGCTGAACTCCCAGCATTTGTTCCGGGTACAGGACGTTCAGCCCGCACGCCAGGTATTCAAACAGTTTATTGGGCGCGTTATAGACATAATTAACTGTTGTACACTTATAGATAATCAGCCCCAGATGGCAGGTGGCCAGCACGCGTGGCAGGTCTGCGTACGGCAGGCCTCCGAGATGAATGCTGACGCCCGCCACTTTGCTTTCCTGCAGAAATGCACTGGTTTTGTCATCGCAATTGCTGATGTACAGATCCAGCGTCACCTGCTTTGGCGGCAAAGTGTTCAGCCAGTCGAAGATTTCGGCAATATACGTATCGTGCAACGACACGGCCCCCACATAGATCAGCCGAATCGGGGAGGTAGTCTGTGCATCGCAGGACTGAGCGGCCTGACACCATGCCAGTGGCGGCAGATTGGGCAGTGCCTTGACGACGGCGCGGCTGACTTCCGGACAATCTCGCAGGAACAGTTCGCAGCGTTCGGGATTCGTGTGTGAGATCCAGGCAGCGCGACGGAACAGGAACCTGCGTTCCAGCCAGAAACCCAGTCTGGCCAGTGCATTGCCGCGATCGCGAAAATGCTGCAGCTGCCGGTATTCATGACAGTGGATACACAGTTTTGTGCGAGGAAACAGCAGCATGACCAGCATAGCGGCTGGTGCCGAGTGTGGCTCGTAGTACAGCAGCGTCTGCGGCCGCAGCAGCACGGCGCGCAGCAGGCACAGCAGCGGAAATGCCAAAAACTGCAGCAGGCGGCAAATCTGCCACTGTCCTCGAACCGGAAAACGACTGCGGTGAATTGCGACACCTGGTGCAGCAAACCGCAAGCTCATATCCCTCCACATCCAGCTTCAACATGTCAATCCGACTGATCTGTCGCCGCTGAATATAATCGTCCAGACGGATACAGCGAATCTGATCACCGGTTCCCTGCGAGGAAACAAAGGATGCGCCAGTATGCAGCCGGTTGAATTGAATCCGAACCGTTCCGGCAGTGCCACCGACAGCACAGGGATTCAGCGTAATTGCGGCATCGCCAAATTGCCGAAAGCTGCGTTCCAGCCATGGCTGCAGAAACGGATTCGGTTCAAACACGTGCAGCGCGGACTGCGGAGCGACAGCGCCGGCCAGTCCCACACCGATCAGCCCAAAATTTGCCCCCACATCAGAGAACGTTCCGCGCGGCGGCAGCACTTCCGCCAGTCGAAAAAATCCCGCTCAAACTGCCCGTCAATCACAATCAGCCGCAGCATCCCCTCTCGCAGATCCGCGTAACCACGCACCCCGGGCAACACCTCAACCAGCTGCACCGGATCTTCACCCGTCAGCCTGATCCAGCCCAGCATC
>JBJTPZ010000261.1:0-3655 GCA_046075365.1 Planctomycetaceae bacterium
CCGCGTTTTTGACCGTCGAATCCACAACCCCGCTGTATGACCGTGTTTCTCCATCGATGCTCGGTGAGGACTGGGATGCCGTACGGACACACGGTGCGGTTGCTTATGTGCTCTCGCCGACGAATTCTCACGAGCTAAAGCGGACGGCGATCGCCATGGTGAAGGCGCAAGCTTGTATTGGGCATGGGTCAGACGTCCCTTGATTGATGACGACGAAAGTTCCTGCTACTCCGGCGGAATGCATTTGCTCGGTAAGCCCGACGCGGAGATTGAGGCTTCGCTGGACCTGACGGATGCGATTGAATGGATAGACATGCCTGGCATGTATCTCGTCGGTGATCGACCAGCGCGACCACTGAGGGATGGGGAAGGTTTTCGTCTCAAGGACGAAGGGCTCAGACGCGTGATCCGTTGTCGCCCCTGTGAGAGGTATCAGGAATACGAGTTCATATTCAACCCGTATGGCTACATTCGGCTTGAGAGTGAGCAGTAACGGTGATCGGAGATCTTCACGAATTTCACTCCGGTGCCCGCGTTCTGGTTACTCTTGTGGTTCGCCACCCCTCGCCATAGTAGCCCTGCTGATGGAATTCCAGTTCCCGCCGTTGTACGGCTCGCAGTGAATCGCGCCGCTTCTGCATTGTGTGGCTGTCAGGACTGCGAGCCGTCAGCAGCCACTTGATGCGATCTGAAGAAGTCGGCGATTTCCCGCTTATTCGCTTCACCACTGGTTGTCTCGAGGACCAGATTGACCAACTCATCGTCACTCGCATCGACGCCAGAGTCATTGATCTCCAGAAAGATCAGGGCCGCTTCCAGCCCGACCCGCTTGTTTCCATCCACAAACGGATGGTTCATCACGAGGTGGTACAGGTAGGCCGCTGCCATCTCGAAGACGTCTGCATGCAGGTACTGACCGCCAAACGTTGTCTGTGGTTGAGCAATCGCAGATTCGAGCAATCCACGATCCCTGATACCCGGACTGCCACCATAGATTTCAATCTGGCTCTGGTGCGATTCCAGAACATCGGTGACCGTCAAAAACAGCATGTTGAATTACTCCGCCAGCTTTCTGAAAGCACGCGAGTGCCGCGCGTTGACTTTGGCGCGAGCATTTCGAACTTTACTGTCACGATCGTCCCGCTGCACCGGAGAGATCCGAATGGAGGTACCGTCAGTGGTCAGTTCGACCTCGGATCCAGGATCCAGCTTCAGCAAATCAAGGATTGGGCGATCGATGATCACCGCCCAGCTATTGCCGTGTTTCACAAGATTTTTGATCACAAAATGACTCCTGAATGATGGTCGACCAATGTGTTTCCATGATTGCGGTTTGAGCGTGGCAAGTCAAGTATTTTCCTCGCGTTGCGGCAGACACCTGCAAAGGCGGTGTTTGCCGTGAAAAATGAAGTTTCAGGGGGGAGCTGCGAATCCAGGAGTGCAAAAAGGGGGAAACTGTGACAATACGAGGAAAACTGAATGGCACCAATACGGGCACCATCGGCACCAAGACGGCACCGTTTTTCGGGCGTTTTGTTGGCCGCACCGGTTGGGGAAACCGGTGCATGGCGGGGTTGGTCGACGCACGCGGGCCCAACTATCAGGCAGCTTCGAAAAGTTGAAATTTAGTCTTTTCGCACTCACCCGTTGTGGCAGGATGAACTTCTGGTTTGTCGTTCATGTCCGGCCTGGAGGACTCGTGTCATGGAATCCGCAGTTCTGGAAAATACCGAGTCAGCCATCCTTGCGCGGATCATGGTGGCAGGCGGGCCCGTGCAGTCGGCCGCAGTCGCTCGAGAGATCCTGAACTGGAGCTTCAATCAGGACGATCGCGACCGCATGAGTATGCTGGCAGACAAGGCTCGCACGGGGGGGCTCACACCGCTCGAAGCCGAAGAGCTGGATGCATACGAACGGGTCAGCAGTTTTTTGGGTCTGGTAAAGTCAAAAGCGCGCCGATCCCTGCAGCAAAGCTCGGTTGAATAATGGATCGCAGATTGCGGCAACTGGTCCTGGAACGTGCCCGATTCTGTTGTGAATACTGCCAGATGCCACAGGCGTTCTCCGACGCCGGGCACGAGATGGACCACATCATAGCGGAAAAGCACGGCGGGCTGACAACTTCCGAAAATCTCGCTCTTGCCTGCTTTCACTGCAATAACCACAAGGGCCCCAATATTGCAGGTGTGGACCCCGAGTCCGGTGCGGTGACGCGCCTGTTTCACCCGCGTCTGGATCGATGGAACGAGCATTTTTACTGGAGCGGTGCTGTCCTCTGCGGTCAGACATCGATCGGACGCACAACTGTCAGGGTGCTGGATGTGAATATCCGTCATCGCCTGCTGCATCGACAGGCACTGGTGGAAGAGGGAGTGTTTCCGCCTTTCAATCGGCCATAGCTTGTATTTGCAGGTCGAGGGAGACGGCATGCGGTCACGGGAATTTCGTGGCATTGAACTTCCATGCTCGCACACCATTGCGATTTCTGCAGGAACTTCAATGGCAGCACCGGCTGGGGAAACCGGTGCATGGCGGGGTCGGTTGGGCAGGCTGACTTCGTCATGCCCAAATACCCCCTGGAGGCCGTCGCAACCATCCCGCTGTCGAATCGCTCAGGATTTCAAGAAGGTTCGCCGTGGGGAGCCTGGAGGCATCCGTCGCAGACTGTCTGCGGCAGCACGGCGACCGGTTTCTGCAGGAGTACAATGACTCGGCCACGACACAGATCACACTCCAGCATCGCAAAGTGCTCACCGCGATCCAGCGCTGTCGCACGGGTGAGCTGGGGCATGTGATCTTTGAGTGCGCTCGGTGTCATCATCAGCACCGGGTGACCTTCGGCTCCCCGAGCTCGCTCGGCTGCAAGCCCACCTCGGTCAGCCATCACTCCCCCGCCACGCCCTCACCTCGCCCGCCGCGAAGTCAAAGCCTTACTTGTTATGCAGCTCGGGTGTTTGTTGAGGTGACTTTCTGCCCGCAAGCAGATTCTTGGCTTCGTCGAGAGTTGCCAAATTACTAGTCTCGGCATTTCTAACGAACCGTCGAATTGATTCAGTTTCGGCAATGTAGCTATCGATTGTCGCATTGACGGAGTCGCGCGGCAAAGCCGAATTGTCAAGAAGGCGGCGGTACAAATCATGGTATTCCGACTCACCATGTCGAAACGCCTTGTGGTTATCTTCGATTTTGAATCCACGGTGAAACGCCAGAAGCACAGCGGTGTAGGCGGAGAGAACAGTTACAAATGCCTTTGAAAGTGAGTCATCTGAGATAGCCTGAGTTAGCACTGGAATAAGAACTGCCGACGGGATAGTCCAAATCAGACAGTAGTAATGAAACATTTTATATTTGTGCGCGTTTACCTTCCAAAAGACGAGTGTTCCGGCGAGTCGAGCGTAGTGGCTCTTGAGTCGTGTTCGTTGAATGTCGTCAAATTGTGGAGCCGTATCAAATGCCGTGTTCGCGGTTTTGATAAACCGGTCAACATCTTTTTCGGCGACTGGTGCTCGGAAGGCTTTCCATGATGGAATAAAGCTGACAATCACGGCGAGCGCATAGAGTCCAATCACAGCCAGCCAAATTTTTTCATTCATAGGTAGAAGTCTCGACTCGATGTCTAACGAATTGCGATCTATGCGTCTGGCGATTAGCCGAC
>JBJTPZ010000262.1:0-2489 GCA_046075365.1 Planctomycetaceae bacterium
AAACGACCAGCACACACATTTTGCCAGGTTGCACACTGTGATCGATCAGCCAGATCCACCCCGCTGACTTCTTTGGCTCCTGAAGAATCGCGACGCCATTTCGGCAATTCCAGAGTCGCACAACATCACCTGAAGGAACAGGAACATCCAGGTCGAGAGCCCGGTTGGTAATCCTGAGGACTTTGGGAACTGCTCGAAAGCCAACCACCAACGCCAGGCAGCAACATAACGCGATAACTCGTGCTGACTACTGGTGGTTTCGCAACAGTGGATCCCTGGCCCAGGGTGGCACATACTTTTCCGTCTTCGCCCTCCCCAACGCCTCTAATTCCGCATCAAGTTCCTTAAGTTTTCTGTTCGCAATTTTCAATTGTGCCCTTAGTCGCTGGACCTGCAAAGACTCCCCGGATCGTTCGACACTCCTCGGAGGACAGTTGGGACAGCGGAAATCAGGGGTTGAGGCCTTGAAAGCCTGCTGTTAAATCGAAGATACTGCAGCCACTATTATGCTCCTTCGTTTCGTGGGATTCGACACAAAGCGAATACGTTGGAGCGTGATAGTTTTCAAGATCAATTTTCCCAGAGCCCCCATTCCGCCATCGTTTCACCATCCCAGCCTCGCCCTCCCAAGTTCCTAACTCCCTCGTTTCTGCTCCCTGACCCACTGGTGAAAACATGAAAAAACGTCGCGTTTTCATCAGCTCCGTGCAACAGGAATTCCTCGCCGAACGCGCCGGACTCAAAGCCTTCCTGCAGGGCGATCCACTGCTCGGTCGCTGCTTCGACCCCATCCTGTTCGAAGACATTCCTGCCCGCGACCAGCGCGCCGAAGAGCGTTTCCTGAGCGAAGTGGATCGCTGCGACCTGCTGATCGGTATTTACGGCCAGCAGTATGGTCACGAAAACAAAGCTGGACTCTCTGCCACAGAACGCGAATTCGTGCGGGCTGGGGAACTGGGCAAGCCCCGTTTCATTTTCGTTCGCGGACGCAATGATGCCGAACGTCATCCTAAAATGGCTGCCCTCATTCATAAGGCCGGCAACCAGCTGATCCGCCGACGATTCGTCAGTACTCCCGAACTTACCGCCGCCGTGTACGCCAGCCTGATCGAAGAACTGGAGCACCAGGGCATCATTCAGACCGGTCCCTTCGATGCCTCCATCTGCCCCGGTGCCACACTTCGCGATCTGTCCCCGACCCATGCTGCACGGTTTCTGGCTGTCGCCTCCGTCGAACGCAACTTTCCACTTCCACCGCGAACCCCGCTCCTGCAACTTCTGAAACATCTGCAACTGGTTGTGGATGAGCAACCGACCTACGCTGCGGTGCTGCTCTTCGGCAAACAACCACAGCGATTTATCCTCACATCCGGCGTCAAATGCCTGCATTTTCACGGGACCACCATCGAAAAGCCCATCCCGTCCTATCAGTCATTCGGGGGAACGGTCTTTGAAATGGCCGATCAGGCACTTGACTTCGTCCTGTCCAAAATCAACCTGTCCGTCGGCACTCGCGCCGACAGTGTCCAGGCCCCGGTAAATTACGAATTGCCCAGGGCCGCTATCGCCGAAGCCATTGTTAACGCCATCGCACATCGCGACTACGCGTCTCATGCCTCTGTCCAGATCATGCTCTTCGCCGATCGACTGGAAATCTGGAATCCCGGCCACCTTCCGCTCCCCCTGACCTTTGAATCGCTGCTCGACGCCCACCCGTCCATTCCGCGCAATCCTCTGATCGCTGAAGCGATGTACCTCGCTCGCTACATCGAACGCGCTGGCACAGGCACGTTGGATATCGCCCGGCTCTGCAAGGCCGCCAAACTCAAACCACCGCAGTTTCATGAGTCACTCGGGCAGTTTATCCAGACCATTTACCGCGCAAGCCCTGCCAAAGCCACCGCGCAAGCTGACGACAAAAACGAGCAAATTCCCGCGAAATTGCGATCACAACTTGCAACCGTCCTGCAACTTCCACCCTCCCAAATCACCGCCGAACTGACATTACAAGCCGCAAAAATCCTCGAACTCGTCGTGCAGGACAGCCTCCCACTCGAACGGCTTCGCTCCCAGTCCGGACTCCAGCACCGTGAACACTTCCGCCGCTTCTGGCTTGAATCTCTCCTCAACGCCAACTGGCTGAAACGCACCATCCCGGACAAACCCACCAGCCCGGCCCAGGAGTATCGTATCACCACCACCGGCCACCGCTGGCTCAAACAAATCCAGAAACACCGCCCCCCAAACCACCCACCTCGGGAGGGCGAAGCTGGGATGGTGAAACGATGTTAAACCTGAGTATTCACTGATTTCTGCTGGCGTTCTCTTGCTGATCTCATTCGGCGGGTCTGTGTTGAATCGCAGAGTTCGGTGGACCAGCCAACGATGCGTTGCAGATTCATGAATCGACACTTCTGCTTCCGAGCCGGAGGCATCAGGTGATCCAGTTCCGCTTGCTGCAGTTGGGCAATGGAACTGCCAACCTTCCC
>JBJTPZ010000263.1:0-28770 GCA_046075365.1 Planctomycetaceae bacterium
GATGACTCCGATGCCGATGAACTTCGAGATGCTGTAGCCGATCACCTGAGTGGTTACGGCGAGGAATTTGAAGTCATAGCCGAAGAACTGTGAATCGGTGAATTGAGCGGCGGTGAAGGGCTTGCGGAAGGCGTAGGCGCAGAAGTAGGTGCTGAAGGCGGCGAAGGTTGCCCAGAACGCCCAGCCGGCGCCAGACGCAGTCGCGGGCGCGTGGTGTGCGGCTGTGGCACAATCTTCCGTTTGATTCGCCATTCTCGGACCTCACGCACCTTTGCGAAAACTTAAAATCAACCGACACAATCCGGCGAGACGGTTGTCAGAGTTTGCCGGCACCGGTTAAGGAATGGTAAACAGAACCGGAGAATTTAGAAAATGGGCAGGGGAAGTGTTCGGTGTTCGGTGATCGGTGTTCGGTGTTCGGTGTTCGGTGTTCGGTGTTTGGTGTTCGGTGTTTGGTGGGCGGTTGGGGGTGAGGAGCAGCGGACGGGGGAGGCTGCGGGTGCTGGCCCTGGCATGTCTCGGTTGACCGACAACTGACAACTGGCCACTGATCACTTAAAAAGGAGGGCGGGATTGTGTTGCAGGGGAATTCGGCAGAGCGAGTGGCGGTGATTGGTGCGGGGATTGTGGGGTTGGCGCATGCGTGGGTGGCGGCGGAGTCGGGTCGGCGGGTGACGGTGATTGAGCGTTCGCCGCGTGCTGCGGGGGCATCGATTCGCAATTTTGGCATGATCTGGCCGATTGGACAGCCGCATGGTGAGTTGTATCAGACGGCATTGCGGAGCCGTGCCAGGTGGCTCAGGCTGGCGGCCGAGGCGGGGATCTGGGTGGATGCGTGCGGGTCACTGCATGCGGCTCATCGTGCTGACGAGCAGGCGGTGCTGGAGGAGTTTGCCGCGGTGGCTCCGGGGCTGGGCGTTGAGTGTCAGCTGCAGTCGGCTGAGCAGGTGCTGCAGCGGGCTCCGCTGGTGAATCCGGAGGGGCTGCGGGGTGGGTTGTTCAGTCCGACGGAACTTTGTGTGAATCCCACCGCAGCGACCAGGGCCTTGCCGCGGTGGCTGGCAGAGCGTTACGGTGTGGAATTTCGTTTTGGGGTGCTGGCGAGTGTTGTGGAGGAAGCCGGTGGCCGGCCGGTGGTGCAGTTTTCGGATGGTTCGCAGCAGTCGTTTGAGCGGGTGCTGGTGTGTGGCGGGGCAGATTTGCAGACGTTGTTTCCGGAGGTACTGGCGAGTTCGGGGCTGGTTCCCTGCAAGCTGCAGATGCTGGCGGTGGCTGCTGATGCGGCAGCGTGTCGACTGGGGCTGCATGTGGCCAGTGGGCTGACGCTGCGGCACTATCGGATTTTTGAGATTTGCCGGGGTCTGCAGGCCTTGCGGCAGCGGATCGCCGCTGAGACTCCTGAGCTGGATCAGTACGGGATCCACGTGATGGCATCGCAAAACGACCGTGGAGAGTTAATTTTGGGAGATTCCCACGAATATGGCAGTCAGATTGAACCGTTTGACAACGTAGAGATAGACGAGTGGATTTTGCGTGAGCTGAAAAAGGTGCTGCGTCTGCCTGCCTGGCAGGTGACTCGCCGCTGGCACGGCATTTACGCGAAGCATCCTGCCTTGCCCATCTTTCAGGCTCAGCCTGTCCCGCGGGTGCACATAGTCACGGGCACGGGCGGGGCGGGGATGACCATGTCATTTGGGCTGGCCGAGCAGTTCTGGCAGGGTGTGGACTACCAGTAAGTGTGGATCACCAGTAAGTGCTGGGCTGGGCGGGGCAGGTCCTGATAGTCGGGGTATCATTTATTGGGAAGGTTTTGCTGATGTCGACTTCAGTTCGTCTGCAGGCGGTGTTGTTTGACTGGGCGGGCACGACGGTAGATTTCGGCAGTCGTGCTCCGGCGCAGGTTTTTGTTGAGATTTTCCGTCGGCGTGGTGTGGGTATCACGGTGGCCGAAGCGCGTGAGCCGATGGGGCGTGCGAAGCGTGAGCACATTGCGACGGTGCTGGGGATGCCGCGTGTGGCGGCTGAGTGGCAGCGGGTGCATGGGAGTGTGGCGACTGACGCGGACGTGACGGCGATGTACCAGGACTTTCTGCCGTTGCAGAAGTCTGTGCTGTCTGAGGGTTCGGATGTGATTGCGGGCGTCCCGGCAGCGGTGGCGTGGCTGCGGCAGCGAAACATTCGGATTGGTTCGACCACCGGGTATACTCGCGAATTAATGTCCGTGGTGGCTCCTTTGGCTGCCGGTCAGGGTTATGTACCGGACGTGATTGTGTGTTCTGACGAGGTTTCAGCGGGGCGCCCTGCGCCCTGGCTGAATTTGCGAGCGGCGGCGGAGCTGCGAACGGATTCACCGGCGAATGTGCTGGTGGTGGACGACACGGCGGTGGGTATTGAAGCGGGGCGAGCAGCGGGGATGATGACGATTGCGGTTTCACTGACGGGAAATGCGCTGGGGCTGTCGCATCAGGAGGTATGTGCTTTGCCGGCGGCTGAATTATCGCAGCGGCTGCTGAAAATAGAGCAGGATTTTAGGGCGGCCGGGGCTGATTATGTGATTACGTCGGTGGCTGAGCTGCCGGAACTTTTGCGCGGCGTTCCGTTCTCAATCGCCTGACCCGTATGGTGCTGTCAACGAAAATCCACCCCCGGATAAACGTTTTTTCTCGAAAACAAAATTTTTCTCCCCCGGCAACTTTCTCCCGAAAATGAAAAGCCGGTTGTAACGCCCGGCATCGCAAAGACGCTGATTTCTCAAGAAAATCACCGTTTTCCAGCGGAATGCAAGAACAGTGCCATTATCTTCTCGACTTGTTCGGTTTTCCTGACCTAACATGTTTGTGAAGAACTCACAGCACACTCCGTCGCAAACAGCATTCCGTCGATCGTTTCCAGCTATGCATCTGAATATTTCGCAACAGATGAGAATGAGCCAGCAGATGAAGCTGGCTCCGCGGATGATCCAGTCCATGGAGATTCTGCAGCTGAACATGATGGCGCTGAACGAGCGAATTGAGCAGGAGCTGGTTGAGAATGTGACACTGGACCGTCTGGAGAAGGATGCGGACGGTTTGCCGTCGGGCGGGGACCGCGACGGGGATTCGGACGGCGGGGAATCGGTTGTGTCCGACCTGCTTCCCGGAGAGATTCGTGAACCGCAGAAGGACGTTGAGACCCGAGAGCTGGTGGTCGGGGACGAATCGAACAATCAGTCGGATTTTGAGCGGCTGGTAGAGATTTCGTCGGACTGGCCGGAAGACAATGTGGGTTTTGGCGGATCGCGGGCCAGTGCCGGCCAGATCAGCGACGAGATGGACCGGCAGCACGACGTCATGTCCAACATGCTGGCTCGCCCGCAGTCACTGCACGAGCATTTGCTGGAGCAGTTTGCTTTTTATTCACTGGACGCTGCCCAGCGGCAGTTTGGTGAGTATCTGATTCAGCACCTGGATTACAACGGCCGTCTGCAAAGTATGCTGGCTGAGATTCTGCAGCAGTTCAACCGGCTGTATAATTTTCAGCTGACGATGGCTCAGGCGGAAGAAGTGCTGAAGCTGATTCAGCAGCTTGAACCTGCCGGCGTGGGTGCTCGTGACCACCGTGAAATGCTGCTGCTGCAGGTGCATGACAGCATGCCGTTTCACGACGTGGTGGAAACTTTGATTCGCGATCATCTGGAAGACATTGCTTTGAACCGTCTGCCGCTGATTCAGCGTGCGACTGGTTTTTCACTGGAACTGATCAAGATTGGAATTGAGCAGATCCAGACATTGAATCCCTGGCCGGGTCGTGGTTTTGAGCAGCGTCCGGTGCAGCGGGTAACGCCTGATTTAACGGTCGAGCTGGACGACCACGGGCGTTATGTGGTGCGGGTGCTGGACGAGTATATTCCTGAGCTGCGGATCAGTCCGCGGTATCTGCAGATGCTGAAGGAAAATCCGTCGCAGGAGACGAAGGACTGGATTCGCCGCAAGGTGGAGTCGGCGAAATGGCTGATTGATTCGATTGAGCAGCGTTATGCCACGCTCCGCAAGGTGGCTCAGGAGATCATTGATCATCAGCACGAGTTTCTGGAGCTGGGTGACGAGGGCATTCATCCGCTGAAGATGCAGCAGATTGCGGACCGAGTGGGTGTGCACGTCACGACGGTTTCGCGGGCGGTGGATGAAAAATGGATTCAGACTCCGCGGGGCCTGTTTCCGCTCAAGCGTTTCTTCGGCGGGGGGACTCAGACGGCCGACGGCGATGAGGTGGCGTGGGACACAATTCGGGTGAAGCTGCAAGAGCTGATCGACGGCGAGAACAAGAGCGAGCCGCTCAGTGATGACGACCTGGTCAAGCGTCTGGCTGCTCAGGGGATCGGCCTTGCGCGGCGGACGATCACCAAGTACCGCAAGCAGATGCGGATCCCCAGTTCGCGGCAGCGTCGCGAGTACTGAATGCGGTCGTCTGGCGGCGGGTATGCCGCAGCGTCGCGTTTTGCTCTGGGAAACGATCGGTGGGGGGGGGTGCGGCCGAGCATCCGCATTTGTGGTACTGCCCTGTCAGAACCAGAACTGTGGCTGCAATTTCCCGGCCTGCTCGATATGCTGACGGGCTCAAGATCACTTCCTTTTCGCCCGTCCTGAATTTGGCTCATGGACCGTCGCATCCTGATCGTTGCTGCTCGCCGGACACCCTTTGGTCGTTTTCGGGGAGCATTGTCTCGTGAGTCCCCGACAGCTCTGGCGGTTGCTGCGGCGAAGGCAGTGCTGTCAGAAACCGGTGCGGGTCGAGTTGACCAGTGCATTCTGGGCAACGTGCTGTCGGCTGGTCATGGAATGAACATTGCTCGTCAGGCGGGACTGCAGTCTGGTCTCCGTGAGACTGCTCATGCGATGACCATCAACATGATGTGTGGTTCCGGTCTGCAGGCGGTGCAGCTGGCTGCGCAGGCTGTTCGCTGCGGTCAGGCGACTGCGGTGCTGGCGGGTGGTGTGGAGTCGATGTCACGATCGGCCATGCTGCTGCCTCGACCGGGCAAGGGTCAGCAGCCGGACCTGTCTGTCCTGCGAGATTCGATGGTCACGGACGGTCTGACGGATGGTGACATTGCGATGCACATGGGTCAGACAGCCGAGCTGCTGGCGTCTGAGCTGCACATTTCGCGGGCTCGTCAGGACCAGTGGGCCTTGCGCAGTCAGCGGCTGGCGGGTGTGGCTGCCGTGGCGCAGGTGTTTGAGGCGGAGCTGGTGCCGGTGGCGGGACTGGTGGCGGACGAGCATCCGCGACCGAATCTGACGGAAGCTGATCTGACGGCACTGGCTCCGGTGTTTGACACTTCCGGCACTGTCACTGCGGGAAACTCGTCGGGCCTGAACGACGGCGCGGCGGTACTGCTGCTGGCTGATGAAGAGACCGTGCGGCGGAACGACTGGCCGGTGCTGTGTGAGTGGGTGGACAGTGTGGTGGTGGGCTGCAGTCCGCGTCAGATGGGTCTGGGTCCCGTGTATGCACTTGAACGTCTGCTGCGGCAGCGTGGTTTGCAGCTGGAGGATCTGGATCAGCTGGAGATCAACGAAGCCTTTGCTGCTCAGACGCTGGCGTGTCTGGATCGTCTGGGTCTGCGATGGGACGGCGCTGAGGTCACGTGTCGGGGCCGCAGTTTATTGTTGAATCCGCATGGCGGAGCGATTGCACTGGGTCATCCGCTGGCCGCCAGTGGTGCTCGACTGCTGGTGCATTTGGCGCATCGGATTCATCAGGGGCATATTCGGCAGGCGGCGGCGGCGTTGTGTGTGGGTGGTGGCATGGGTACTGCCGGCCTGTTGGCGGCGGCACATGGATTTCATTGACTGACGAATTCAACTATGAGCAATGCGATGCGAATTCTGCTGAACCTTGTGGGTTCAGTGGGTATTCTGGGGCTTGGTGTGTTTGGTCTGATGTTTTTCGGCCGGGCTCCTGAGGTGCCTGTTGACGAGGCGGCTCTGGCTGCGCGAACTCAGGCCCCCACCGTAGAAACAGCAGAGATCAGGGCTTTTAGCGGCCCCTTTCAGGTGCAGGTGGACGGTGAGGCATCGACGTGGCGGGTGCTGACGGTTTCCGCCGAGGTAGGCGGTCGAATTTTGAGCAAGTCAGCCGGCTGTCGCAGTGGTTTATTTGTCAGCGCGGGTGATGTGCTGTTTGAAATTGACCGTCGCAATTATGAGCTGGACGAGCAGCGTCTGGCAGCGCGTCTGCTGCAGGCTCAGGAGGAGCTGAATTCGATTGATGTGGATCTGGAAAGTGCGGATGCTCTGCTGCGTCTGGCTCGCGAGGAGAACGAGCTGCAAAAGGCTCATTTGGCCAGGGTGCAGACGCTGTTTGAGCGGAAGGCAACTTCAGAAACGGAAATGGACAATGCTTCCAGGCAGGAACTGACCTCGCGGAATGCGCTGCAGCTGCAGCAGAATCAGCGAAATTCGCTGCAGCAGGGGCGGCGTACCAAAGCTGCGGCGTTAAAGCTTGTGGAAGCTGAGCTGGCACGCTGTCGGCTGGATCTGGAGCGTTGTACGGTGCGGGCACCGATTGCAGGCCGCATCGTCCAGGACACTCGCGAGGACGGCGATTTTGTGAAGGCTGGTGATCCGCTGGTGCAGCTCAGCGACGGCAGCAGGATGGAGGTGCGCTGCAGTCTGCGTGGTGAAGAGCTGTCGTGGATCTGGCGGCAGCAGCAGCGACAGCAGGCGCGGCCGGTGCCGACATCGCAGCAGTCCGGAAGTGGGTCTGCCGCTGAGGCGGCTGCTGGCGGTACTGCGGAACCGGCGGTCGACAATCGTGCGGCGGACCCGCTGGGGACTCCGGACGTTCCGTGCGAGGTGGCGTTTGAGTTTGAGGGTCGGGAGACGATCTGGGATGCGCGGCTGTCGCGTTACGAGGGTACGGGGCTTGACCGGGCGACTCGCACATTTCCCTGTCGAGTTGTTGTCGAGCGACCTGCGGAACCGCGTGTGGCGGCGGATGGTGGCGGTGGCAGTGTTTCGCCTCCGGCACTTTTGAGCGGCATGTTTGTGACGGTGCGGATCCCGATTGATGCTCCGGTGGAACTGTTTCAGATCCCGCCTGAGGCTTTGCGGCCGGGCGGCACGATCTGGATTGTGCGTGCTGGTCGCCTGCAGGTTGTGAATGTCTCGCTGGTGCAGATGCGGGAAGGCGAAGCGATTGTGCATCAGCTGCAGCAGCCGCTGGCGGCTGGCGACCGAGTGATTATCTCGCCGCTGGCAGCGATTCAGGACGGGATGCAGGTGCAGTTGTCGGAGGTGCAGCCATGAGTGGTTCGGCAGTTCGCTGGGCAATCCGCAATGCTCCGGCCATGAACATGATGGTGGTGGCGGTACTGGTTGTTGGTACGATTTCTGCGTTTCTGCTGCGGCGGGAGGTCTTTCCGCAGTTCGAACTGGAGATCATTCTGGTGTCGGTGCCGTATCCTGGTGCCAGCCCGGATGAGGTGGAAAGCGGTATTTGTCAGAAGGTTGAAGAAGCAGTCCGCTCGGTGGACGGAATTCGCAAGGTGACATCTGTCGCGGCGGAGGGTGCCGCGAATGTGGTGATTGAGGTCCGCAGCGACGTGCCGAGTGTGCAGAAGGTTTTGAATGAGGTGAAGTCACAGATCGACCGGATTCCCAGCTTTCCGGATCTGGCTGAAGAGCCGGAGGTGCAGCAGATCACCTTCCGGAACAAGGCGATTACGGTGGGCGTTGTGCAGGGGCCGTCAGTGGCGGCGGACGCGGAGCTGCAGCTGCGTGAAATTGCCGAGCAGGTGCGGGACGACCTGCTGGGTATCCCGGAGATTTCTCAGGCGGAGATCACCGGTGAGCGCAAGTTTCAAATTGATGTGGAGGTTCCGGAACGGACGCTGCGGGAATACGGCCTGACGCTGGGCGATGTGGCACGGCGGATCCGGGCGCGAAATCTTGAGCTGCCGGGCGGCACGATTCGCGACCAGGGTGAGACTTATTTGCTGCGCGGCAAGGACAAGCGGGTGCTGGGGAAGGAGATCGCAGAGATCCCCCTGGTGACTCGACCTGACGGTGTTGTCCTGCGGGTCTCTGATTTGGGTCAGGTGCGGGACGAGTTTGTTGATACGACGTCGATCAGTCGGATCAACGGTCAGCCGGGTCTGGCGATTGACGTAACGGCAGCGTCTCGTGAAGACCTGCTGGCAATGTCTGATGCTGTGAAGCGATATATTCGTGAAAAGCAGCTGCCAGCCGGCTATTCGTTTACAGTGTGGGGCGATACATCGGTGGAGGTGCGTGACCGTCTGGATCTGTTGATTCGCAACGGTCTGCAGGGTCTGATCCTGGTGTTTGTGATTCTGTCTCTGTTTCTGGATTTGAAGCTGGCCTTTTGGGTGGCGCTGGGGATTCCGATTTCGCTGCTGGGTGCCTGTGCGGTGCTGCTGCAGTTTGATCAGACTTTGAACATGCTGTCGCTGTTTTCATTCCTGATTGCATTGGGCATCGTGGTGGACGACGCGATTGTGATTGGCGAGAACGTCTACACGCATCGTGCCATGGGCAAAAGTCCGTTGCAGGCAGCGATTGATGGCACAATCGAGGTGGTGCCGTCTGTCTTTTCTTCGGTGGCCACAACAGTGTTTGCATTTGTGCCCATGTTTTTTGTTACCGGAGTGATGGGGAAGTTCTTTGCCGTGATGCCGCTGGCGGTGATTGCCATCCTGACGATTTCACTGCTGGAAGCCTGTTTTGCCCTGCCCTGCCATCTGGGACACGGCAATGGTCGTCCGTCGCCGCTGACGGGCTGGCTGAATGCGGGCACGACGTGGGTGCTGGAGACATTTTTGCGGGTTGTGTATGCACCTGTGATTCGCTTCTGTGCGACGTTTCCGGCGATCACGGTCAGCGGTGCTGTGGCATTTCTGCTGCTGACGGCATCGCTGGTGACCAGCGGGGCAGTGCCTTCGATTTTCTTCCCCAAACTGGATGCTCCGGAAGTGATTGCAAAAGTGATCTTTCCTGACGGCACGCCGGCTCGGATCACAGATGCGGCGACATTGCGAGTTGAGCAGGCGATCCAGCAGATCAATCAGCAGCACAGTGTGCCCGGGCGACCGCTGGTAAAGGTTACTCACCGCATGGTGGGACTTGTGCGGGACAATGCACCTGGCGGTGGTCAGACAACCGAGGGCAGCCATGCGGGGTCAGTCTATGCGGAACTGGTGGACAGCGGGCAGCGTGAACTGACCAGCGAGCAGGTGGTGCAGGCGTGGCGTGATGCGGTGGGCAGTATTCCTGGCGCGGAAACTCTGACCTTCGGTTCGCAGTCTCGCGGTCCGGGCGGTAAGCCGATTGAGTTCAAGCTGCTGGCGGCCACTGAGAATATGCAGCAACTGGAACAGGCCGTGGAAGAGACAAAGCAGCGACTGGCCGGGTTTCGCGGCATTTATGACGTCTCTGATGACTCGACGCCCGGTAAATGGGAACTGCAGCTGCGGGAAAAGCCGGGGGCAGTGGCGCTGGGAGTACCGCTGGACAGTATCGCCAGAACGGTGCGGGCTTCGTACTACGGCGAGGAAGTCATGCGACTGCAGCGTGGTCGGCATGAAGTCAAGCTGATGGTGCGGTATCCTGAGTCGGACCGGCAGACACTGGCCAGGTTTGATGATATTCGAGTGGATGCGGGTGATGGCATTCAGCGTCCGATCACCGAGCTGGCAGATGTGAATGTGACGAGGGGCTATTCGGAAATCAACCGCATCGACCAAAAGCGTTCCATCACGATCTCAGCCGACATCAACGAAAAGCTGGGGAATGCCAAGGAGATTGTGGCCAGCATGAGAAGCGAGTTCATGCCGCAGCTGCTGCAGAAGTACCCGGGCCTGCGAGTTCGCTGGGAGGGTCAGCAGGAGCAGGATGAAGAGAGCGTGCAGAGTCTGGGGATCGGTCTGTTCGTGGCCCTGCTGGCCATGTATGTGCTGCTGACGATGGAGTTTACTTCGTATGGCCAGCCGCTGGTGGTGATGGCCGTGATTCCGTTCGGAATTGTTGGTGCTGTGCTTGGCCACTGGGCAATGGGACTGCCGCTGACGCTGTTCAGCACGCTGGGGCTGGTGGCATTGACTGGCATCGTCGTCAATGACTCCATCGTGCTGGTGGACTTTATCAACGGTGCGGTCCGCAGCGGGGTGCCGCTTGAACAGGCGGTGCTGCAGGCCGGCAGTCGGCGTTTCCGCCCGGTGCTGCTGACTTCGCTCACGACGATTGCCGGGCTGGCACCGATTTTGACCGAAACATCGTTCCAGGCCCAGCTGGTCATTCCGATGGCGGCCAGTCTGTGCTTCGGACTGGCCACCAGCACGATTCTTGTGCTGGTTCTGGTGCCGGTGTTCTATTTGATTTACGCGCGAATTTTCGGAGTGTCTGTGGATGCTGTGACCGCCGCTGAACGCAGTGCTGACGAACTCGCGGGTAACCCGCCCGTGACGGCCGCACAGCCGACCGGCTGAACTGGTGCTGGCAAGCTGGAGTCCCCTGCATGAATCTGCTGCTGCTGACCCTGTTGAGTGTGCTGCTGACGGATGAACGGCCGAATTCCGGTACCGCTTCGTCTGACTGGCCGCAGTTTCGCGGCACCACGGGCCAGGGGATTGCGCCGTCTGCCGACCTGCCGGTCAAATGGTCTGAGCGCAGGAACATCGTCTGGAAAACACCGGTCGAGGGAATTGGCTATTCGTCGCCGGTGGTCAGCGGTGATCGCATCTGGCTGACAACCGCCATTCCGGACAAAGGGCAATTGCTGGTACTGGTTCTGGACCGCGTCAGCGGCAGGCAGCTGCTTGAGATTCCCGTTTTTCAGCATGACAATTTGTGGGCGATTCACTGGAAAAACAGTCACGCCTCTCCGACTCCCGTGCTGGCCAATGGACGCTGCTGGGTGCATTTTGGTTCGCATGGCACTGCGGCTCTGGATGAGGACGGAAAAGTGCTTTGGAAGCAGCGACTGCTGTACTATCATCATCACGGCCCGGGCAGCAGTCCGGTCCTGAGCGGCGACACGCTGGTTGTCATCTGCGACGGACTGGATCATTCCTTTTACGATGACCGCGTGATTGCGGACCCGATTGCTCCGCAGTTTGTCGCGGGACTGGATGCCAATACAGGCGACATTCGATGGATTACTCGGCGTGAGGGTCGCCATTCGTATGCCACACCGCTTGAGATCACCGTGTCAGGCCGCAAACAGGTTGTCTGTCCGGGCGGCAGCTTCGTAGCAGCCTATGACCCGGAAACAGGGGCGGAACTGTGGCGTGTCCGGCACAATGGTTATTCACTGGTGCCTCGCCCGGTCTTTGGCCACGGCCTTGTTTTTGTGTGTACGGGCTACGATGAGCCCACACTGCTGGCCATCCGACCGGACGGCAGCGGCGACGTGACCGACACGCACGTGGTCTGGAAATCTGAGGATGCAGTGCCGTTGAACCCGTCACCCGTGCTGTATGAAGATTCTCTGCTGACGCTCAGTGACAACGGCGTTGTCACGAAGTATGAGGCAACCACCGGCAAGGTGCGGTGGAAGAAACGCGTGGGCGGCAACTACTCTGCCTCGCCCCTGCTGGCCGGTGAGAAACTGTACATGCTGAATGAGTCGGGCACGACGCTGGTGGCCAGTGTGGGCGGCAGTTACAAACTGCTGTCGCGTAATCTGCTGCAGGGCCGTACGCTGTCTTCGCTGTCGGCTGCCGGCAATTCGCTGCTGCTGCGAACCGACACTGAGCTGCTGCGGATTGAAGGTCATGCAGAAATCGAAGAATCGCCGCCTGCCCCGGAGGCCGACAAGCCGGCTGAGGACGGGATTAAAATCCGAGGCAGCGTGAAACAGCCAACTCCGTGATTCGCAGGTCACAGAAAGGGACAGACAGTGTCGCTGCCTGCTGAAATCACGCTGGAATCCGGTGCCCTGCCCTGGCTGGCGCTGTTTCTGCCGGCTGCTGTGCTGCTGGGGCGACAGGCCCGGGGCTTTGCAGCTGTCTGGCTGCTGCCCGCGATTGTCTGGGCGACCGGGTCATGGGTCACCGGGGACCGCGAACTGTACTTTGCCTGCAGTCTGAGCCTGGCGATGGCACTGATGCTGCAGGAACATCGGCAGCCGGCACTGCAAGGTTCGCTGCTGGCTTTGGCACTGATCGTCGAATTTCTGCTGATTCGATACCTGCAGCAGGCCACCGGCAAAGTACTGCTGATCGAGTCACTTTCAGCGGTCGGCATTCTGGTATTCGCCGCCATAGCGGCTCGCCTGAGCGGACCAGAAACAGCATCGCGGCTGTATGTCATCCTGCTTTCGTCACTGCTGTCCTGCTGGACTCTGGCGATCTGAAGCGATGGTCAGCCCAGCAGCTCTCGCAAAGGTGCTCCGTCGTCCAGCAGATACTGTGGTCGGCCGGTGGGGTCGTTGATGGTGGTGGTCCGGGCATCAATTCCAAGTGTGCTGTACAGAGTGGCAAAGATATCCTTATAAGTCACCGGCCGCGACGTCACGTCGTCACCCGTCCGATCCGTACTGCCGATGACCTGACCGGTCCGCAACCCGCCGCCAGCCAGCAATGCTGGCCCGGCCTGTGGCCAGTGGTGACGACCGCCGGTTTTCGGATCGATCCGCGGAGTGCGACCGAACTCGCCCCACACCACAATCGCCACCTGATCCAGCAGACCGCGTTCGGCCAGATCCGTCACCAGTGCCTGCAGACCAAAATCGACAACAGGCAGCAGATTGCGCATGCGGGGGAAGTTGTCTGAATGCGTGTCAAAATCGCTGATGGACACACTGACACAGCGAGCCCCTGCTTCGATCAGGCGGCGGGCCAGCAAAAATTTCCGCACCGACTCGGGACCCTCGCTGGTTGTCGACTGGCGACCACCGGACGCCGGAGCCGTGTAACGAGCAAGCGTCGCCCGATCTTCCCGCTCCAGATCCAGGGCATCGGCCAGGCGTCCCGACAGCAGAATTCCGGCAGCCTGCTGACTGAACTGATCCATGGCATCCATCATGCCGGAATTGTCAGCACTGCGACGCAGTCGATCAAGACTTCCCAGCAGCTGCTGCCGATCACCCAGTCGCTGCTGCGTCAGGGCTGGATTCAGAGTCAGGCTGACCGTGTGGTCTTTCCCCAGCCGCGCCAGTTCGCCCTTCATCCCCGACTCCAGCTCGCGATGAAACATCTGCGAGATATCAGGGCGAAATGGCTGCACCGCCGGGCCCAGAAAGCCAGGCCGGGCACTTTTGCGAACAAGTGGCCGGCCCTGCATCAGGTCGATGAAGGCGGGAGCCTGATCGGTACTGCTGCTGAGCAGTTTTGACACCACACAGCCCACCGCCGGACGACCGCCCAAAGACTTTAAATCCTTCTCAGCATATCCGCTCTGACACTGAAACGCATCATGCGCCCCGGCAGAACCAGTCAGCGATCGAATGAATGCAAAATGGTCAGCCAGCGCCGCGACTCGCGGCATCAGTTCGCAAATTCGCAGCTCTGGAATCTTCGTTGCGATCGAATCAAATTCACCGCGAATCTCTACTGGGGCCTCCGGCTTCGGATCAATCGTGTCCAGATGGGGCGGACCGCCGTCCAGATGAATATTGATGATTGATCGCCGAGTCTGACTGCTGCCGGCCGCAGTTTCAGCCTGCAGCAGCTGCGGCAGCGACAATGCCCACGGCCCCAGGGCTCCCACCTGGATCATTCCCCGCCGAGTCATTCGCTGGCTGGCTGCATTCAGATTCAGTCGGAACATCGGAAACCTCGCTGAAATTCGTACCCGCTGCCAGCCCCCGAAAGCCACATCCGTCCGTATGATTATCGACCAGCGTCCTCTGCCGGGGCAGCCGATTCGGCAAGCTGCTGCAGTCGCAACAGATCAATCTGCTGCCCGGCTGCCGGATACGGAAACTCACCCACACTCCATTCTTCCGTAAATGCGGCGGTCTGACCAGGCTCAAGTCGCTCACGCGGACCGATCGGCTCAAGCTCAATCATGCCGCCCTGCTGCGGATACCAGACAGACAGCGTCAGTCCGGCCGCCTCGTTGTAAACCCGATCAGGGTATGCGGCGAAACGCTTGATGAAGACTCGATTCGACGGCTGCACATAAGCCAGCCAGCCACCATACGTATCGAAGCCCAGCTTGGGCCGACGCGGCGGTGCCAGAATTTCCAGAAACCCGTCACGCTCACGAATCTGCTCGTCAACCGCCGCAGGATTGATCCCCTGTTCCTCGTACATCACGTACTTTGCAGGAAACCGACTGGGACGGGGCCCCAGCGGGATCACACAGATACCGCCGCCCGGCGAAAATGAGCGGCCCCAGTGGCAGTATTCCACGACGCGATCACTCACATTCATGATGACCTGCCGACATTCCAGCACCGCACCGCTGATCACCGGTGCCGCATCAACGGCAGCGCGCCGGGCAGCCGGGCGCAATCGAAAATCCCGCAGCAGCTGCACGCCGGTGGACTCATCACGCACACTGACCAGACGAGCCGATGCCGGACCGGTCAGCTCGCACGTCCAGGCCCCCGACCACAAAGCCGGATGCTTCGGAATTACCAGCTCAGGCCCGATATCAAACCGACCGGCGGACGCGGACGGCGGATTCCCCGGCCGCCAGTTTCGCTCTCGCTCATCCACAAACATCATGTCATGGCCAGCCACGTCAAAACTGATCACTCGCCCACCAGCCTCGGGACACAGCACAGCCCGCGTATTTCCCAGCTGCAGATGCACCGCATTCTGATATCCCAGAAACGGCGCAACTCGCGCCGATTCCTGTGGATTTCCAGGATAACTGGTGATCACAGCTTCATTGAAGGCATCACGCACTTCCGAAGCATCACTGTTGCCAAACTCCGTCCGCTGGATCATCAGCAGCAGCACCAGCCCCCGCACGGGATCCACCCATGCCTGAGTTCCCCAGGCGCCTCCATGACCGAACGTGCCGGGAGACAGCAGTCTGGTCACACCCTGAGGCTGCTGCACCACACACCAGCCCAGCCCCCAGGCATTGCCCGGAGTAAACCCGGTCACGAGGTCACCGGTTTGCGGCTGCAGCATCTGCCGCACCAGCGTGCTGCTGCCCGTCACCTGAGTACCGCGTCCCTGCTGCTCACGCAGCACAGCCTGAAAAAACTTCGCCATGTCGTCTGCCGTTGAATACAGCCCGCCCGAGGGATTAGGCATCCGGAACTGAGTGGGATCAGGAATCTCAACAGCCTGCAACAGTGCCCCCTCACGTCCCGGACGATATGTCACCGCCAGTCGCCCGGCCTGCTCCGCTGTCAGCACAAATGCCGTATCCTGCATCCCCAGCGGCTGACAGATCTGCTGTTGCACGAACTTTTCAAACGGCATGCCGGAGACCACTTCGACAATTCGCCCGGCCACCGTCAGACCACTGCTGTACTGCCAGCGACTGCCTGGTGCTGCCTGCAGGGGCTGCGCGGCCAGAGCATCGACTTCCTGCGCCAGCGTGCGATCTCCGTTCAAACCGGACGAACCTGCCAGCCCCGCCGTATGTGTCAGCACATCGGCAATGGTAATTGCCCGTGCGGGTGTACCGTCCTTGAGTTTCAGCTGGCCAAATGCCGGCAGGTATTTTGAGACGGGATCAGCGGGCTGTACTTTTCCGGCAGCCGCCAGCTTCATTAAAGCGGCTGCAGTCACGGGCTTCGTCATGGATGCCACACGAAAAATGCTGTCACGGGCCATCGCACGTCCGGCAGCCAGATCGGCCTGACCATGCGCCGTTGCCAGCACCACGGAATCGGCATCGGCGACCAGCGTCACAGCTCCGGAAATTCGCCCGGCCGCAATCAGCCGTGACATCTCAGCAGCAACCCGGCTTTCCAGTTCGCCCGACCACTTTTCAGCCTGAGCAAAAACCGGGGCAGAACAGGCAATCAACAGCACAGCAGGCAGCAGTCTTCGAAAGCCGGTCAGCAGCGAATTCAACATAGGGAAATCCAGCTCAGAAAAAACAGGGGTCAGGAAACAGGATCGGCGGCAGGCAGTTCAAAAATGTGAATGGGTGACGTGTTGCCAGGGTAGATACCTTCGCGGGCCATGGATTTCTGCTGGCCGTAAGTGCCTTCATTCGCCAGCACCGCCACCTGGCGGCCCAGCGGATGCAGCGCGACACTATGGCAATTTGCCAGCGGCTGAGGATTCTGGCAGAACGGCGTCTCAGCGCCGACACGATGCAAAAAAAATCGCCCGCGACCAGGCTGACCGCTGCAGACACCCATCCAGTAGTCCTGCGGATGCCACAGCACCTGATGCACGAAGCCTTCCTGATTGTCTCCCAGCCTGAGCTGCTGTATGACAGCGCCATCTGTAACGCTGATCAGCTGCAGGGCCGGAATCCCCTGCACAAAACCGCCGTTCTCAGGGATACAGCCGGCGGCGGCCAGGACCGAGCCGGCACCGTTCCACGCCAGCCACCGCACACCACCGACTTCCTGGATGTACGACAGCCTGTAGAATTCCGCCGCTTCCCAGGTCAGCAGCAGACTCCCATCCCGCAGGTCGAAAATCCGGATTCCGCCCCGCAGATCTCCCACCGCCAGCCGCACGCCGTCCGGGTGACAGGCCAGCGAATACAGATCCTGGCCGCCGGCGGAAAACTGACGCAGCAAAGTTCCATCCGCCGGATTCCACAGACGCACCATCCCGTCGGATCCGCAGCTGGCAAGACAGCTGCCGTTCGCGTTCACGGCCAGCGCCCGCAGCCAGCCGGCATGCGCCTCAGCGTGTTCCCACACTGGCTGTTCAGAGTCACTCGACAGCACACGACAGGCCAGACGTCCCCAGGTATCCGCTGAAACCAGAAATTGACCGTCCGCAGAAATTTCCAGACTGCTGACCCAGCCGTTATGACCGGTCCAGGGTGCAAGCACTTCTGCCGGACCTGCAGTGACAGTTTTGCCGTCCCCCGCCGGAACGGGCAGTCCGGCCGACGGCAGCCGCCAGCGATGAATCCGCCCGTCTCGCCCGGCAGCCAGCAACAAACTGCCGTCACTGCTGTAGCGCAGCAACGACAACTGACACGAAGTCGGAATCTTCGCCAGTGGTCGCAGCTCTGATCGAAATGTACCAGTCAGTTGCATAGCTGCAGTCTAAAGCAGAAGTTCGGATACCGGATGACAGTCTTCATGAGCAATCGGCAGGGGCTGGCCCTGATTGTCCCACGCCGTTTCGCGACTGTTGATCCCCAGCGCCGAAAACCACGTATGGAACATGTGCCCAATGTCATAAGGCTCGGACGTCACCCATGTACCGTTGTCACTGGTGCTGCCCACCGCAATTCCGCGTCGCACACCGGCTCCCGCCATACACAGCGACCAGGCCTCGGGCCAGTGGTCACGACCCAGATGGCCGTTGACTCTGGGAGTCCTGCCGAATTCGCTCATTGCAATCACCAGCACCTGATCCAGCAGTCCGGCTGCCGCAAGATCCGAAATGAGTGCGGCGAACGGCTGATCGAAACGCCGCACCAGACTGTAGCTGCCGTTGAAGTTGTCCCCGTGAGTATCCCAGCCGTAACTGTTTACCTTCACAAACTGCACACCGGCTTCCAGCATCCGTCGTGCCAGCAGCATGTGGCGTCCCAGATCATGAGTCCCGTAGCGCTGCACATCGGCCGGAGAAAACGTCGACTCATCAAACAACTGACGCCGCTGCATCAGCTCCAGCCCCATGCTGAATACAAAACCATTCGCGTCAGTACTGGCCGGTCGGCGGCCGCGCGCATACTGCCGATCAGCAAAGGCACGGATCTCCATGCGTTCCTGCTGCTGCTGATCACTGACATCCGGGTGCTGCAGCAGATTCTGTGGTGGCTTGCCGTCACCAAACGCCAGCGAACCATACTGCGGCCCCAGAAAACCGGCGTCCTTGTGCATGAAGCCGCCGCTGAGCGGTTTAATCCAGACATAAGGAGGCAGGCCACTGTCATTCGGCCCCAGCAGTTTCGTGACCGCCGAACCGAAATAGGGATACACCACGCCACGATTCTTTGGGTCGCCACGCTGAATACGGTCGACGCCTGAAGAATGCGCATTGTCCTCTGTACACAAACTGCGAACGATCGCCAGATGCTGCATCTGCTGCGCTGTCTGCGGCAGCAGCTCACTCACATGAATTCCCGGCACACTGGTGGGAATCGCACGGAAGGGGCCACCAAATTCCGTATTCGGTTTGGGGTCCCAGCTTTCCAGCTGGCTGATGCCGCCGTCCAGCCAGATAAACAGCACCTGCTTTGCCGACCGCTGCAAGGCCGCAGCATGCAGCGCCGGATCAAACAGCGGCAGCGCAGCCGCCGTCCCGGCCGCTGCTGTACCCAGCCAGCGACGACGCGACACCTGATGCTGATCTGACTGACAATGCAACAGCATGGACTTAATGATTCAAACAGAATTCCGTGGAAGCCAGCAAACCCCAGATCAGGTTCCCGATGGCCTGGCGTCGAGCATCAGCCCGCTGCCCAAGATAATCACTCACAAACTGCACTTCTTCAGCATCCGGAACACGACTGAGCACCGCACGGTACAGCTGTTCGGCCACCGCGCCGTTGTCCGCAATCAACGCCAGTCGCTCACTCAGATTACCGCCGCCCGGCTGCAGCTGTTCCTGCAGCAGCGGATCGTTCAGCACAAACAAGGCAGCTTTCAGCGAAGGTGAAAACTCAAGTTCCGGCTCCCCCGGAATGTTCCCGAAGGCCCTGACAAACAACTCGGCACGCTTCTGCTCAGCCTCAGACACACTGTCGCCAGCAACCTTCACAGCGCCATCGCCGCAGGCCGTCAGGACACTGGCCAGCAGCTGTTCAGCCGACAGTCGCTTCTCGCGGCCATACTGATACAGCACCCGTTCGGAAGCTGCACCGGCAGAACTGCGCTGATAGGCCTGAGTGAGGGCCAGCTCACGCAGAATTGGCTGGATGCGGAAATCGGCTGCCGTCACGGCGTCGGCCACAGCCGCCAGCACTTCCGGATGAGTGGGCGGATTGTCGTCGTGCAGCTGATCCAGCGGATTTACAAGGCCCGTGCCAAACATCACAAACCACAGGCGATTCGCCAGGTTCTCGGCAAACCGCCGGTTGGCAGACACCGGCAGCGACTGAGCAATCAACTGCAGGCCGCGAAACTTTGGCACACCCGGAAAATTCTTCGCACGGTCCGGTGCCACAGCAAATTCCTGCCCCGACTCGTACTGCGGAATCTCCTGCTCAACACCAAACGGAACACGCGGACCCACCGTCAGTGGCTGCTTGTCAAACACCGACATAAAGTCGGTCTTCTTCGTCAAGGGCTTTTCAGCCACAGCCGGAAATTTGACGTCCGTACGAATCGATGTGTTGCGATACACCGTATACAAACCCTGAAATTCAATCTGGCGATAGTCAGAGATTGTCAGATGGTCGTGACACTGAGCACATTGCAGATCACAGCCCAGAAACAGTCGACCGATATCGCGAGTCAGTCCGGGATAATCGGTGTCCTGCTGCCCGACCTTCTCCAGCCGTCGCGTAATAAACCAGGCAGCCCCGCGAATCTGCTCAGGAGTCTCCTGGGGATCCAGGATTTCACGCACCAGCTGGTCCCACGGTTTCTGCCCGGCAAATGACGTGCGCAGAAAACCGAGCCATTCCGGGTGATCGCCGCGACGTTCCATCAGCATCACATGAAACAGATCGGCCATCCGTCGACTGTGTTCAGGACTGCCGAGCAGCTGATCGACCAGAAGGACGCGCCGCTGCGGATCCGGATGGCCGAGAAAGGCAGCCAGCTCTGAGGCCGCCGGGATGCGTCCGATCAGATCGAGCGTCACTCGGCGACAGAATTCGGCGTCGTCGCTGACGGGACCTGGCTCAGCCTGAGCACTGGTGAAGGACTGCTGCAGCAGCGAATCAATCCGCTGCGCCAGTTCGTCGGCTGACACGGACACACAGTCGCAGCACCAGCAGCCAACAGCCAGCAGCGGCAGACACAGCTGCAGCAGGCGAAGCAGGGAAGAACCACTGCAGGCTGAATTGCGCCGGGATCCGGACAAAGGAGCACTCCCAGAAGTCACCCTGAAAAACGAGGAAAATGACTGCCTGACCGCCGCCGCCCTCAGGCTGCAATCCAGACCTTAGCCAATTCGCCTGGCCGAGACAATCCCACAGGCGGGAAAAGCGAGTGTTGTTTTTCCGCAACAGCGCGTTAGATTCGGGCATACCACCGGCGTACTCTGCAAATCGCTGCTGGATTTTCCTTGTAATCACAGCTGCTGTTGATCTCAGTCTGCCGCCGCATTTTTCTTAGCTCCTCTCTTTTTGCGGCGGTTCGTCGCTGCCGGATCCCAGCCCGGATTCGGACGCATCAGCTCCGCATCTGCCTCCGTTCGCCAGGCCGTCAGCTGTTCCAGCAGCCGCAGGCGAACTGCGGGTTCTGTATCCGCCAAATTCTTCTGTTCACCTGCATCAGCCTGAAGATCATAGAGCTCCACTGCAGCCGGATCGAACATCTCAATCAGCTTCCATCTGCCGCTGCGAATCACACTGCAAGGCACGCTCCCAGGATGCTCGTTGTAATGCGGATAGTGCCAGTACAGATTTCGTTCCGGCAGTTTGTCACCGCGCTGATGCAGACTCAGATCTGCGCCATCCAGATGCTGTTCAGGTCTTAACGGAAGTCCGACAGCCGACAGAATCGCGGGATACAGATCCATGCTGATTACCGGATCTTCCTCCACTCGCCCCGTCTGCTGCCCCGGCCAGCGAATAATCAGCGGAACACGAATACCACCTTCATAATATGCACCCTTATTGGCCCGCAAGGGTGCATTGCTGGTTGCTTTCCAGAACCCGCCATTATCACTGGTGAAGATTATCATGGTTCGCTCGTCCACGCCTGTTTTCCGCAAGGTCTGCAGAATTCGCCCAACACTCTCATCCACACTCTCAATCATGGCGGCGTACTCTGGCAGCCCCTGCCGCTCAGACTCTGATACCGACTGATACCTGCTGATCAGTTCCGGCTTCGCCTCCAGCGGCGTATGCACTCCATAATGCGGCACATACAGAAAAAATGGATTGTCTCCGCTGTCTTCAATGAACCGGACAGCTTCATCCGTCAGACGATCTGTCAGGTATTCGCCGGATTTCCCATCCTGCAGCACCTGCCAGGTCGCCCGCAGTCCGGTTCCAGGAATCATCCAGTTCCCGGCATAGGGATGAAAGTAGCTTCCGGGTGCGCCGTGCGCATTGCCACCGATATTCACCATAAAGCCATGGTGTTCCGGCAACGAAAACGGTTCACTGCCCAAATGCCATTTTCCGACCGAGCCCGTGCGGTATCCGGCAGCCCGCAGCACCTCAGCCACCGTTTCTTCCTCCACCGGCAAACCCCGCACTAAACGGCCCTCCCGCAGACGTGCAGCCGGATCCCAGCGTCCAGCCGGCAGCCAGTCCGTCAGCAGCAGTCGGGCTGGCGCCTTGCCGGTCAGGATTGCAGCGCGAGTTGGCGAACACACGGCACAGGCCGCATATGCCTGCGTATATCGAATTCCTGTTTCCGCCAGCTCATCAATCTGCGGCGTTCGATAATAAGTACTTCCCTGGCACCCCAAATCGCGCCAGCCCAGATCGTCAATCAGAAACAACACAACATTCGGACGCCCGTCCCCGTCAGCGCCCTCCAAACACTCAAAGGCTGTCGCCGATATCCAAATCACGCCAGCCAGCAGCCAGAGACACGCCCCACTGCTGACACACCGAGTCACGCTGGTCATTCCTGCCCCTTCTGTTTCTTAACCCGCAGCGGAGCCGCATTTGTCTGCGGCAGCCAGCGGGCATGCTCAGAAATCACAGTCGCAAACTCCGGCCGATCTGCCAGATTCGCCCACTCGTGCGGATCCACCGCATGGTCATACAGCTCAGCACCACCGTCAGCATAGCGAATGTAACGCCAGCGAGCCGAGCGAACGGCGTGATTCCCAACACCATGAGTCGTGACCGCCGGTCGCTCACGCGGCATTGCCGGCTCCCGCACCTGCGCAGCAAAACTCTGACCATCGATCCCGTTCGGGACCGCTGCCAGCCCCGGCCCCGAAAGCTCACACAACGTGGGCAGCAAATCCACGAGGCTGACCGGAGCCGGACAACGCAGCCCCTGACCCGGTACCCCCGCGCCCGCGACTATCAGCGGCACTCGAGTTGATCGCTCCCACAAAGTAAATTTGTGCAGATGCTGCTTCTCACCCAAATGCCAGCCGTGATCGGACCAGAAAACGATCAGCGTTCTGCGACCTGCATCCGTCGCATCCAGTGCCTGCAGCAGCCGCCCCACCAGCGCATCCGCATACGAAATACTGGCCAGATACGCCTGCACCAGCTCACGCTGCCGTCCCGCCTGCTGCACCAGCTCATAGTCTCCCCCACGATCGCGGGCCATTCGCAAACCCGCAGCCGGCAGATCGCGCAGATCATCCGCCGGGCAAACCGGCAGACTTAGCCTGTCACGATCATACATCTCAAAATATTTGCGAGGCGCGTAGAAAGGCAGATGCGGACGATAGATCCCCGCGGCTAAAAAAAACGGCTCACGCGGTGACTGCAGAAACTTCACAGCCCACTCGACCATTTGGCCATCCCCCAGCTCCTCATCCACAACATCGAAGGGCCCCCAGTCAAATTCCACGGGATTCTGGGGAGGCTTCTGCAGGCTGCGAACTTCCGGAAGACCGTTGAGCGGAAAACCAGATGGCCAGGAAAACTTGCCCTGCAATTCCCCACGAGACAGCTGCTGCTGATAATGGCTGTCAAACACCTGATCAAAATACCCATCCCAGTCCGTCCGGCGATTGAAGCCTGGCGTATGATGGTGCACCTTGCCTCCGCCCAGCGTGTGATACCCCGCACCGCGAAACACCGCGGGAATCGACGGCACATCGCCAAGGACGGTGTGCCACACGGCATCATTGCCGTAGATCCCCGTACTGGAAGGTCTGCGACCTGTAAGCGCCGCCACCCGCGATGGATTACAGACCGGCGCCGCCGCATGCGCGTTGGCAAACAGCACACCTCGAGCAGCAAGACGATCAATATGCGGAGTCTGCACGTCGGGATGCCCCTGCAGACAACCCACCCAGTCATTCATATCGTCCACAACAATCATCAGTACATTCGGTCGTTCATCCGCCGAAACGGCTGCCGAACTTAGCACAGCTGAACAGACGCCCGCAACTGCCGCTGCCAGCAGCCCAAACAGCCCGCCATCACTCATGGCAACCTCTTCTTTTTGCGGACGGTTTGAGTTTTCGGCAGGTCCCCGGCCGCTGCTGGCTCACGTCCAAAAAAGTATTCCGGATAACCCCACACCAGCTGCCGCCCCTCCGACTTGTCCTGCACCGCCCGCACTTCTGCCGTTAATCGCCGCAGATTCTCGGCCAGCAACAAAGGATCACCGGTCTCCTGACGCCATTGCAGCAGCGACTGCTGCAGCGATCGCAGTGTCTCTGCATGCTCAGGCGCTGTCGAGAGGTCACAAAATTCATGCGGATCCGTTTGCAGATCATACAGTTCAAATCGCCCAGGTCGACGCATTCGAGCGTACGCGGTACGCACATTCGGTGCCGCACCAGACACCTCTGCGTGCAGATCCAGCCCACCGGGGATCTTTCTTCGCTCTGCCTCCTTCGACAGCTTTCGAAATGTCACATCGTAGTCCGGATGCACCTCTTCCGGCAGCAGATTCTCAATCAGTTTCCAGCGATCTGTCCGCACAGCCCGCTGGGGATAATAATTGCTGGCCGCAGCGTGCGTGTGATATTCACTGAACAACATCGTTCGCCACCGCACAACTTCCGGCCGAAACAAGGGCTGCAGTGGCCGTCCGGCAAGGCCCGCAGGGATATCCTGGTCGACTGCCTGCAGAATCGTGGGCAGCAGATCGACCGAAGTTACCAGCTCGTCCCGCACCTGCGGTACAACTCGCCCCGGCCAGCGAATCAGCAGCGGGATCCGCAGCCCGCCTTCAAAACTGGTCCGCTTGCCACGCAGCAGATCCGCGCCATGATCGCCCAGATAAATCACCATCGTCTCAGATGCGCGGCCGCTGCCTTCCAGAACCTCCAGCAGATCCCCAACCAGACTATCCAGACGCATCAGGCAGTTGTAGTAATCCGCCACAATCGGCCGCAGTCCCGGCGGATCCAGCCCCGCCTCCGGTAAACACCTCACGTCAGCTGCAGACAACGGCTGCTGCGGAAGCCCGTCCACCTGAGTGAGAAACGGATCGTGCGCTTCCGGAAAATTTACCTGCAGCAGAAACGGTCGATCTTTGTCGGTCGACAAAAACTCGGATGCTGAGCGGGCATAGTCCCCAAGATTACGCCGCTGAAAATTGGCCACCGGAATCCGACTGAAATCAAACGGAAATGCCGACTCGGGATTCACATGCAGCTTACCAATAATCCCGGTACGATATCCGGCCGCCCGCAGCAGCCCAGGCAGTGTCGGCAAATCAGGCCGATACATACGAAAACCCCAGGTCGCAAGCCCGATCTGGCCATGCTGGTGAGGATACAAGCCGGTCAGCAGGCTGGCCCGCGACTGACTGCAGCCAGCCTGAGCCACAAAGGCACGCTGAAACCGCAGCCCCTCCGCCGCCAGCCGGTCCAGATGCGGCGTCCTGACGAACGGATCACCGTAACAGCTCAGCTGCGGTCCGTTGTCTTCCGAAATGATCAGCAGAATATTGGGACGCTGAACCTGCAGCTGACCGGCTGCCGCCCCGGTCGCCGGGACCTCATCCGGACAGCCCCAGACACGACCGACACACAGCACGGCAGCAATCAGCAGAACTCTCATGGGCCTCATTCCAAAACAGCTCCCTTCCTCCTGCGTCGCCCCGGCTCGGCAGACTCAGGCAGTGCCAGCGGACGAACCCGCTCTGACAGTTCCAGATCCAGACGCTCACTCATCTGCCGCCGTACCTCACTCCAGCCCGGCAGTCCAGCCAGATTTGTGTGCTCAACCAATCCCCCGGACAACTGCTGACTGCTTTCAACGCCTGCGTAATCATAGAGTTCCTCTGCCAGTTGCCCCTTCGTTGCCCAGTCGATCCAGCGAGTATATCGCTGAGCATCGCTGCGTATTGAGTACCCCATGACCTGCGGTGTCCCCGACCGAAACGGCCGAGAAAACTGACTCAGTGCGACTTCCCGCCCAGGTGCTTCCGGATCGAAAACTGCCGCCGCGAAACTGCGGCCGTCCAGCGGCCCCGAAGCCTGCAAGCCAGCCAGCTCCGCAAGCGTGGGATACAAATCCACAGATTCCAGCAGCCCCCGTGTTTCCTTCCCCGGATACCGCTGCCCCGGTACACGCAGCAGCAGCGGAATCCGAGTATCCAATTCGAAGTTGGTGTCCTTGCACCAGCGACCAGCTTCGCCAAGCCCGTAACCGTGGTCCCCCAGCAACACGACAATCGTTGAGTCCTGCAGACGCAAATCTTCCAGCCCCTGCAGCAGTCGACCGATCTGCGCATCCACATAACTGACGCAGGCGTAATAGCCGTGTCGCAGCTCTGCGGCAGGCGCTGCCCCCACACGCTCGTCTGACGGGACGTCTCGATAACCAGCCAGCTCAAGATGATCTGCGAAAGCCAGCTCAGGAGCATTCACCGGCCGAGCCGTCGGATCCGCCGATAAAAAATCCTCTCGCCGATGCAGATCCCAGTACCGCGCCGGGGCATTGAACGGCAAATGCGGCCTGAAAAAACCAACTGCCAGAAAAAACGGCTGCTGCCCCGACGCGCTGTGACGCAGCTGCTCCACTGCTGCTGTCGCCAGCCCCCCGTCGGCATAGACTTCATCGGCCACATCGGCACACTCAAACGGCTGACCCTTGCCACGCTGCAAGTCAGCTCGGAGCACAGCCGATTTCCACTCCGGCTTTCGCAGCACCTCGGGAACCGACCACGAAATCGGATCCAGCTCACGAGCATCCCCGCTGAACACCTTTCCCAGAGATACACAGTGCCAGCCATGCAGTCGAAATAACTGAGGCAGAGTGATGAGATCCGGCTGCACAGTCCGAAACGAATTACGATTGTGCCACACAGTTGTGTGATCAGGTAAACGCCCGGTCAGCAAGGCCGTGCGCGAAGGACCACAAACCGCCTGCTGACAATAGGCCCGGTCAAAACGCCGCGCTGTCGTTGCAAACCGGTCAATCTGCGGCGTTTTTGCCAGCGGATCACCATAGCACCCCAAAGCCGGCCGCAGGTCGTCAACCAGGATCAGCAGAACGTTAAGCCGCTCTGCAGCCACCCCCGACACTGCCCCGTACCCCAGCACGAACAGCACTGCTGACAATGCATACCTGACACTCCAGCGATTACCACCTGCCAACAACACCGCGATGCTCAAGATTGTACTCCCGATGCGAGAAACCCGGTAGCCCTGAGAATACCGATGCCGTTGCCCGACGACAAGCCGTTTGACGGCAGACCAAAGTAACTGTACCGTCAAACTGCTGCAATTCCTCTCCCCCCGTCACCGACGCACCTGGAGTGCCGACACGTCATGACTGAAGACACACCTGCCAGAACAACTCGACGACACTGGACGCAAACGGTCGCCGGAACAACCCTGGCCTCGCTGGCCTCACGCGATTTTGCTCTCGCCGGCAGCACCGTACTCAAAGCCGGCGAACTGACCGCCACTATTGGCGACAATTCTGGCACTGAGACTCACCGGCCCGGCTACAACGGTATCTGGAGCCTGCAGCATGCCGCGGCCAGTCGCAGCCTGTTCGTTCCCGGCATCGCCGGACTGAACCTTGAACACATCGTCAACGGCACACCTCTTGACAATGACGACCTGTTCTTCGAACCGCGCAGGGCCCCCATGTCGCTGCAGCAGCTGGATGACACGTCCTGCGAGCTGCACCAGCCCGCGACTCCGGCCACACACGTGGAAAGCCGCACACGATTTGTACTGCAGCCCGGAGGAATCATCGACATGCACTTCGAATGCTGGCCGCGCAGGGACCTGTTTCCTCATGGCTACCTGTCACTGTTCTGGGCCAGCTACATCAATGCACCTCAGGATCGCTCGATGTACTTTCTCGGCAGCCTGGACAATCAGCCGGCTGGCTGGTGTCAGCTGTGTACTCAGTTTCACAATGATCAAAGCACAGTCCTGCATCGTCAGGATCAGTTCACGGCGGAGTTTGAACCGGACAATCGCTCGGCCCTGTTCCGCAACTTTTCCAGACTGCGGTTTGATCAGCCGTTTTTTTATGGCAGGTTTGATGATCTCACCTGGCTGGTTCTGTTCAGCAAGTCCGACGGCATCAGACTGACTCATTCGCCCAGCGGCGGCGGATTCAACACGGTACTCCGCAGCCACAACCCGGCATGGGACTTTCAGTTCCTGATTCGCGAACCCAAAGTCAATCAGTCGTACGGGTTTTCTGTCAGAACCATCCTGCAGCCCGCAGTCGACCGGAACCAAATGGTGCAGCTGGCAGAACAGTGGCAAAAGGAACGGGCCGGAACGGTATGAACCACAAATGACCACGACCGCTGGCACTCATTCGCAGCTCGGGCTTTCCAGCCCGAGCACTGTCGTGTGTGCTTTTGTACTGTGAAAAATACAATAGCACCCCTCGCCCCTGGAAGGGGAGAGGGGACGGGGGTGAGGGGTCAAAGACACCCTTGCCCTGTTGCTGCTGTGCCGCTGTGCAGACAGTCGGCCTCACGCGAAGACACGAAGGAAGCCGCAAAGAGCAGTTGTTAATGGGCGTTTTTCGAGTACGAGTACGAGTACGAGTACGAGTACGAGTACGAGGCGAGGTTTTTTGGGGGTGTTGTTTTTTGTTTTCTTCTCGCTCGCGCTCATACTCGTACTCGATTTTGCCTCGAACCGGCAGGGGTTCTCTTGCGGGCGACATCGTGGCTTTTTCCGTAGCTCGGGCTTTCCAGCCCGAGCACTGTCGTCTGTGCTTTTGTGTTATGAAAAACACAATAGCACCCCTCGCCCCTGGAAGGGGAGAGGGGATGGGGGTGAGGGGTCAAAGACACCCCTTCCCCGTTGCTGCTGTGCCGCTGTCAAGGCGGTTTGGCCTCACGCGAAGACGCGAAGACGCGAAGACGCGAAGGAAAATGCATAAGGAGTGGACGTAAGGGCAGCGAAGAACTGGCGATTTTCAACCGCTCATGAACACTCATATGTAGCTCGGGCTTTCCAGCCCGAGCCCCCAGCTGCCAACCACCGGCAACCCTCGCCCTGGAACCGGAGACACCGTTCACCTCTCGCGAAGACGCGAAGAGAATCCCAGCGAGATCTGACGACGTCGTACTGGCCCCCCCCCCAAAAAAAACACGCTGCGAACATTTTCGCAGCGTGTCGGTAAAATCAGCGGATGTACCCCGGCAGCACACGCTTACTTCTTCGGACCGGCCTTGCTGCCCACGGTCAGATCGACCGAGTTTGACCAGGCTGTTTTTGCAGTGCCGTTGACCGCCAGCACTCGGAATCGCCAGGCACCTGCAGGCAGATTCACCGAAGCTGTCGTTGTGTCGGCCGACAAGCTGATCGGTATACCAGGTGACCGAGTTCTTTGATTTCAGTCCATACTGCAGTTCGAAGCCCGTCTCAACGTTGGAATTGTCCTGCCAGGTCAATGTTGCTGTTGAACCGCTGACTGTACCCACAAGATTGGAAGGAGCATTGAAGATCGGTGCCGGTGG
>JBJTPZ010000264.1:0-8735 GCA_046075365.1 Planctomycetaceae bacterium
GCCTACGGAGAAGGCTGGCACAACAACCACCACGCCCACCCCGCAGTGGCACCCGCCGGCCACAAATGGTGGGAATTTGACATCACCTGGTGGTCCATTCGAATGCTGCGCGCCGTCGGACTGGCATGGGACGTCAAAGACAAACTGCCCGTCGGTCGAGCCGCTGACGAAACCGACATGGCTGAAATTGAAAAACTCGACGCCCTACCAGCCTGAAACCACACCAACTCAGACCCCGTACCACACTGATACCGCCCGCCAGCAACCCCGCTGGCGGGCTTTTTTTGCGCCCCTCCTCCTCCACTCATCGCAACACCCAAATTCCCGCCTCAACACCCGAACCAGACTCCACTTGCAACTGTCACCATCCCGCAGGATAATCTCACCCCGTACAGCCCGCTGTACCGCAAATCTTCAGCGCCCGTAGCTCAGTTGGATAGAGCAACCGCCTTCTAAGCGGTAGGTCAGTGGTTCGAATCCACTCGGGCGCATTCCAATCCCCCCGCGACGCTCAATTCATCTCACTCCAAATCCTTAGCCCGCCTCCGCCAGCGTCTCCCTCAGTCGTCTGCTGGCCTGCTGCAGTATCGCATGAGCCAACTGGTTCACGCCGTAACCCGAGCCTTTTGGCAATTGCACCCACGGAATCCCCAGAGCCACACACACCGAACGCAACTCGTTGTGCTTGTGCCCAATAATACTCGTCACCAAAACCAACAGGTCCACATCCCGAATTGATGGCTCAAGGTCCTTGACCCGGTCCTTCTTCGACGCCGGTATCCATCGCAAATACTGCAGGCCAAAAGCTCGCTCAATCTTCTCGCGAGCACGCTGATTCACAATCCCACCAACCAGCGCCATACGACGCCCACGCAGCAACTGACACACCTCCGTTACCTCCGCACCCCAGGAATGCCCGACACTCGGCTCGGCCTCCAGATCCCGCAAAGTTTCTTCGTCCAGCGCCGACTGCATCTGCCGCAGCAGGTCCAGCAATGCATCAGAACAAACTCGGTCACCAGCCGCCCCCAACTCTCCGTCGACCTCCAAATCAGGAAATAAATTCAACTTCTCCAACAGCGCCTCACGCACTCCCGAACCCGCCGGCGAGCCCCCCGAAGTGATGAATCGCTCATAAAATCGGCCGACATTCAGCCAGCCACTCTCGGAATTCTCCGGACCGAGATCACGAATTGCCTCCAGCAGCAGCCGCAAATTTTTCAACCGGTTGCTGGTCTGGTGCCACTGCCCCCTTTCCCGTTGCAGTCGCGACAGAAAATCGCCGCACCCAGAACTGTCTGCCACATCTTCCAGCCGCATATACCGTTCAATCCGAATCGCCTCAGCGTCAAGGGCCACCGCCTCTTTCAGCCAGCGAAACACTCGCAACTGCAATTCCTCCACCTCACCTGGAAGATGCTGCTCCTGCCAGTGCCGCAACATGCTCTGAGCTTCAGCCAGCAGGTGCAGTGACGCTTCCAGGATGTCTCGGTGCTCACCATAGTTTTCACCGCGGGCCTTCAGAATGGCCAGCACAAACTGCATCGACTCACTCAAAGCCTGCCACAGATTTCCAGGCTCCAGCGTACCGCCCAGCCCCCGCAACCTTGTAACAACCTGCTGCTGCAGCAACTCAAGGTTCGAAATGTCGGCCCGCCGAGTCCCCCCGACGACGCCCGGCCGAACGGCCGCTCCAGCCGATACCACAACACTCTCAGCCACCGCTGGTGACGCCGGCGGAACAGCCACCGTCTGCGCCCCCGGCAGCCGCGATGTCACAGCAGACCTGTCGCCATACCTCAACTGCAGACGCTCCATCTGGGCCGCAGACGCCCGCTCATGCCCCGCACTCAATTCGGGAAACAACGCCGCCAGCACGGATGCCGCACTTTCACTGCCAAACTCCACCAGACCACGCACTGCCTGCAACGGAAGCCACCGCTCAAACCGAGATTCCGCCAGCGAGAAATACCGCTCCGACTCCGACACAGAAAGCTCTGGCAATTCACCCCGCCAGCCACGCTCAGCCCGCCCACGCTGACCATCCATTAGCAAAAAAAACAACGCCCGCCACGGCTCTGTCGCAACGGTCAGCTGCGACTCCTCGCTGTGACGGCAACCCTCCAAAAACACCAACTCCCGCTCAGCATCCCGCCGCAGCTCCAGCAGCCGAACTGACACGTCAGGTACACTCGAATGCAACTCCGACACACTCTGCAGTAACCGCACAGCCGACTGCTGACGCAGACGAAACTGTCGCTCCGCCTCCTGACACAGACGCAGCAACAACTTCAGACTGTCCTCAATCTCTACCAGAGACGCACCATCCGCCGGCAGCTGCCAACCCGCAGCCACCACACCCAATGTCCCCTCCCGAACCCGCACCAGCAAATCACATCGCTCAGTCTGAGACCGCTGCAGATCAGCCAAAAAAACTCCCGCCAGAGCCGCGCCATGACTGCGAAATCGCTCCCATATCGGCCCGGAATCCAAAGCGAAACGCTGCCACGACTCCCGAAATTGAACCACCTCGTTCAGGTAACCCTGCACGACACCAGCAAATCCCTGGTCGTCCATGATTCCACCCGCCACTCGAGTTTCCCGGCAATCCATTTGTACGCAACAGCGCAGTAACTACGCTCGCTGAATCCTAACGGGATCTCAAGCCACCAACAAGCCGCCCGCAGCCCCGGTGCAGGGCCCACTCCCCCCAATAAAAGCGCAGCACCCGCACAAACTCCGCCCCCCCCAAAAAAACACTCCCCCGGACTGACAACGGATCACTTGCGTCCCATTCCTCATTTCCATCTCGCTCGACCGGTCTTTACACTCCCGTCCAGCGGGCCTCCTGCCCGCCCTCACTCACCGCCAGAAGGTTTTCGGAGTTCCCCACTATGCAGTCTGGTGAAATTGACAACACCAGCTCAGGCCAGACAGGCCCCGAACCCGAAGCCTTTCTGCTCACGTGGGATGGCAGCACCTGGCGCGATGCCATTCGCCTTAAAAAACTGCTCGTCACCACCATCGGACGCTCCACAACAAATCGCCTGGTGCTCCAGGATGAAGCTGCCAGTCGCAACCACTGCGAAGTCTTCTTCACCGACACCAACTGGAAACTCCGGGATCTCTCCAGCCGCAACGGCACTCAGCTCGAAGGTCGCAAAGTCACAAGTGACGAAGTTCTGACACCCGGTGATGTCATCAGCATCGGCGCCTGCCGGCTGCTGTTCTGCCACACACTTGATGATATCGCCATCACTCGCCCCCGCAGTCTGAGTGACGCCGGCGATAACTCCGCCACACTCCCCGGACGCGACACGCCTCCCCCCAGCATCCTGCACAGTTCGTCCAAACCCCAGTTCGTCGGCTCGACACCACAGCAGCCAGCCTACGCCTCCGTTCTCGCACGACTGTACCAGCTGGGACTCGACCTTGGAGCCGCAGCGTCTCGTCGCGAACTTGCCGAAGTCGTTCTCGCCAGCCTCGAACGCGAAACGGTCGCCATGATCGCCGCCGTGCTGGTCATCCCGCCCGACGCTGCAGCAGACGCTCAACCTGCAACAAGTACCGCCGAACTGCAGCTGCTGGGATATCGCAGCCGCAGTGATCTGCCCTACCGACGAGTCTCCGATAACCTGTCCCGCAAGGTCCTGCAAAGCGGCGAAGCGGTTCTCGCACGCGACGTCGCCGATGACCGACAGCTCTCCATGTTCGACAGCCTCGGCGAAATGAAGGCACTCAGCGTCATTTGCGCCCCCATCCGCACAGCTCGCCAAACGCTCGGTCTGATTCATCTCTATTCCAGCAACCCCGAAAACCCGCTCGACCGCAGCGATCTCGACTTCTGCCTCGCTGTCGCCGGTCAAATGGCCGTCGCTCTCAGCAACCTCCAGCAACGCGAAAATCTTGCCACTGGCCTGGCACGAGCCCGCTCGGCCAACGATCTGCTCAGAAGTCAGCTGCCAGGAGCCGGCGGACTGGTCGGACAAACTCCCTCCATGGTCACTCTCCGCGAACAAATCACACTGATCGCCGAAACCGATGCCACTGTCCTGATCCGCGGCGAAAGTGGCTGCGGCAAGGAACTGATCGCTCGCAGTATCCACGACCGCAGCCCACAACGCGAAGGACCATTCGTCTGCCTCAACTGCGCCGCACTCAACGAAAGTCTGCTGGAAAGCGAACTCTTCGGGCACGAGAAAGGAGCCTTCACTGGCGCGACCGATCGACGAATCGGACGCTTTGAACAGGCAGACGGCGGAACGCTCTTCCTCGACGAAGTCGGCGAAATGAGCAGTTCTATCCAGGCCAAATTCCTGCGGATCCTCGAAGGACACCCGTTCGAACGCATCGGCGGACGTCGACCTGTGCAGGTGCACGTCCGAGTCGTTGCGGCGACCAATCGCCACCTCGAATCGGCCGTTGCCGACGGACTGTTCCGCGCGGATCTCTACTTCCGGCTGCAGGTCGCAGAAATCATCGCCCCACCACTCCGCGATCGAAAAGCAGATATCCCTCTGCTGGCGGCCGAATTCCTCCAGCGCTGCGTGCAAAAAACCGGGCGACGTATCAGTGGCTTCACCGAAGCCGCACTCCAGAAACTCACAGAACATCGCTGGCCAGGCAACGTTCGCGAACTCCAAAACACCATCGAACGCACCGTTATCCTCTGCCGCAATGAACTTATTCGAGACGTCGACCTGCAGCTCTCAGAACTCAATCGCAGATCAGCCACCGACCTCCCCGCACTACTCACCCCCGCTGACCACTCAACACCCCAGTCACTCGCCGATGTCGAACTGGCTCACATCCTGAAAACTCTTGAACACACCGCCGGTAACAAATCAAAAGCAGCCCAGATACTCGGCATCGAACGCTCAACACTGGACCGCAGACTGAAACGCCTCAACGAGTAATCGGCTGCACTGACTGAACTCCACACACTGCAGAATTGTCCCCTCCACCGGAACACCGACTTATGTCCTACAACCCATTCGAAGTCCCCCAAAGCATCGAACCGCCGGCGTATGAGCCCCCTGATGGACAGCCTGTTCTCGCCAGCCGCAGCCAAAGACTGCTGGGCGCATTTGTTGATGGTATCCTGATGAGCATCATCAGTTTCGCAATCAGCGCAGCGATCGGACTCTCACCACTCCGCAACCCCAACGTCACGGTCAGCTTCGGCGCACAGATGCTGCAAAGCGCTTTGGGAATGGTCGCATTCCTGCTGGTGCACGGCTCCCTGCTGTTCACGCAGGGGCAAACCTTCGGCAAATGGCTGCTCGGCACCAGAATTGTCGACGCTCGCACTGGACAACTGCTGCCGTTCACCCGCGTCTACATCATCCGCTACCTCTGGCTCACACCGCTGGTGCTCCTGATCCCGTTCCTGCCACCAGGACTTATCGTGCTGCTAAGCAGCATCGTTGGCTTCATCAACCTCGGAGATTCTCTGCTGATCTTCGGCAAGGAACGCCGCTGCCTGCACGACTACCTCGCAGGCTCAGTCGTCGTATCCGCACGCCACCAGGCACCAGCCCCGCCCGCTCAGGGAATTCAGCCCGGCTAATCTGCAGGCCCCCGCTCAACGCAGCTCGGGCTTTCCAGCCCGAGCACAACCCACAGACTCGCATCAGCTCGGCCGTCTGACAGTCATGAGCCGCGACCGTGAGGGAGCGGGGTATAGACTTTTTCCGGTGGACGAAACCGGATTTGCCCGGAAGGGTGCTTTGCAGGCTGTTCGGCTCACGCAAAGCCGTGAAGACGCTAAGGGAAACGCATAGGGGCTTTTTGAACCGCTCGTGGGCGCTGATATGGACGGCTGGTATGGGGCCCCTGCCCGTAGCTCGGGCTTTCCAGCCCGAGCACTGCCCTCACACACACCGGCTCTGCCGCCTCGCGTCGCAACCGCGCCACGCTCAAGACCCACGCCGCACCAGGCCCCGCTCAACGTAGCTCGGGCTTTCCAGCCCGAGACCCCCCCCTCAAACACGCACCGCCGCTCATGACGCCGCACGCCGCACGCCGCAGCATAAGCTCTGCAAACGACCTCTCAGCCGCCTGTCCAGCCCAGCGAATTGAGCGTCAAAATCCAGAACACAATCCCGACAATCGTCGCACCCAGCGACACAAACATCAGGCCGTCATAGATGGTTGGATCAGAGTTTGGTTGTGACATGGTCGCCTCGTTCAATCGATCCGTTACGGGTTTCTTCGATCACGCGTCCGACAGACATGTCCGGATACACGTCGGTTATCTCAATCTCACAGATAAATCGGCTGCCGCGATACACGATCAGCTTCATCTTCTTCTCAATCTGGTCGTCACTGCCAATCGAAATTTCAACCAGCTCGGCAGAACGAGACGCATTCTTTTTGGCCTGACGGACAACCCCATCCACCTTCACAATCGCTGCCGGAACCGGCCCGACGTAGGGTTCGTTCGGATCAACACGATTCGCACGGCACAGGTCACGCAGGCGACCAATCTCCTTCAGCATCTGCTCTTCACGCTGGCGAGCCTCATCAATCTTGCCCTGCTGGTCCAGCAGCTTGTCCTCAAGAGAACGCCGCTGAGCAATTCCTTCATTCATCTGATCACGCAGCGTTTTGATTTCACTGCGAGAACCATTCGTTTCGGTGATGCGAGACTCTGATTCCTGCTGGGCAACCAGCAGATCCGCCAGATGCTTGTCACGCTCCTGCTCTGCACTGGTGCGAGCCTGATTGGCGAGGCTCAGGTCGCGTGTCAAATTGCCAAGGCTGCCTTCGGCAAGATTTGCACGATTCGTTTCCTTCAGCAGGTCTGCCTCCAGCGAACGCTTCTCGTCAGCACGAGCAGTCTGCTGGTCAGACAGGTTCTTTTGCAGATCGGCCACCTGACGAGCCGTCGAGACCGCTTTGTCCTTCCAGGTTTTCTGGAAGGAATACACGGCACCCGCAAAGCACATAAAGCAGAGGCTGAAGACCAGCTGCAGAACGATCAGGGTTTTTGCTACGACATTGTTCATTGAGTGCTCCGCACACACCCGTGTTCAGAGAATGGTTTTTAAGTTTTTCGAAATCTCGGGGGCTGCGTCTGAGTTGTATTGTTCAGGTCGTGTGGTTTCACTCACAGTCACGCTTCCGGAAATCCAGATGCGCGGACTGCAACATCGTTACGGGCTGCCGCTGCCGCCAGCCGTCAGTTGAGCCTGCCGGTCAGCAAGCTCCTGGTTCTCAATCTCCACTCGCAATAACCGATCCGTCAGATCACGCCGAACAGCCGTCAGACGGTACATGTCCGTGCGCAGTTCCTCAAGTTCATGCCGCAATCGAAGTACGTCAGTCCGACGAGCGGCCGTCTCATCACGAATCTGCTTCGACTTCACCGCCAGATCCTGCAGCTGACCCGACTTCTTCTGAACTTCAATGGCAATTTGCTCGGACTGAGCTGTCAGTTCCTGAATGCGAGCCGTCAAGGCAACCGTGTCCTGCGATTGCGACGCCTGATACTTCGTCAGATCCGCCTGCTGCTTCGCTGTGTCCTCGGTGTAGGCCGTAATCCGACCCGTCAAATACTGTCGCAGGTCCTGATGAGCCTTGTTCAGCGCGTCATAGCCCGATGAAAAACTGCCCACCGAGCCACGCTCGTTGGGATCCGCCGCGTTGGTGGAAAATCGCCGAGTCACCGTCCACTTGGGATCTTCACCGCCACTACGCTCAAATGTGTAGTTCTGCATCGCCGCTGTATTCATCTCGGACTGCAGATCCGGGGCCACCGCAAACGTTGAAATGGCAATGCCCATCAGCGCCACGGCCACCACCGTAACGAACACAGACAAAACCTTGAAAAAATTCAACATCTTCAGTCCCCATCCGTCACAAACAAACCCGTCCGGAATTCAGCCGGCCTGCCCCCCCAAAACCACAAAACACCCAGTCAGCCAAAAACCCGGATCTTCACCAGACCCCATATAAGAAACAGTGCGCAAAACCGTGTCAAACGGAAACCATGCCAGGGGATCGAAAAGACCGAAAAGATTGTGCGACCAATGCCCGGTTCGCCCGAATCAACAGCACCGGCGCAGAAACACTCCCCTCCCGTCTATCGGTCCGGACACCCGCTCTACAACCTGGCAGGATCAAAACTGCACCGCCAATCTGGCCGTCCCGCTGGTCAGCGTACGATACAAACGGTATATCCGGGATCCCTCAAAGACCAACTCAGCCCTCAGAAACTGTTCGCGCGTTCACCCATCAGCCTATTGAACGCTCGCAAGACAGTCGTCAGGCTCGAGTCCGGTCGGCACTCTGGAAGCTGCCTCATGACGAATTATGCGTTCGCCAACTTGCTGGCTTTGCCCGCAAACAACACGCCTTTCCGCGTCTGGCGAGGTCGCCCTGCGCCGCTCGGAGCAACCTGGGACGGCGCCGGCGTCAATTTCGCCGTCGCTTCCGAATTCGCCACCGGAGTCCTTGTCTGCCTGTTCGATTCCCCTGAATCGCAGCAGGAAACGGCCCGCATCCCACTCCGCGAACACACCGACGGCGTCTGGCACGGCTACATCCCCGGTCTCGCTCCCGGACAACTCTACGGCCTGCGAGTCCTCGGACCATGGGAACCCTCCGCCGGACACCGTTATAATGCCAGCAAAATCCTGCTCGACCCATGGGCGCGTGCCATCGGGCGAGGCATTGGCTGGTCCGACGCCATGTTCGGCTATCAGGTCGGAGCAGACGATCTGACCCGCGAT
>JBJTPZ010000265.1:0-20859 GCA_046075365.1 Planctomycetaceae bacterium
GAAAGCTCAGATCTGGGCGAATGGAATCGACACCCGTGGGACGTCGTCAGCCTCGTGGACCTCGTCGAAACTCTGCCCAAATGGCCGCCCCGCATGACCAGTCAGGTTGTTACGCTCAGCCGCCTGAAAGCCCCCACCGCCGTTGAAGAGCTCAGCCAGTCCCCCATCCTGTACCTGTCCGGACGGGAAGCACCGGTGCTGACCGATGAACAGATCGAATGGCTGCGACGTTATGTCGATTCCGGCGGCTTCATCCTCGCCTCCGCCTGCTGCGACGGCCGCGGCTTCGATGCCGGCATCCGCGATATCGTCAAACGCATGTTCCCCGACGGTTCGGCCTCACTGCAGAAACTGCAGGGTGATCACCCAGTGTTCCGCAGCGAATACCTGCTGAATGCCGAGGGCATCGACCTGTGGGGAGTCGACTTTGGCTGCCGCACCTCCATCATCTACAGCCCCGATGACCTCGGCTGCCTGTGGCAAAAATGGATGAAACATGAGCCACCGGATCGCAATCCCGATCTCACTCAGCGAATCCTTCGCGCTACCCGCATCGGCGTGAATGTCATGGCCTATGCCACGGGCCGAGAACCACCGGAAAAGTTGTCCGAAACTCCCGCCGGTCGCCGCACTGTCGAAGAACGCATTGAACGCGGCCTGCTGCAGATCGCTCGCATTCGACATTCAGGAGGCTGGGATACCGCTCCCCGCGCAGCACGAAACCTCCTGCAGGCTCTCAACGATACGGTCGGCGTAGCTGCCTCCACTCAGGTCGAAGTGATCCCCCCCACACTCGAAGAACTTACACGCTTCCCGCTCACCTGCATGCACGGTCGCTATCGCTTTCAGCTGCCCGCACAGCAGCAGGAAGCCCTGAGGGAATATCTGAAACGAGGCGGAGTCCTGTTTGCCGACGCCTGCTGCGGCTCCACTCAGTTCGATCGCAGCTTCCGCGACCTTGCACGACAGCTGTTCCCCGATCATGAACTTAAAACCATTCCGCCCGATCACGAACTCTACTCGGCCACAACCGGACACGAAATCCGGGAAGTCACCCGCAGACGACTTGTCCCCAGTGAACAAAACGCCGCACTCACCATGCGAACCGAAAAAGGCAGCCCGCTTCTCGAAGGTGTCGAAATCGACGGCAGACTGGCCATCATCTACAGTCGACATGACATCAGCTGCGCACTGGAACATCAGGCATCACTCTCGTGCGACGGTTACATCGAAACAGACGCCGCCCGACTGGCCGTCAATGTGGTACTCTACTCCATGCTGCAGGACATCAGCTGGTCAAAATTCATGGCCACTCCCCATGAAGGTTTACAGCCATGAGCCAGCGACTGTTCATTGGCACCGATGAGGCCGGATATGGCCCCAACCTCGGACCACTGATTGTCGTCGCCACCGCATGGCAGGCCTCCGCAGTGACCGAGTGCAGCGAACTTTGGCACGCACTGCAGCACATCGTGACGCCCGAAAAACTGCCCCACGACCGCAGACTTTTCGTCGCTGACTCCAAAACCGTCTACAGCTCAGGTGATTCACTCGAAGCTCTCGAAGTCCCTGTGCTGGCATTCCTCGCCAGCACCGGTGTCACCTCCGGTACCATCGACGACCTCGCTGCCTCAGTCAGTAATCCGAACTTCCGCAGCGAATGGTCGGCCGAACCGTGGAATCACACACCTGGACTTGCCGTGCCCGCAGATTCCAGCGAAGAACACATCACGGAATGGATCGATCTGCTGGGCTCAGCGATGAAACTCGCCGGAGTCCAACTGCACCAGATCGCCGTCAGAATTATCTTCCCAGCCGAATTCAATCGACTGGTCGATGCTGCCGGCTCCAAAGGCGCTGTGCTGTCTGATGCCACTCTGCAACTGGTCAGACAGCTGACCGATCGACACCACAACGGCGGAACCGTGCAGGTCGTGTGCGATAAACACGGCGGGCGAAACCGCTACGACGAACTGATCGCTTCACACTTTGACGATCAGTTCGTTTTTCGCGTTGAAGAATCCCGAGAACGATCACGCTACAAACTGGGACCCATCGAATTCTGCTTCCGCACTCGCGCCGAAGAACTGCTGCCCGTTGCACTCGCGTCCATGACCGCCAAATACCTGCGAGAAACTCTGATGCGACAGTTCAACACCTGGTGGCAGCGACAGCTGCCCGGACTCAGGCCCACTCAGGGCTACCCCGTCGATGCCAAACGCTTCCTGGCCGATATTCAGCACCTGCTGCAGCCCCTGCAGATCAGCGAATCACTGCTGTGGAGAAACCGCTGACTGCGGCGGTGCCGCCAGCGTTCCCAAATACTCACGCTCCTCCACTGTCAGCAAAGACCTCAGATTCAGATTTCGCAACTGACTGGGGAACGATCGCACACCAATCGGCTCAGACATGAAATAGACGTTCCCGTGTATTTCCTGCAGCGCCAGTGCCTGAGACTCCTGGCTCGGACGACCGATCAGCACCACCGGGCAATTGCGAGTCCTCACGTCGGCTCGCAGATTCGCCAGCGTCGTTGCCGCCGACCAGCGAGAAGGATACAGCGACAGAAAAATCACCTCGCTGTGCAGACATTCCACAGCACGCTCGAAACCCTGCGGACCAGTCTCGGCCACCTTCACCGTGTACTTCTGATCTTCCAGCAGTTGCCGCAGCACCAGACTGAGCTGGTCGTCGGGGGCAATCACCACAGCCTCAGACTGAGGCATTGCCTGAGCCGCGGCCGACAGTACCTGCTCTGACGCAAACACCGCAGAACCAGCCTGCAGCTTATTCCGCCGCGCCGTCACAGCCGCCAGCACTCGCACACGCACATCCGGACTGAGCACCGCAGCAGACAGGACACTGGTCGCAGCAGCAGCCTCAGACGGAGCCAATGTCTGAGCCGACAGGTTGCGCAAACACTCGATCGCAGCCGGCCACTGCCCCAGATCCAGTGCAGTCCCCAGAATCGGCAGCACCTCGGCTGCAGGTCGGCCAGCCAGTGGCCCGGCAGCGGCCGTTACCAGAGGTTCCGCACCCGCTGCCAGCAGCACCTGCTGCAATTGCAACGCTCGTTCGGCAGCCGGCTGCAGACTGATCGCATCCGCCAGCAAACGCTCGGCCAGCGGCAGACCAGACAGCCCCGACCCGGCACCGGCAGCATCCCCGGCCGACGACGAAACACCAGCCGCCTGCGAAAGAATTACCTCTGACTCGCTGCTAAGTAACTCTGCCGCTTCAGCTGCTGTCGCAGTGCGTATGCGGCCCCTGCTGAGCCTGCGGACGGCCTGCGATGCAGCAGCAGACACACCCGAGTCTGAATGAAACTGCCACCGCACCAGCGGCAGTGCCAGTTCCTCACGAGCACTGCCGCCCAACAGCGTCAGAATTCGCACCGCTTTCGCAGCATCAGCCGACTCCAGTTGCTGCAGCAGACCATTACCATAGTCGGCCACATGATTTTCGAGGAACGCATGAGCCGCCTTGCCGGCTGGCTGAGCCGGGTCCGCTGCCAGCAAGGCCGGCACTGCTGCATCACCCGCAACCAGCAGATCCGTCACTGCGTCCGCACCACGTGCCCCGCCCAGACTCAGATCAGACACCCGCTGCACCAGAGCCGCAGAATCAGGCTGCACAATTGCCAGCTGCATCGTCTTCAGCAGCTGCTGCGACTCAGGATGCAGACGCTGATCACGCTGCAGATCCAAAAACACCGACAGTCCCTGCTGTTTGCGCAACAGAACCAACTCGGCCGACTGAGGATCCCGATCCGCCAGCTGCTTTAGGTACCTGCGAGCATCAGTAATGCGGTCCAGCTTCCACGCCACCTGCCCGGCCGACAACAACTGCTCGGGCGTCTCGGGCTGAAACTGCAACAGGGCTGCCCGGCTGCCCTTAGCACCTGCGATGCCCTGACCATGCACTGCCGGCACGCCGCTCAACAAGACAATGCCGCTTAGCAGGGTTGACGAAGACAGAAATCTGCACAGGAAACCGCCGCGTGTCGCACGCATCATCGCTTCGCTCCGGAGTGCACCGCAAAAATCACGGGCAGGCTGCTCATACAACATCTGTCACCATCGCCATATTCATCCCCAACCCCCTGAATTACCAGGTAATTCGGGAGAAAAATGCTGAAAACTGCAGCATTGAACATCGGCGACCAACAGCCCAGCCATCCAGTGACGTCGGCGAAAACCGGCCGAATCCGCCGAACCTGCCAGCACACATGCGATGAAATCCGCACATGCAGAGTTCCCCTGGTCAACGCAGCGACCAGACAACCGCACAGTTCACCAACGGCACACAAGCCCCGGAAACACATGCACCAAAAAAAGGCAGACACCAGCAACTCATGCACGGAATTCAAGCAGACCGTGAAACAACAGCCGTCAAAGGCCCTCGCCCAACAACAAAAAAAACTCCCTAAACTCTTATTTTGCAAAAGCTTAAGACACAACAAACACACTCAAAAAACAGGAAAGGCACATTCTTTGCAATTGGATGCTCCAGACCGTTTGAGTGGCACGCTTCCTTTACTTCTGCTCCTTTGCAATCCGGAAACGTGCCACCGGAATGGTTTGAAGTGGAATCTGCTGTGGAAATTAGCGATTGGCGATAGCCGAACTGCAGCACCTGCACATTTCCTGATCAGGGAACCCGGCGAAAGGCCGGGGACGGGTTCGGGAAAGGTCCCCCAGTCTGAAGAAAGCTAGCGAGGAGAATCAGGCGATGTTGAGTGTCTTGAGGTTCAGTTTCCGACCCGGGCTGGCGTTGCTGGCTGGTCTTTTAATGTCTCTGGCAGCGGGCGGAATGGTGCAGGCTCAGGAACCACCTGCTGCTGCCGCTGAAACCGCAGCACCCGCCGAAACAGCCACTCCGGCTGAAGCTGTTGCAGCAGCCCCGGCTGCCGAAACCGCTCCCGCCGCACCGCCAACCGCAGAAGAAGTGATGAGCAAACTCAGCGTCGGCATCGACACCATCTGGGTGATGGTATGCGGGATGCTGGTGTTCTTCATGAACCTCGGCTTCGGCTGCGTCGAATCCGGTTTTTGTCGAGCCAAGAACTGTGTAAATATTCTCTCCAAGAACTTCGTGGTGTTCGCTGTCTGCTCCATCGGTTTCTGGCTGGTCGGCTGGGACCTGATGTTCGGCGCCGGCGACGGTGAATTGATCGGTAAGTCAGGCTCGTTCATGGTACAGGGTGCGGACAACAGCCCAGCTCAGGCTACAAACGGCTACGAGGGAGTCTATGGCGCTATCGCCTGGGCTACAGTTCCGCTGTGGTGCAAGTTCTTCTTCCAGCTGGTCTTCGCTGCTACTGCTGCAACGATCGTCTCTGGTGCCGTCGCTGAACGCATTAAATACCTGTCCTTCATTATCTTCTCCTTCGTAATGGCCGTTGCCATCTACCCAGTGACCGGTCACTGGATCTGGGGCTTCGGGTATCTTGGAGCAAAATGGAACTTCTGGGACTTCGCCGGATCAACGGTTGTGCACTCGGTCGGCGGCTGGGCAGCCCTCACTGGTGCCATCATTCTCGGACCTCGTATCGGCAAGTTCTCAAAAGATGGCAAGATCAACGCGATCCCAGGGCACAACATGACCGCCGCCTTTATTGGCTGTCTGGTACTGTGGTTTGGCTGGTTCGGCTTTAACCCGGGCAGCACAATGTCCATCGCCGCCGACGGCGGTTCCATGGCAGCTCTGTCAGCAGTCAACACCAATCTGGCTGCAGCCTTCGCCACAATGACGGCCACCGCGGCATCCTGGATCCTGCTGGGCAAACCGGATATCGGCATGACCCTCAACGGCTGCCTTGCCGGACTTGTGGCGATCACCGCTCCAGCTTACTTCACCAACCCGCTGTGCTCGGCCATTATCGGAGCGATCTCCGGAGTGACGGTTGTGCTGGCAGTCCTGTTCTTCGACCGATTGAGAATTGATGACCCGGTGGGAGCCATCTCGGTGCACCTGGTGCACGGCGTCTTCGGAACCCTCTGCGTGGGACTGTTCTCAGTCGCTGACCTGTCAGCGACCCCCATCACCGGCGGCCCGAAGGCCGGCCTGTTCTTTGGTGGCGGCATGGAACAGCTGATCGCTCAGGCTGTCGGCGTCGTCATGGTCGGTGCCTATGTGCTGGTTGTGTCAGCAGTCACCTGGCTGGCGCTGAAGTACACCATCGGGATTCGAGTTTCCGAGCATGAAGAGGTGGGCGGTCTGGACATTGGCGAGCACGGCAACGAAGCATACCACGGCTTCGTCATGCAGACCGGCGGCCACTGATTACCACAACACCTGATCGTAAACTGACTCAGCCCGTGCATCGCCTGATGCACGGGCTGTTTTTCGTTGATCCGTTGCAGCGTTCGTGATTCACCAGACTCACAGCGATATCGTGTTGTCGCCCAGTGTCTTCCACTCCATCAAAGACGGATCAGCCACCTTGCGATAACCCAGACTCAGCAGGACTTCCAGCACCTCACTCCAAGTTGGAAAAGGACGACCGCTCTTCCGCTTGTAATCATCCATCGCCCGCATGAATTCAATCTGCTGATCACTGTAGTCACGCTCACACGTCGTCGGGTCAATCTGACGACGACGATCCATCCGGCGACGCTCAATGATCTCGCGACGCTCCGCAGCCTCGTCCTCACGCAGTAGTCGCTGCCCGGCACTTTCAGAAACAACCGGCCGCACACTCGACACCGGTCGCACAATTTCCACGGCCACACTCGCCTGCTCAGCCGCTGACGAAACTCGCTGCTCGCTGCGCTGACGAGCTGCCCGTCGACGGGAAGGAGGAACCAATTCGGATGCTTTCGTCACCATCTTCGATCCTTATGCACCAGGGGTTGTCAGGCCAGGTTCTCGGCAGCGTCCCTTGCTGCAACTCAGCCCAGCCAATTCGTACAGACAATGCGGTACTGTCTGCCGGATCAGGACCGTCCCTGCCATGACCCACACCCCAACTATGCCCTCAAATCTGACGGTCGGGGAAAATCTGCTGAAAACAGAGACCTGTTGCTCCAGGGAAACATGAGCGAATTCTCGGAAAAACCACTTGTAACGAATTTGACGCCTTGTCCCGATCTTTCACCATGGTTTCTCACTTTCTCCGAAACACCCCCGCTTTTCGCTCAAGTCCCTCCGAATCAAGCCCGCATGGCATTTTGGCAGGCAGCCCCGACCCTGCCAGCTCGGCAGCCAACCCCGCGGCTTCACCATAAAACACTGCCTCACAACACCTTACAACTCATCAAACAAACCAGCAATGAAAAACTCAATCGCCGTTTTTTTGGAACGCAGTGTGCACGCCTGACGTGACACAGAGGCCTGTTTGTCGAAAACGGCAGAATGCCAGTCTGTTTTCCCGGAACGTGCGGGGCATGGAGACTGTCTATGGCAATTTTTCGGTGGGGACAGTCGTGGGATCCTTTCCACGACCTCGAGCAGGAACTGGATCGTCTGCTGCAAAGCGTGCATCAGACCTTCCATATGGTGCGGTCCGCCCGCACCTTTCCGCAGTGCAACATCGTCGAAACTCCCGTCGCCTACATCGTCACAGCGCAGATCCCCGGCGTCGAAGCCCGCAGCATCGAAGTTACCATCTCGGCCGGCAGCCTGATTCTTAAGGGCGTACGTCGTCCGCCCGAAGAATCTCGTGAGGATTCCTATCGTCGCCGTGAACGTTTTCACGGAGCATGGCAGAGAAAAATCTCGCTGCCCGATCGCGTCGATGAAGACAACATGAAAGCCGATTACTCCGCCGGAATCCTCCGCATCACACTGCCGCGGGCAACACCAGGACGCGCTCGTCAAATTGCTGTCAACGAAGGTCCCTGATCCGTTTTCCAAAACTGTCCTGCAGATCAACAGGTGTCGCATGAACGAACAGGATGGTCAACTGATCCCGCGCCGCGGCGACCTGCTGCCCGCTGCTGTCCCTGGCCCCGGCCCGGTTGACACCGCCGGAATCCCGACCGCCGCCGAACCACCCCAGCTGCTGTTTCACCCGCAGATGGACATCTACGAAACTGAAGACGGACTGGTGCTGTATGCCGACCTGCCCGGCGTCACTCTGGACGGACTGGAACTGCAGGTGCAGGACAAAAAACTGACGTTGTTTGGTCGAGTCCGGCAGGTGGCTGACGAAGTCGTCCAGGTGCTGCACCAGGAATATCAGGTCGGTCACTTCTTCCGCTCGTTCATCCTCAGCGATGACGTCGATCATGATCGTATCGAAGCCCGACTGACGAATGGCGTACTGCGAGTCGCCTTGCCGCGAGCCGAACGGGCCAAACCGCGACGCATAGAAGTCGCCGGCAACTGACATCTCCAGACCCGCACCAGGAAAACCCCCGTTATGGCCAGTCGTCGCGAAAAACTTGAAGGCATGCTGCTGTCGGCACCGGACGATCAGCTGCTGCGGTACATGCTGGCCATGGAACTCGACAGGGAAGGGCAGTCGGAACAGTCGCTCCAGCATTTTCAGACGCTGATGTCTGCGGCCACACCGTATGTCCCCGCATTTCTGATGGCCGGGCAAATGCTGACGCGTCTGACACGCGTCGCAGAAGCCCGACACGTCTTCCAGCAGGGGATTCGCCAGGCTGAACTGCAGCAAAACTCGCATGCCGCCGGCGAAATGGCCGGCTTCATGGCCACACTGCCGTCAGTCTGATCCCCGTACACCGCCTGCCCGGTTCTGTCGCCAGCATTCGACAGCGGCCCGAGCCAGCTGGCCCATCTTCGGAGGACTGGCTTCAGCATGCACCGGGAACCCCTGATCCTGCAGCGCCTCGGTACAGGTGGGTCCGATCGATGCGATGATCATGCCACTGTTAACAGCCTGACGCAGCCCCTGTTCCACACCCAGCAGCTGTGCCGCCTGCAGGACGTTGCTCACCTGGTTGGCACTGGTAAACAGCAGCCCGTCTACCGACCCGGTCGCGACTTTCCGCAGTGACTCGTACAGTGGTTCCGGATCCTCGGGAAACGCCCATCGATAAACGGGTACCGGAACGACCGTCGCCCCCCGTTCCTGCAGTGCCGCATACAACCGGTGGCTGGGCAGTCCGTATTCCTGCACGGCAAGCTCGGAACCCGCCAGCTTCGGCCCGTGTTCATCCAGCGCCTGCAGCAACTCTCGCCACGTGTTGGGTTCAGGTGCCTTCAACTGATACTTAAGCCCCGCTTTGGCCAGCACAGCCGCAGGCTTCGGTCCGCGAATTACCAGGAACAGTCGCCCCAGGGCTGCGTGCAGATCGTCATAGAGCCCCTGTGAACGAGCAACCTCGAAGAGCGCCTCGGTGCCGACCCCAGTCATCAGAATGACGACCGGAAAACGCCCGGCGATGAGATCACGGAGGGCGGCCACAGCCTGCGGGTTATTTTCGATGGGTACTTCCCGCATGGACGGTGCCGAGATGACTCGGGCGCCCTGCCGCTCCAGCAGCGAACACATCTCTTCAGCCCGCCGACTTTCAAATGAACAAAACAGCGGCATCTCACCCATTTTGCAGCCCCGTAAACCAAGCCGGTCGCCGGCAACCCGAACTGATCATCCACAGCCCCTTTGTAACTCCAAAAGGACAGAAACAAACGTCCGCTGTTCCTGTTTTCCAGGTTTTCTGCCCTGTAATCAACCCCTGGTCCCGATCAACCGAACTGCTATAATCCACACACCAATCACGGCAGCCGCTGCCCACACATCGGCCACCACTCGCCGCACAATCTGCCCTGAAGGCTGTACGCGTGAATCAGACAGCGGACGAATCCGGCGAATCGCAACCCACCCCGCAACACACTCAGCGGACTGCTGCACCCGGCGGTGTCGTGCACATTTATCAGCAATACGACCCTCAGCAGTTTCCCCCGCCTGGCAGCCAGTCTCCTGATCTGGTGTCCCAGGCGTTTGAGCACATGCTGGAATGGGGGTCGATGCGTGAATTGACCGAAGAAGAACTGGCCAATGCAATTCGACTGGATCCCGGTCAGTTCCCCGGACTCGGTCCCAGTCTTGATTCGCTGCTCAAAATGCTGCGGGAACGCCGCGAAAAAATCCTCGCCACCTGGGAAACTCAGACCGTCCGCAAAAAGTCGGTCAAGCGACTGGCAGAGTCCGCGAAGCAGGCCCGCCCGCCAGGCCAGTTCTCAAAATCGTTCTGGAATGCGATCCGCAGTGAGCAGCTGTATCAGCTTGAAAATCTGTGGTATCGGGCCGAGCGAGTGGATCCGGAATTTGCCGCGCGGCTGCCGGCACTGATGGAGACCATGGGTGAGAAATATCAGGTCGACATGCTGGCCTCCAAATACGAATTCACCGGGACTCAGGCCATGACGGTGGATCAGGCGCTGGAAATCTACCAGGAGCTGCAGCAAATCGATGAATTGCTGAAGCAGCTTGAAGATGCCAAACAGAATGCAAGGCTGGCGGTGATTGATCTTGAGGAACTGAGCGAGTTTGCTGATCCGGAAACCGTGCAGCAGCTCTCCGACTTTCAGCAGCAGATTCAGCAGCACCTCAAGAAGCTCATGGAACAGCAGGGGCTCAGTGGTGGCGACGGGCGAGTGCAGTTGTCGCCGAAGGCCTACAAACTGTTTCAGGGGCGTCTGTTGCAGCGTATCTTCAGCGACCTCCAGGCATCTCGCTCCGGGCGTCATCAGGGGCCGGTTGAGGGTGACGGAGTTGTCGAACTGCAGCGCACGCGACAATGGGAATTCGGTGACGCTGCCGCACAGATTGACCTGCCCGGCTCGCTGATCAACGCCATGCTGCGACAGGGTGCCCAGCGTCCGCTGCGACTGCATTCCCGGGACATTGAAGTGCATCGGACTCGCAACAATCCTCGCTGCGCGACCGCAGTCCTGATGGACATGAGCGGCTCGATGCGCTATGACGGACAATACATCAACGTCAAGCGGATGGCACTGGCCCTGAATGGGCTGATCACCTCGGAATTCCCCGGAGATTATCTGCGATTCATCGAGCTGCACACGTTTGCTCGAGTCGTGCCGGCCGGCGATCTGATTTCACTGATGCCGAAGATTCCAACCATCACCAGTCCGGTGGTTCGACTGCGAGCGGACATGAGCCGTCAGGATGTCAGCGAAGTGCACATCCCGCCGCACTTCACGAACATCCAGCATGGCCTGCAGATGGCTCGCCAGTTACTGGGACCGCAGGATACCCCGAATCGGCAGATCATCCTGATCACCGACGGCCTGCCCACAGCTCACTTCGAACAGCATCTGCTGTATATGCTGTATCCGCCCGATCCTCGCACTGAAGAAGCAACTCGACGCGAAGGCATGCTGTGCCGTCGTGAGAACATCACGATCAACATTTTCCTGTTGCCCTCGTGGTCGCAGAGCCACGAGGACGTGCAGTTTGCACACCGACTGGCCGAAAGCACGGGTGGGCGAGTCTTCTTTACGGCCGGTCGTGACCTTGACCGCTACGTCGTCTGGGACTACGTTGGCCACCGCCGCGAAATCATCAGTTGATCCGTCTCTCACCCTGATCCCGCCGGCAATTGCACCAGCAATGCCACTCGATTCACCTCAGCTCAAAAATCGCTTCAAGCTGTCGGTCAACATGCGGCCAGGGAAGCACCGTGTAGCCGCCAGGCGATTGTTGCGGAGCAGAAGCACAGCCCAGTCGGACGACCCTCGCCTGTTCATTCTTCTTTCTCGGTTGCTGAAAAACAAACTGCGAAATATTGTTGAGCGATCTGACCGGTCGCCGGGCCAGTCCGGAAATTTTCTCAGGAGACGGCAGGTGATCTTCAACCCAGTCCAAAATCTCGCAAACAGCAAAACTCCCGCCCTCGTCGGTATGCTGGCCGATCACCCGGAAAAGTGTCCAGTTTCCCGACAAAAGCCTGAACCCGATCAATTCACCTGGCTGCCAGTCATTTGACTGCCTGATTGTGGCAGTTAATCGCCTTGCCGGAGGTGGAGCTGACAGCAACTCCTTGCGAGTCTTCAAAAGCACGGCTGCGCGTTTTGCCCGATCCTTCGAATTGTCCCATCGGGCCAGATCCGATCCGTCGTCGATAAGTTGCAGCGCAATGTGCTGAGTACGCTTGTCGAGACGTCCCAGCTTCCATTGCGTCATGGCCAAAGCAATCCAAAACACCGGCATCTCGTTAGCATCCTCCAGAGACGATGCGTATTCCGCCACCAGCCGATCCGTTGCTGCGGCAGATGTAAGACCGGCTCCAATCAGTTCGCGGAATTCACTGCGCAGATCAGCCGCCAAATCATCCGAAAAAATCGCGACGCCCCATGTTCCCATCGAATTCCCTGCTGCCTTTCCTGCCCGAGCACTGTCGCCAATAAACCTGTCTCCAACAACACGCCATCCTGCAGCCCGCCGATGCCGCCTCACAGCAACATCAGATTTTTGTCCTCGGCGTTTTGAAAGCCCGCAAGAAAACTGATCAGCGACAGAAACACCGGCACTGGCAAACCTCAGCCAGGCATCCACTCCGCCGGGGGATCAGGCTGCTGCCAAATACTCATGCCGCCGTCCACCAGCAGCATCTGGCCATGAATATGCTCCGCCGCGTCGCTCAGCAAAAATACGGCCGTGCCTCCACACACCTCAGGACCCGGAACGACGCCGTTAGGAGTATGCAGCTCCATCCAGCGACGAAAACGAATATCCCGCAGTGCCGGCTCAGTCAGTGGTGTCCGAAACAATCCCGGAGCCATCCCGTTCACACGAATCCCCAGCGGGGCCAGCGAGACACACAGGGATCGCACCATCGCGTCAATCGCGCCTTTTGACGCGTCGTACGCCACATGCGTCTGCTCAGACAAACGACCGTTGATCGAACCAGTCACCAGCACCCGACCACGCACTCCACACGCCGCCCAGTGACGAGCAAAATACTGAATCAGCACAAACTGAGAATACACGTTCAGCTTCATCGTCCGATCAAAAACCTCCAGTGACATCTCCAGAAACGGCTGATCAATAAACGTACCGGCGTTGCACACCAGCAGATCAATCTGCGGATTCTGATGCAAAGCCGCTGCCGCCGCCTGTAACGGACCCTCAGGCATTGGATCGGCCAGATCACAGCAAACCAGCGGGGCAGGGCAGTCCACACTGCCACACCTTTCGGCAGCCAGCAAGGCCGCCGCGTCAGCCCGCAGACCATGCAGCACGACACCGGCACCCGCTGCATGCAGCGCCGCCGCAATCTCCAGACCGACACCCTGAGTACTGCCGGTCACAAAGGCATGTCGCCCCTGAAGCACCTGTGCTGTCATCTGCCGCTGCTCCCCTTTACAACCCGGCTCGCAATGGTCGCAAATGCCGCCCGAAATGATCAGCCAGCACCTCACGATAAGTTTCCGGATACGCCTCAAGCACTGCCCTGATCGCCGGTCCCAGCTGCGGATGCGTCAGCGTGGAGCCGAAGGTGCAGTGCAGAATCTGACGGCCAGGCTTCGTGAATCCACGCCCCTCCGGCACCTCCGACCACAACTCCAGATACTCCCGCTCCAGCTCCAGTACCGAAGACACCGCCGCTGGCTCCGGAGCACTTCCCAAAGTGGCCGACACATGATACGTCGCTCGATCCACGTCGTAACGGCTGCGAGCAAACTCGATCACCGCCCGAAACAGCGACTCGTCATGCCGCGCTGCCACTCGCAGCGCCTCCAGATAACTGGTCCCCGCCGTCTTCACATGAAACAACCCCCGCGTCGCTCGACTCAACAGCTCGTACATCGAAAGTTTGTCCGAACCGGAATGCAGACTCAGCTTGTACGGGCCAGACAGCACTGCCACCGCCGCATGATCCGCCAGCGATCGCTCAAGTGCCGACAAATCGCCCCGGAAATCCACTCCTTTTTCGAAATCACCAATAAACCTCGGAGCCAGGCTGACCAGCTTCATACCCGCCTGCAAACACTGCTCGGCTATAATCAAATGCTCGGCCAGCGTTGTGGGCTGATCCGTCTCATCAACCGACAGCTCAATCTCAAAATCCCGCCCGGCTGCTGTCTGCACCTGAGCAATGTAGTCGCTCAGCGCAATGGCCTGACGAATCGCCGCACCATACTTCACAGCCGCTCGCATACAGGACTGCTGATCCAGCCGGATCACTGTACCCGTCGACAGCTTCACTTCCCGGCCCAGATACGCGTCAAACCACGGAGCCGTCTCCCGCACTGAATCAAACCGCTGACCCAGCTCGTTCTCTCCATAACTGTCCGCCCGCTGATCCACAGCCCCCGATGGATCGATTGTGAAAAACGTGAAGCCAGCAGCCGCCGTGACGTCGACATCCGCCGGAGTCTTCAGGTGGTCAGCATCCGCTCCCGTCACACCTGACCAGCCAGCCGCAGCAGCCCCCGCCAATGCCTCCCGCATCACCTGCTCCGCCGTACGCTGCGTCCGCGACATCTCGCGAATCGACTGCTGCGGAAAAATTGGCTGAATCCCGCCACCGTCACGCTGCATCGCCAGCACATGCCCCGGTGTCGCCAGCCCCGTGCGATCCCCAAACCCAAAACTTGGACTTAATCCCAGCGTCTGACATTCCGGCTGCTGCACGACAAAAACTCCCCTTGAATTTCGCTGAACGGAATTCCCCAAACCTGATCTCAGAAAACTCGCACAAGATTAATTCGCAGCTCGGCCTTGCCAGCCCGAGCACTGCCCATGAAAAACACAGACACGAATTCAACACCACACTACACGCCGTAAAAGGCCAGCATCGCACGACAGAAATCCGGTAAATCGTCCGGACGACGACTGCTGACAAAATGTCGGTCCACAACCACCGCAGCATCCTCAAAAATCGCCCCTGCATTCACCAGATCATCACGAATCCCCGGTGAACCAGTGACTCGCACACCGCGATATACGCCCGCCGAAATCGGGATCCAGCCGCCATGACAGATCGCCGCCACCAGCTTCGACTGATCAGAAAATTCACGAGTAATCCTGAGCACCTCGGGATCACGTCGCAGCTTGTCGGGCATCCAGCCACCAGCACAAATCAAACCGTCATAGTCGACTGCACGCAACCCGGCAATCGCCAGATCCGAAACACACGGATACCCGTGCTTGCCATGATACTTCTTCCCCGCCTGATCGCCCGCCACGTCAAATGTGGCACCCGCTTCGATCAGCCTGAGCTTCGGATACCACAGCTCGAGATCTTCATAATCATCACCCGTGAAACACAAAAAACGACGCCCAGCCAAACCACTCATAACACACCTCAGAATGCAGACCCCAACAGATTACCGCACAGGCGCCAGCCCCAGCAGTCGCCGCAGCAAACCCAGCTGCCCGGCATGAATCATCTCATGATGCGAACAAAACAGCAGACAGCCCAGTTTGGTTGCCTGCACCGCCCACGGCCGATCAACCGCCTCCTGCAGAACTTCTGCCCCATAACCAGGCATTTCCAGCAAAGACTGTTCATACACACGTTCAAAGACCTGCCGAATCTCAGTCACCGCCGGATTCGAGGCAGGATTGGGATCGGGAGCCGTCCCGCGACTGAACTTCTTGCGAAATGCTGATGACATCAGCGTCAAATCCGCCTCCGCACGCCCGCGAATCCGGAACAGACACAACCCATACTGCGCCATCGCCAGATGCCCAACCTGCCACGCCACACACGATGGCACACCAGCAGGCTGCTCAAACCAGAGCGGCTCCGGTATCGTGTCCAGCAGCGACAAAGTGTATTCACGAGCAAATCGAATCTGCTCAATCGCCAGCTGCAGGCCCGGCAAATTTTCCTGTCCCATCTTCCAGCCTTTTGCAGTACCACGGGGCAAAAATCGGGATTCGAACGGAGTCACCCTGTGAATCATAACGGGAATCAGCAGCATTGCATGCCCGCCGGCCCACGCCCGCTCGCAGCACCAGCAATTCCCTGTTGCCTGAATGCAACACACAGTACTCACCCTGACACCACAGATCCACAAGCCCGCATATCCGGACTGCACCCCTGAACAAACGTAAAACAGCAGTATTCAGGACCTTTGACAGCAACCCGGCGACAATCGCAGCACCTGCTGCTGCCCCGTCCGAATGATCGACCTGTTGACTTCTTTCAACACCCGAAAAACGGCACTTCATGCGCACTCGGATTGATCCATCCAGACTACCGCTGAGAATCCATCACGCAACGTGAAACAACTTCGATCGCAGATCAAAGATTCTCGATCCAAACTCAACTACGGATCTCGGCCATGCTTATTCGAATTATCCTCGCAACTGCAATTGCATTTGTCTGCACCAATGCACAAGCCGAATACCTGCTGGGCTCAGTCGGCTTCAACGCCAGCGTAAATCCTGGCAGTGGCACCCTGCGGCAGCCCATCACTTTTCTCAACCTGCAGACCACCACCAGCAATTCGGGTTTCCTTGATGGTCTTCCGGCAAACACCGCCTGGGGCAACTTCCAGCTCAACGCCCCCAGCGCTGAAACTCAGGTCATCAGCATCAGTGAACCAGGCTTTGGCGACTTCACCGGAACCGTGATCACTGACACCGGTGAATACACCCTGGGCACAGGTTTTTCCGCCGCACTCAAACGCGATGTCACTGTCGAAGGCCAATGGAGCCCCGGCAACAATCCGTTTTTCGGTGCCGACAGCGGCGGTCGACTGGCCGCACTCACCATCGCACTGACTCGCAATCGCCCGCCATATCCCTGGACCGGCAACACCGCCATCAGTGCTGCCATTACACTGCAGACATTCGGTAACGCGGCAGTGCCCGAACCATCGGCAGTGGTGCTGGCGGGTGCTGTGGCAGCCGTAGCAGCCGGCAGCTTCATTCGTCGCCAGCGACGGATGGCAACAGCGTCCGCAACGACCTGATTCCCAACGTTTCACGATTCACCAGCGGTTCACCGAAAGCCGCATTGATAGTCCAGCCCCAGTACCGGGCCCGGTCACGAATGTCGTCTGTCACTGTGGGAAACGCGTCGCTCCTGCCAGTCCGCAGTTGCGACTGATAAGCCTCGACCGAAGCCATCTTGGCTTCAATCACAGACGAAATGTCCAGCACGAACGATGCAGGCGGGTGAATTCGCAGGTGGATGCTGAAGTAGTGCAGCAGCATCGGCGTCCACCATGGCTCACCAGCCATATCCGTGCGACTCAGCTTGGCCCAGAAACGAGCTTCGTCGCACAGGCTGCTGGCGGCCACATGATCGGGATGAACGTCCTGCCAGTAAGGAGCCAGCAGCAGCTGTGGCCTGGTTTCACGAATTACTTCGGCAAGACGTCGCCGATGTTCCAGCGTCGGCTGCAGACTGCGATTCGGAAGCCCCAGATTTCGCCGCCACGACAGCCCCAAAGCCGCCGAAGCCTGCTCCGTTTCCGCTGCCCGAATCTGCAGCGACCCGTGTGGAGTCGGTTCGCCGCTGGTCAGATCCAGCACGCCAACTCGCAGATTCTGCCGAATCGACAGGGCTATCAGCCCGCCTACGCTGATTTCCGCATCGTCCGGATGCGTGGCTATCACAAGCAGGTCCAGAGCCGCCATGTTCGTCTCACTGTCTGTTTGACCCAACGTTTATAGTTCTGCTGCCCGACCGACCGCCGAAAATTGACTCCCGGCGACGTGCAGGCGTCAGAGTGTAACCTTCACGGAGCAAAAAGGCATGCCCGGTCCAGCACAACACGGCCCGCACATCCTGTGTCTCACACTGCTGCTGCTGGCAACCACCGGCTGCAGTCTTGTGGAGTCCCCGAAATCTGCCACCCGCAGGTTCACTCGGATGTTCACACCCAACGGTCGGGACTGGACTGATCCGGCTCACGAAGACCACGGCGAATGGGACTTCGTCGGCGACGAAGGTCGAGCCGAATTTGGTCGCGAACAGGATCCGGACCCGTGGTACGGGAAACACCTGATGTCCGACAAAGCTCGCTCCATCGAACGCAACCTCGGTATCGACTACTGACTCACACAAATGTCCCTCAGTCAGACGTTCTCAGGGATGCTGGTCCTCGATAAACCGCCCGGCATCACGTCGCGCGATGTCGTCAATCGCATTCAGCGGGCAGTCCGCCCCCTGCGCACCGGACACGCCGGTACACTGGATCCGCCGGCTACGGGAGTGCTGCTGGTGTGCATCGGTGACGCCACTCGCCTCGTAAGAATCCTGCAGCTGCTGCCCAAGACCTACGTCGCCCGGTTCACTCTCGGACAATCCAGCGACACAGACGATGCAGCCGGACAGATTCAGCTGCACCCCACACCTGATCCGCTGCCCACACTGGACAGCATTTCCGCCTGCCTGCAGCAGTTCATCGGCACCATTGCTCAGACACCACCGACATGGTCGGCTGTGCATGTGGGTGGCCAGCGAGCCTACGATCTGGCTCGCGAAGGTCGCCAGTTCACACTTTCGGCCCGCGATGTGGACATCCACAGCATCACAATTCACGACTGGATGTGGCCACACCTGCACCTCGAAATCACCTGTGGTTCCGGAACCTATATCCGCTCTATCGCCCGCGACCTCGGACAGCGGCTCGGCTGCGGAGCTCTGATGAGCAGTCTGCAGCGCACTGCAATCGGCCCGTGGGACCTGACGCAGGCTGTGGCCCCCGACAATCTCAGCGCCGCCGACATTCAGCAGCACGCGATCAATCCGGCCCGGCTTGTCGATCATCTGCCGATCTTACGCTGTACTGATGCCGAGCGTGAGGCGATTCGCTGCGGTCGCCGCATCACCTGCAGTCCGGACCGTCTGATCGCTCCGCTGCATCCCACAGACGATCCCACCATCGCGCTCACGTCTGCAGACCAGCAGCAACTGCTGGCACTGGCTGAACCCGATGGCACCGGACTGCTGCAGCCCCGCGCCGTGTTTCTGCACGGCCCGGCCGAAAGCTGATCAGCAACTGCCTTTACAGAACGCCAAAAGTCTCGAAGGCCTGCACTGCCGACATCCCGCCACGGATTGCATCCCGCACTCGATTCTCAGCGTGCGCCTTGATCCACGCGGCCCGCACCACAGCAGCTTCCACGGCCTGCGGCACAACCACAATTCCGTCCTCGTCCGCTGCCACCAGATCACCCGGACGAAACGCGATCCCGTCCAGCTCAACAGACACATCCAGATCGATCACTCGCTGACGATCACGGCTGTCATAGGGGTTGGCACCGCGAGCAAACACGGGGAAGTTCATTTGCCGCATGCGCGAGATGTCCCGCACATGTCCGTCCACGATGACACCGACGCAGCCTCGATTGCGCGACGCTGTCGTCAAAAGCTCGCCCCAGATACCCGAACGACTGGAACCGGCCGCTGCGCAGATCAGCACATCGTCCGGCTGACACGAATCAACGGCCTGCAGTTCAAGTTCGTAGGGGCGAGTATCCACATGGGCCATGTCGGCCCACAAAGTCGTCCGGCACCGCCCGATCAGTGTCGTGCCAGGCAACGTTACAGGCACGATCGGCAGTCGAGGTGACTGGCGAGTGTACCCGGCAGCATCCAGCGCATCGCAAAGCAGCGGCACCGACAGCACCTGCCGCATCATCTGCAGCGAGATTTCCTCAGGGGCATCCGCGGACATCAGTGTCTCCTGAAGCTTGAAACGTCAGATGTAGCGGTTAATCAGATTTTCCAGCATTTCCTGGCGACCACTGGAGTTGGCTGCAGCATCGCCCTTCTCCAGCATGTAGCTTTCCAGATCGCCGAACTTCACAGTACCAGCTTCAATCTGCTGGCCAATCCCAGCGTCGTAACTGCTGTAACGCTGCCGTACAAACTGATCCAGAACGCCCTCTGCACGAATGGCGGCAGCGATCTTCAGACCGCGAGCAAACGCGTCCATACCGCCAATGTGAGCGTAAAACAGGTCTACAGGGTCGATGCTTTCACGTCGCACTTTCGCATCGAAATTGGTACCGCCCGGCTGCAGTCCGCCCTGCTTCATGATCACCAGCATGATCTGAGTCGTGAGGTAGATGTCGGTGGGGAACTGGTCTGTGTCCCAGCCCAGCAGCAGGTCACCCGTATTGGCGTCGATACTGCCCAGCACGCCCTGAATCGATGCGTACTCGAGCTCGTGCATCATGCTGTGACCGGCAAGCGTCGCATGATTGGTTTCGATGTTCAGCTTGACCACATCCATCAGATCATACTGACGCAGGAAATTAAGACAGGCAGCAGCATCGAAGTCGTACTGATGCTTTGTCGGCTCTTTGGGCTTTGGTTCAAACAGGAACTGTCCCTTAAAACCGATCGACTTTGCATGGTCATGGGCCATGTGCATGAAACGGGCCAGATGATCCAGTTCCCGCTTCATGTTGGTGTTGTAAGAGCACATATAGCCTTCGCGACCACCCCAGAACACGTAGTTCTCGCCGCCCAGCAGATGAGTCACCTCGATCGCCTTCTTCACCTGAGCTGCCGCGAAGGCAAACACGTCGGCATTGGGGCTGGTGGCAGCACCATGCATGAAACGCGGATTGGAAAACAGGTTGGCAGTACCCCACAGCAGGCGAATGCCGGTGGCCTTCTGAGCCTCAGCCAGCTTCTGCACAACGGCGTCCAGATTGCGATTGCTTTCACGGAGCGAAGCACCTTCCGGAGCCACATCGCGGTCGTGGAAACAGTAGTAAGGCACGCCCAGCTTGGTCATGAACTCAAAAGCCACGTCCACACGCCGCAAAGCACTGTCCAGGGAATTTGTGCCGTCGTCCCATGGACGCTTCAGCGTCGGTGCCCCAAACGGATCAGTACCGTCACCCCGAAACGTATGCCAGTAGCAGACAGCAAACCGCAGCCAGTCCTTCATGGACCGGCCTTCCACAATCTCTTCAGCGTTGTAATGCCTGAACGCCAGCGG
>JBJTPZ010000266.1:0-13883 GCA_046075365.1 Planctomycetaceae bacterium
CAACAGCAGCGCGAAGGCCGCAGCAAATTTCGTCGGCTCTCGCGAAACGAATACGCCAACACGGTTCAGGACATTTTCGGGATCCGCCCGCCCGTCAGGAAACTGCTGCCCGGCGATGGCCGTGTGGACGGCTACGATCGAGTCAGCACGGCATTGCCGTTCTCGACGGCCGTCACGGAGGGGCAGCTCGCGATCGCCGAGTTGATCGTGGAGAAGATGTTTGAAGTGCCCGCAGGGAAGGCGACGATGCGGCTCTGGGCCAACGATACAGGACAATCCAAAGGTCACGCCCTGGAACTGCCGGATGGCTGGTGGGTGTCGTTCAACTCCGACACCACTTCGGGAAGGTTGGACAAAGAGGCGCCCGACGGCAGGCGGATTTATTTTCCCGGGCCGCGCAAGTCCGGCCTGCACCGCCTGCGGATGCACATTTATGGATACCAGACCGACAAGCCACTGCCGGTCGGAATCTATGTCGGGCACGTGTGGGCTTATCCACAGATTCTGGAACTGCTCAAGGTCGTCGATGCTCCACCGGGAAAGCCTGCCATCGTGGAGGCCGACGTCTATCTGCGAATGGGCTGGAACAGCGACGGTCCCAGCGACGACGGAATCAGGCTGATCCCGCTGGGGCTGGGCGTCCCGGTGCCAAAGAACACACAGGCGTCCGTTCTGGGCAAAGATCGTCCGGGGCTGGCCATCCAGTGGGTCGATGTCGTGGAACTCGAAGAGACGCTGCCGGGCCAGCAGCTCTTCACGGCAGAGATGCCTGCGGCAATCCAGCAAGCCTTCAACCAAAATGCCACGCTGAAAAACGCACAGAATTTCTCGCGGGAGGAACTCCAGTCGTTTGTGACAAAATCGTTCGCCGCGATTGGCGCCCGGTTGTACCGACGTGATCTCAACGAGCAGGAGCTCTCGGCTGGCGTCGCGAAGTACATGGAAGCGGTCGATGGGGGAATGCCGCTCAGGCAGGCGTTCGTGACGGAAGTGGCCGCCATGATGACCGCGCCCGATTTTCTCTGCCTTGTGGAGAACGCCGGCAGGCTGTCCGACTTCGCCCTCGCCTCGCGGCTGTCGTATTTCCTCTGGAACTCCGCCCCCGATGAAGAACTCCTCGAAGTCGCACGACAGGGAAAACTCTCTGATCCGCAAGTGCTGCATGATCAGACCGAGCGACTCCTGAGGGATGCCAAGTCCGAGCGTTTCGTGAAGGATTTCCTCGACCAGTGGCTCGGCCTCTGGGGCATCGACAACACGACGCCCGACAAAGACCTCTACCCCGAGTACGACGACGTACTGAAGCTCTCGAGCGTCATGGAGACGCAGGCCACGTTCCGCCACATGCTCGACAGGAACCTCAGCGTTCGGGAATTCGTGGCCCCGCGCTGGGCGATGCTCAATGACCGGCTCGCCAGGCACTACGGCATCCCTGGTGTCGAGGGATTCGCGATCCGCGAAATTCCGCTTCCCACCGACACGCCATTCGGCGGCATCTGGACTCACGCTTCCACCATGAAAGTGACTGCGAACGGCACCCTGACCTCGCCGGTCAAGCGGGGCGTGTGGGTCGCCGAGAGGTTGCTGGGTAAACCGATCCCGCCACCGCCGGCCAACATCGACCCCGTGGATCCGGATACCCGCGGCGCGAAAACGCTGCGGGAGCAGCTCGCACTGCACAGCGGCAAGGGATCGTGTGCCGCGTGCCACGCGAAGTTCGACCCGTATGGCTTTGCCCTGGAAACCTTCGACGTGATGGGGAATTTCCGGACAAGCTATCGTCAGATCGACAGTACGGCCCCCAAGGGCCAGAGCCAGTGGAAGGACGGCCTGCCTGTCGATTCGACAGGCGTCATTCCGGACGGCAAGGCGTTCGCGGGAGTGCAGGAGTTGCGTTCGATGTTGGTGAAGCAGCCTGACCAGCTTGCCCGTGGCGTCACGCGGCACTTGCTCACCTACGCCACTGGCCAGCCCGCAACACCGCTGGACCAGTCCACCATCGAAGCTATCGTAAACGGAGCCGCCAAAGACGACTACGGTTTGCGTTCGCTGGTTCACGGCATCGTGCAAAGCGAGACGTTCCGCTCAAAGTAGAACCACCGCCCCAGGGAAAGGCCCGTTGATTCTCCGTGAAAGAAGTCTCTTACCGTAATTGATCCATCAGAAACGTGACTTTAAGGGATCACTCAATCGAAGAATATCTCATCCAAAAGCCCTCATGTGCATGGCACCGGTCCCCCCCTGTGCACTCACTGCTGACGGTCACAGGGGGACGGTCAGTCTGCGGTCAATTCAAACGGATTCAGCAGTGGAACTTCGGCATTCTGAAAATCGCTGATGTTGCGAGTCACGATGGTTAATTGATGCTGGAGTGCCGATGCTGCAATCAGACTGTCTTTCACGGGCATCGCTTTTCCGCTTTTTCGGAGACGCACAAGCAATGCGGCCCAGGTGGATGCCGTGTCAGCGTCCAGATCGCACACTTTCAAACGTTGCAGACCTTCGGCAAACCAGCGTTTCAGTGCGTTTCGCCTGCGAGCCGAAGTCGTCAGCCCGATCCCATATTCGATTTCACCCAGGATGATGGGCGTCACTGCTATGAATCGTTCGTGTCGTCGCAGCCAACGAACAACCGCAGGGTGCGGTTCGGGCTTTGTCACTTCGCTGAGCACATTGGCATCGACAAGATACTTCATACGGCATCGGTCGATTCAGAGGGAATTGCCTGATACCAGTCGCCTGCTGGACAGGCCAGCAGCCAGTCAACGACACCGGCGTTATCGGCAGCGGGTACCCGCTTCAGCAGATAACTGCCCTCTTCGATGCGTTCCACCTGAAACTGCTGCCCGGGGAAAATTCGATCCTGAGCCCGCAAATCAGCAGGAATCACAATTTGACCTTTGCTTGAAATTTTGGTTTTCATACCTCGTAAGATACCGTCTTACTTTGTGCTGGTCAAGTCTGCAGCCGAGTACTGGCCGGACGGGACTCAGAGTTTGGCCCGTGGAGAGATGTTGAAAAACGGCGGACGAATTTCTGGTGAGCTGGTCATCCGGCAGACCTTCGCAGCATTCCAGAGGTCTTCACGATTTTTCCCGACAGGCCGCCACTGGACCTGCAGGAGCCAACCAGCCGCCAGCTGCTGGCAACAATTTCACCGCTGACTGAGCTACGATCCGCAGCGTGGCCCGAACGTACACCGACGCTGCTGCTGACCATCCCCGACGCCAGCGGCCGCACAATTGAAATCTCGCGCCGCCTGCCCCCCCGCCACCCGCCACTGGGCGACTCAGTCGATCCACCTGCTGACCGCCTGCCTGACCCGCATGCATCGATGTGAGCCGTGCTGTCAAAAGCTATCTAAATCCAGCATGCGTGCTGAATGATGGACCGCAACGATCCAGACGGTATCTGAGTCATAGCGATAAATGACTCGATAGGTACCATGAAAGATCTGGCGGTAAACGTGCCGTTCATCTTCAGGAAGCCAGGAACCTGATTCGGGCTGGGTACCGAGGGACTCTACGCGATTCATGAGTCTTGCAGCGAATCTCTGCGCTCTGACAATCGAGTCGCCACCGATATACGCAATCAGTTTCTCTACGTCATCCAGTGCATTGGGAGCCCAGACTATTTCAGCCACTGCCTCAACCTTTGCTTAGCAGTTTCATGTGAAATGCCTTCGCCACGAGCCAGTTGCTGCTCAGACTTTTCCAGCTTGTCAAGCAGATGCAGGTGCTCAATCAGGTGGTCGACATCCACGTCTTCCGGGAGATCGGCCACAACTTGTTCAATCTGTTGTTTCTTCATTTGACACCGTTTTCAAAGGTTGACCGCGAGCTGTCACTTTGCAGCCCTGTCCGGCGGAATCGACCGGTGTCATCCTATCAAAGATTGTGTGGCAATTCACGACATTTTCCAAAACAGTGACGGACCGAAGAAGATCTGGTCCGGAGAAAGTCACGCGTGCAATTCCCAGTTGTTCTCGTACGTCACTGAGTGGTTTCGTCGCCAGCTTTTCGAAGGAAATGGCCCTCATCCACGGATCCTTCCGTTTGGGGTCGGGAAGGTTGGCGTTGGCTACAGCAACGGCGAAGGCAATGATCCAGCTCCGCAGTGTCCCGTCTTTCTGCTTGAAGATGAATACAACCCAGTCGCACTCCCTGCGGTCATCAAACAGAAACCAGCTGGCCACATTCCAGCCATCGCTTTCCGTGTGTAATTTCACACTGACTCGCTTCAGTCCGGTCCCTTTCCCTGTTTCTGTCCCGGTCTCGACAGCGAGGTCGTAACCGTCCCTGTTGTCGGGCATTTTGGTTCCCGGCCGGCCAGCGAATGCAAACTGACTGAGCGCGTAATACTCAGCGACGTCTCCGAGCACTTTTGAGTTCTGGGCTTTCGTAGTTCCTGGGCTCATCGAGTGCTCCGCGACCGTGAATTGTCTTCGTCCTCAGGTTCTTGATCACGACGGATACTGGCGGCGATGCTCATAGCCTGCCGATAGTCTTCATCACCATGGAATGTGCCAGCGATTCGCTCCCACCATGGCAGAGTGTCGGCAGTCTGCTTCTTCCGTGGTTGTGTCTGCAGCAGCGACTGGACAGTCATTTCCAGTCGTCGAACGCGATTTTCAAGGCGATCGTTGAACGCAACATCCGTGGATCCGGGCATAACGTTCTCCTTCCGCCAGCAATTGTGCCGTTTGGGGAGAGCGATCAGCAAGGCCAAACGGAATCCTCAAGGACTGTCTCTCGCTGATAAGTGTCGCATGATATTGGATCCCGCGGCACCTGAATGCTGCCAGCCCCCCCTTCCGGTCCGTTGAAATCTCCGTCCGCCACCGGCCTTCCCGCAGCATCGATGTGAGCCATGCCTCGAAAATCCGTCCGCTCCGGGGGTGCGAGGGAGTCGGGAACAAGGAACGAGAGAGTGAGGAACGAGGGACAAGGGAATCCGTGAACGGGCGTCGGACTTTTTCGTTGGCTCAGCAGGGGCGAGTATCTGATATCCGCGCCGCGCGTGTCGCGATTTTGGGGGTTGAAAATGGCTCTTCAAAGTCCCCCCACTAATCCCCCCACTAATTCGCGTTTTCTCCGCTTTGGGAACGCAAGGTCGAAGGGTTGTAAACGCAAAAACCCCGGAAAATCCGGGGTTTTCGCCAGCATCAGAAACGCAAAAGGAAGCCTTAAGGAACTTCGGAACCGAAGGTTTCAGGTTCGACCCCTGACGGATGCAATCGAACAGCCGCCGTGATTCCTCACTGGATCCCGGCGGCTGTTTTTTTGCGCGGACGTCCCCAACACCCCTCAGCGGTTGGGCGGAAACCCCCGGCTGTGTTTCGCACCGAGGGTGCGCGCGCTGGCGATAGCCGTTTGCAGGGTCGTTTGCCCGCCGGCTGCCGCCCAAGGGCCTTGAAGTACTCTGGAATCCCGTGAACAGACGGGTGAAGACCTGAGAGCGCGAGGTTCCTGCCGAGCCACCGCACGCTGGTCCGCGCTCTGAGCGTTTGCCAGCGATTTTACGGAGCAGCAGAGATCGGCGCGGTCCTCGCGGCAGGGATGCGGCTCAGCAGGAGCTTCGCCCACCCGGCGCTTCGCCCACCCGGCGCTTCGCCCACCCGGCGCCCCACTCCTGCCAGAAAGTCAACGCCATTCACCCCCCCACCGGGCCACTCAGTCCATCCACCTGCTGAGCGCCTGCCTGAACCGCATGCAGCTGCTGTCCCCCGCTCACCCCGGTTCCGGCCGCGATGATCGCAAGGGCGCGAAATCCGTACGCTGCAGGACGGCCGCAGAGGCAACCCGATGCAATCACCGAAACACCGCTGCCACGCTCCCGGGCACCGGGATCGCTGCGATCGGCTCAGGCATGAATCACCCGAATTCCCCGAATTTCCTCACATTTCCACTTATTTCCACATTGCCTTTCCGCTCATTTCCAGGGAATATGGGGGTTGCACCTGAGTCCCTCCACCGTTCTCATCCTGCAACTCACTGCTGCTCCGTCCGGCAGGAATCCCGCCATGATCTCCAGTTTGCTCGTGCTTCCCCGCCGGTCTCAGCCCCTGCCTCGGCTGCTGGCGTGGACTTTACTGACAGTCTGCACCAGTCTCTGGCCAGCGTTCCCCGCCGTCGCGGCTGAACCATGGGAAATGTTTCTCAGTACGTGGTGCGTCCGCTGCCACGGTCCCGAGAAGGTTGAAGGCGACCTGCGGCTGGATACGCTGTCGCGGGATTTTCGTTCCGGCCAGGATACTCACCACTGGGCTGAAACGCTCGACAAAGTCAACAGCGGCGAAATGCCGCCAAAGGATCAGCCGCAGCCCAGTCTCGGCGAAATCCAGGGCTTCGTCACAGCACTCGATACTTTGCTGCAGGAAGGTCGCGCGACCCGGATGGCAGCCCGACCAGCGGTCACCCACTATCGACTTAGCCGTCGCGAATACCAGAACACAGTCTATGACCTGCTGGGGGTGCGTTATGATCCGTCGCGTCCCGGAGAACTGAACGAGGACACTTTGTGGCACGGCTACGAACGCATCGGTTCGCAGCTGTCACTTTCGCCTTCGCACATGGATCGCTATTACCGGGCTGCTGAGATCGTGCTGGAGCGGGCCTTTCCCGCCACCACTCCCGAGGCTCGCAAAGTCCGCCGCACGGCTGCCGAACTGCGATACGGTGGCGGACAGAAGCAGCAGGTGCTGCTGGATCGCTTTGGCATCAAACGCCCGCTGCGACAGCTGCTGTTTCCCGGTCGTGTGCAGCAGGCCATGGCTCCGCACTGGTTCGGTCGCACAGGTCCGGAACACAGCGGGCTGTACAAGGTCCGGCTGCAGGCCAGCGGCATTCGTCCTTCTGCAGGTCAGCCGGCACACCTGAGTATCGGCAAAGAGACCAGTGAAGAAACGGTCGACGGGCTGATCGAATTTGACATCACGGCACCTGAAGACAGCCCGCAGGTTTATGAGTTTGAAGTCTTTCTGGAGATGCCGATCGGCCTGCAGTTTTGCGTTGTGGCGACGGACGGTGTTGATCGTCGGGGCGGCGCCGCTTTTCGCAATGCGCTGGCCAGTGATTCCTACGTGTTTACTCACAGCAGTGAAACGCTGCTGCTGAATCCCAATGCGCCGCAGATGTTTGATGACCGGGGCAACGGGCTGTTTTCAACGGTGCTGCTGGACTGGATTGAGTGGGAGGGTCCGCTGGTCACAGAGGCCGAACAGTCGCGGCGGCAGGCGGTGATTCCGCCGGATGATGCGGCTGCAGACGTCGCAGCCCGGCACCTGCAGCAGTTTGCGGCTCGCGCCTGGCGACGTCCGGTGCAGCTGCCCGAACTGGAAGGATATCTGCAGACGTATCAGGAAGCGCGGGCTGACGGGGAATCACCACAATCCGCCTTCCGCATGGCCCTGCAGGCCGTGCTGACATCCCGCAACTTTATTTATCTGGTGGAGGGTGACGCAGAACCTCGCGAACGCCTGACCGATCATGAGCTGGCATCGCGGCTGTCTTATTTTCTTTGGAGTTCCATGCCCGATGATCATCTGCTGGCGGCTGCGTCAGCGGGAAAGCTCAGCGGTGCCGACCTGGAAGCTCAGCTGGATCGTCTGCTGGCGGACAGCCGCATGCAGCGGTTCATCGATGACTTTGCCCGGCAGTGGCTGCAGCTGCACCGTGTCGGCATGTTTCCGCCGGATCGCAAGCTGTATCCCGGCTACGATGACTGGCTGCAGAAAAGTCTGCAGGCGGAGCCGGTGGAGTATTTTCGGGAGGTGTTTGCGGGCAATCTGCCGATCGACAGTTTTCTGGATTCGAACTGGACCGTAGCGAACGCGCGGCTGTGCGACTTCTACGGCCTGCCTGAACCGGCCTCGGGCGCATTCCAGCGGGTCGCGCTCAGCCCTGAGCATCATCGCGGGGGGCTGCTGACGATGGGCGCGGTGCTGGGCCTGACCTCCGACGGGACGCGACACCGACCGGTGCATCGGGGCGTCTGGATCAGCGAAACCATCTTCAATCGGACTCCGCCGGCACCACCGGCGAACGTGGATCCGATTGAGCCGGTGCCTCCCGAGGGCACTCGCGTGACGATTCGTCAGAGAATAGAGGCCCACGCGAAGAACGCCAGCTGTGCGGCCTGCCACCGCACGATTGATCCGCTGGGTCTGGCCTTTGATCAGTACGACGCAATTGGCCAGTGGAGAACCGTCGAGCAGGTACCGACGGGAGTGGGAGCGAATCCGCCGGCGGATGCCACGGGCGTGCTGCCGGACGGCCGCGCATTCCGGGACGCGGCGGAATTCCGACAGCTGCTGATTGCGGACCGTGACCGGGTGGCTCGCGGTTTTATTGAACATTTAAGCACGTACGGGCTGCGGCGTGTGCTGACGGTGGATGATCGAGCCGACATTCAGGCGATTGTCGATGCGGCCAAAGCAAAACAGTATGGGGTGCGTGACATGATCCGGGCGGTGGTGCTTTCGGATCTGTTTCGCAAGCGCTGAACAGACGACGGCGATTTCCTGAACACATTGAAGGGAGCTGGCTGATGAGTTTTCTGTCTCAATCGTGGCTGCTGGACCGGCGGCATGCATTGCGGGCTCTGGGCACCTGCATTTCCCTGCCGATGCTGGAGTGTATGCTTCCGCTGCGAGCTGCCGAGCCTCCGGCGATGCCGCGCCGCAGTGCCTTCATTTATCTGGCCAACGGGGTGCATTCGCTGAATTATCAGATTACGACAGCCGGTCGTGATTATCAGTTTTCGCGATCGCTGCGACCGCTGGAAAAACATCGCCATGCGATTACGCCGATCAGTGGTCTGCATCACCCGGGTGCGCTCAGTCATCACCACAACTGCATCTCGATCTGGCTGACTGGCGGCAAGCTGGGGCCATCTGACCGCAACACGATTTCGGTCGATCAGAAGATGGCCGAGGTCACTGCGCAGCACACTCGCTATCCATCGCTGGAGGTGGCACTGACGCAGGGTTCACTGGCGTGGACGGCGGACGGCGTGCAGCTGCCGGCGCAGCGTCGCTGCAGTGAAATTTTTGCATCGCTGTTTGAAGAGCCCAAAGGGGGCACGGCGGCACAGCGGAAGGCGCTGCGGCGGAAAGCCAGTGTGCTGGACGACAATCTGGCCGAGGTGCGGCGGCTGGAAGCGAAGATGGGTGCGACGGACCGTGGTCGGCTGGAGCAGTATCTCAGTTCGGTGCGGGAGGCGGAAATTCGCACACGCCGCGCGGACGCCTGGCTGGATACTCCGCTGCCCGCCATTTCGGACGCCGATCGCAAACGCACGAATCGCGACGTGCCGCAGACTCAGGCCGGAGACTACTTCCGCACGGTGTATGATCTGATAGTGCTGGCGTTTCAGACCGATGTGACTCGAGTGGCCACATTCAGTCTGGGCGGTGAGGGTGATGCGTTCGCCATCCCGGAAATTGGCATTACCGAGTCGCGTCATCAGCTCAGTCACCATGGCGGAGATGCCGGGTATATGGAGAAGCTGACGAACTATGACACGTTTGCGATTGAGCAGTACGGGTACTTTCTGAGCCGGCTGACTGAGACACTGGATCTGAACGGGAAACCGATGCTGGGGACAACGATGTCGCTGTTTGGCAGCGGCATGAGTTATGGTCACAGCCATGGCAACGCGAATCTGCCGCTGGTGCTGGGCGGTGGTTCGGATCTGGGTCTGCAGCATGGCAGTCATCTGGACTTCAACCAGGGCCATTTCAATGGCTATCAGCTGGAGCAGCCGGGTGAACATTATTCGCTGTGCAGTCGCCCGGCCAACGCTGAGGCTCACATGAGCAATCTGCTGCTGCTGATGGCACAGCGGATGGGCGTGGAGACGGATCGGTTTGGTGACAGCAACAGGGCGGTGGAACTATGAGGCTGCGGAAGACGAATGGCGGGGCCCTGCTGCTGCCGGCACTGGTATGTCTGTGGGCTGCGGGTGTGCTGGCAGCTGACGAGCCATTTCGACCGGAGCCGGGCCGTTTTCCGCCGCTGGAACGGTCTCTTGAGTATCGTGGCGAGCTGGTATTTGTGGACCATGCGAACCGTCGCGGCAGTCTGCGAGTGCAGGGTTCGGGCATGTTCTTCCGCAACGATCCGCACCCGTTTGCGCTGCTGCCATATGGCATTGTTCGCTACCATGGGGCTCCGGCCGACCTGCGGGACGTGCCGCTGGGGACCGTGCTGCACGTGCGAGCCTTTCTGCCGCCCGATCCCAGGATTTCGGCCGTGCCGGTGCTGCCGGTGGACAGTGGGAAGAAGGATGCCAACCACAATCGCGGGGCTGGCATCTTTCCGGCTGAGAACCATGTGCTGCTGCTGGAGGACGAGCCCAGTTATTGTCAGCGGGAGGGCAAAATCTGGAAACTGCAGGAAGTGGATGTGCAGAATCTGACCGGCATGCTGACAGCTCGCCTTGAATCTCAGGCGGGTGACGCAGGAGCGGTGGCGGACGAGAAACTGAGTTTCGATGCCGCGACCCGCGTCTGGCGCGGCCGGGAATGTGTGGGGGTTGAGGATCTGGTGGCGGAGGGTATCTGGCCGGCGAGTGGCCGGAAGTCGCTGGCGGGCCAGGCGGTGTGGCTGGGTCTGACGTGGAAACCGACGGCGGACGGCGTGTTTACTCGCTTCCACGTTTCGGACATCTGGCTGGACGAAGTCTCACTGGGTCAGGCGGGGAAGCGTCAGACAGAGACTCACCGGGCCTTTATTCGCAGTCGCTGGATGGCGGCCATGGTCGACGGAGTGGAGTATGGTCGGTTCGGGCGGGCGACGGTGACGGCCACGCTGTTTGGCGGGATGGACGCGGCGCTGTACGCTGACTTTCAGCCGAATGTCTCGGCGATGATGAATTCGGTGGAGAATACCCTGAAGCACACGCACGGGGCCTATGGTGCGGCGCACATGGCATCGCGGGGCACGATACTGGAGGTCAGGCGGGTGGAGGGAGCGGTACCGCTGGGCAGCAGCGGGATACAGATTCGTTTTGAGACGGACCTGATTATTGAGGGCATCCGTCCGGGACGAGTGGTGCGAGTGCGTCCGGGGAATTGGCCGCTGGTGCAGGTACCTCGTGAGGAGTATCTGGACGACGCGGCAAATCCGGACGAGCGATTTCCGAGCCCGTCGATTTTCCCGAAGTACTGAATCAGAAGTCGGGGCTTTTGCGGCGGGGTTTGTTGTCATCGACGGGACCCCATTCTGTTGAGAACCAGTACTCACGAGGAGTCCGTGGAGTTCCCATTGAGGAAGCGGGATAACGGTGACCAACGACTGCACCATCGTCGCCGTAAATAAAGGCCATGTCGTGTCCCTTGAGGACTTCGAGGGAAGCAGCCAGCAGGGACGCGGGTGTCGCGATGACTTCCCAGAATACCCCCAGCGGGGGGTAATAACCGGGGCCGTATTTCGGGGCAAACTTCTGATGCACGCGATGATGTTCCACCGGGAACTGTCGAATTTCCGAGGTTTTTGCGTGCTTCAGCTCAATTGTGGAACTATTGCGGGGCTTTCCAAACTTCGCATGCACCTGTTCGCGAGTCTCGGGGGGCGGGCCGTCAGTTCCGCAGGCATTGATGAGCAGGCTGCACCCGGGTGCACAGACGAGTTGCAGGCACAGCAGCAGGGATAACTTGAGCGGAGTGCGCATGGGGCGGTTCCGGAGGTCAGCTGGCGAACGCGGGGCAGCGGCGGACTTATCGTTGGAGATTACAACGGAATCCTTTTATACTGCAACACGTGTTAAGCTGGCATGAGCGGGACAGACTGCAGGAAGCAGGGGGGGGCTGTATGGCCAGTGAGAGCGATATTTCGGCGGCGGATGATCGAGCGGCGAGTGCCGGAATGTCTGGGATCCCGGTGCTGGGGATCGACATTGACGGCTGTGTCGACGAGGCCACGGCATTTTTTCGCACGTTGACTCAGATCTGGCCTGGCCGCGTGTGTGTGGTGTCGTATCGCAGCAATCGCGAAAAGGCGGTCGCGGACCTGGCAAGATACGGCATTCGCTATGACCAGTTGTTTCTTGTGAAGTCGCTGGACGGCAAGGCCGAGGTGATCGTGCGTGCGGGGATTTCGGTCTTTTTCGATGATCAGCCGGAATGTTTGCAGGGCATCCCTGCAACGACTCATGTGCTGCTGATGCGCAACGGGGGCAATTTTGACTTCGCGCAGCGAAAGTGGGTATTGTCGAGCAAAACCGGGCGGTTATTGCAGGGCAGCGGGCAGCAGGAGGTTTAAGACCGACGATCACGCCGCCTGACGACTCGCGATGGCATACGAACCAGCTGACGGTGTAGAATCGGGATTGAAATGCCGGCGAGAAAAAGTGACTGGTGCACACCTTCGGCCGGCGAATCCTCAGGAACAGCACGATGAACGGACAGACTCGACGATCGTTTCTGGGTGCGGCGGCCACGGTTGCGGGCATCGCCGGCACAGGCCGGGTGTCGGCGGAAGTGCGGCAGCTCAGCGAACTGCCGCCTGAGCTGCAGGCAGCGGTCGGTCGGCTGGAACCCTGGTTCACTCCGCAGGACAAATTTCAGGATGTGTCGCGCGGCCGCCCGGTACCGCATACGCTCAGCCCTGAGCAGCTGGCCGAAGCCCGGCTGACGCGAGACACGTGGCGTCTGGAAATCCTCGCGGACCCGGCTTCACCGGCCAAACTGGGACGCCAGTTCCTGGCGGCCGACCAGACGGCCATCGATTTTCAGACCCTGCTGCAGCTGGGTGAGAAACACTCGGTTCGTTTCGCGAAGGTGATGACCTGCCTGAACATTGGCTGTCCGCTGGGCATGGGTTTGTGGCAGGGCGTGCCGCTCCGCGAGCTGCTCTGGATGACACAGCCGACCGCCGATTTTCGCCGCGTCATTTACTATGGCTTTCATAACAATGATCCAGCGCAGATGTTTCGCAGCTCGCTGCCCGCCGGCCGGATTCTGGAAGACTATGACGGACTGCCACCGGTACTGGTCTGCTGGAAACTGAACGGGCACTGGCTGTCACCGCAGCGCGGGGGTCCGGTGCGGCTGGTGGTGCCCGAGCATTATGGCTTTAAATCGGTGAAATGGCTGACGACGATCCTGCTGTCGAACGAGGCCGCGGCGAATGACACCTACATCAGCGGCAACAACGACGTGGACAGCCCGCTGAAAACGTTTGCTGCGACACTGGAGGTCCCGGCAAAGGCTCAGGCGAATACCGCCATCCCGGTCACCGGGTATGCTCAGGTCGGCATTGCGGGTCTGGCCAAAGTTCAGGTGTGGGTCAGTCGGGCGGAAGACAGCTGGCCGGGGGAAGATCCGTGGTTTCAGACGGCACCGTGGCAGGACGCGACGATCCTGCCACCCCCGACGGACTGGGGCGGCGATTTTGCGGAGGGCTGTGATCTGCGAGGCGTTTTCGGATTCACGGCCGCCGGGCAGCCTCAGCAGTGGCCACTGCGTCTGGGCAAAGCGCACTGGTGTGCGTTATTGCCGCCACAGACACCCGGACGCTGCCTGCTGCGTTGTCGCACGATTGACGCCAACGGTGCAGCTCAGCCTTTGCCGCGTCCCTTCCGCAAATCCGGTCGCTGCGAAATTGAGGAACGTGAATTCACGGTGGCGGAAGCCTGAAATCGCGGTTGGCGGGCCAGTGCTGCCGGGGCCGCGGCTGAAAGGCTGTGAGCCTGTTGTCCGTGAGCATTTTACCTTTTCGCCGATTGCAACCACCAATCGCACTCTCTAAGCTCTGTTCGGCTCTGGCGTCGCCCCTGCCGCGGGCTGCTGCAGCAGTGGCCGTGCAGCCTGATTCAGTTCTGCAGCAGCGCTGGCTGGTTTTCAACTTTTGAACGTGGACACAACCGATGGTAACACCGAT
>JBJTPZ010000267.1:0-18471 GCA_046075365.1 Planctomycetaceae bacterium
GCCGATTTTCAGAACCGAGATTGTGAAATCGCCACCAGCTGCCGTTAAGCGGTTGAATCCTGTGCGGACAGCGCGAGTCGTATCTGCTTCACAAATGATGCCCGCTGCGAAGGCCTGGCAAACTTTGACGGCCACCACCTCCGCCTCAAACTCCGCCCAGCCGGAAAAGCCAACCCGGCACGCAACCCGCTGAACCAGCCCCAGACTGGGATGGTGAAATCGTGTTAAGCCCCCTGATAGTCGCGTTGCGCTCCGTCGAAACGAACCTCCTGCTTATCCACTGCCGAACACGACACTCAATTCCCTTTGCACACTCAGGTGGAAATCGCCCCGGAATTCCCGGATTGCCATCGTTTCACCATACCAGCCCCAGACTGGTCATACCTCGGCCTGGCCACCCGGCAGCTGTTCACTGGCCTGAGCCAGAATCACCTCGGCAATCTGGTTGACACTGTATCCCACACTATACCTCGTCTGCACGCAGGGAATGCCCAGAGGCTGACATAAGTCGTGAATCCTCGTATGCTTGTGCCCCATCAGGCGAGTAATCAGCACGACTGCCGCAGCACCTCGCAGGTCCGGCTGAAAATAATCCACACGATCTGCTTTTGAGGCATTCAGCCAGCGCAGTTCCTGCAGATTGAATTCCCGCTTCAATCGCTCTGCCGCATGCGGACGGCAAACACCACCAACCACTGCCAAAACCTTTCCCTGCAAACGCTGCCGAACAGCCGCGACAGCCTCCGTACAACAGTTCTCAGCCGGCATATCAACCGAGTTCCGCTCTCGCCAGTGCTGCAAGTGCTGCATTACCGACTGCATCGGCGACGACCAGCAAACACCTGCGTCAGCCGCAGTTTCCGCCGCATCACTGCCCGCGGTGGCATCCACCAGAAATTCGTAAACCGGCAGCAGAATTCTCCGCAACTCGGCGTCATTGGGACTCAACCCCAGCCCCTGCAACTCTGCAATACAGCTATCCAGTTCCGCTGTCGCCTGCCGTAACTGCTCGTCACTCTCGGCAACACTCAGGCTTTTGCAATGCTCCTGAACACTCTCCAGCAATCGCTGCTTTCGCTGCCTCTGATTAAGATCCTTAAAGTAATCTCGGATTCGCTGCATCAGTGTTGCTGACTCAGATTTGTCGCCCTGAGCTGCGCGAGACTGCCGGCTGTGACGCGAATTGTCGGCCGGCTGCTGGTTGCACTGCAGCCAGCAGGAAATCCGATTCAGCTCCGGAATCACCACCGGAGCCACACCAGCCCACCCCTCCACTGCCAGTTGAGACTGCTGCAAAGATTCACTCAATAAACGATTGGTAATCTCGTAGTCACGCCTCGTAAAGGTGCCCGCCCCCCCCGTTTCCCTCTGCACTATGCCAACACAGTCAATGGCCAGCGCAGCACAACGCAAGGCCGATGCCAGCGGCAACCCAACATGCACTCCCTTCACTGACTGACCCTGACTGGACAGTTGCCCGGCCCGCTTCCGCAAGGATTCGGACATCGGAGTCAATTCCCGAAGTGACATCTTCGCCACACTGCGATTGGCGGAATTGGTCGCCTGCGAAACCTGCCCGACCCGCTTCAGACTGAACTGACCGGAAAAACGGCTCAGCAGCCGCTCCAGCTGCAGCGGCTCCGGTGCATCAGGCTGCACCGCTACCCCTTGAACCTCAGCCAGCTCCGTTGCCGTCTCGCTGACAACCTCACCCGCATCCAGCTGAACTCCCCCTCCAGCACTGCTCGGATGTTCACACAAGTCCGCCGCAGGTTCGGGACCTGACTCGTCTGCCGCCACCGCCTCGCTCTCGTCCGCCGCTCGACAGTTTCCCCGCAGCAGCTCGACTGCCAGCACAATGCCGCATTGTCCCGCAGTGCAGTTGAATGCCTCGACCACAGCTGCCCCGCTGAACCGCTCACACGCAGCGCCTCCAGTCCGGCATTCCGCATCGTCTGCCAGCAGCAGCACTGCCTTAAATACATCCAGCAGTCGCTCCACCTCCCGATCCACGACCGAATGACAGCACAACTGCAGCTGCTCACGCACTTCCGCTGCCTGCCGCTGCAGACTCTGCAAAGGTATCTCGGCCTCTGCAGAGCCCGCCGCCAGCAGCAGCACCCTGCCCAGCACCAGCTGATGTCCAGCCATCTTTTCAGCAGTGACCCGATCCAGCTCAGCGCAAATCGCCGCAAGATCGTCCAGACGCTCCCGAAAACTGCTGAACTCGGCCGCAGCTTCCGGAGCAGTCCAGTCCGGCAGTTGCAACGGTTCAACAGCCTCCCGGATCTCCTCCGCCAGACGCGCCTTGCCCTGCTGCAGACGTTCACAGGCCACCATCAGCTTCTCCGGCAGCGACTGGCCCAGCCGCAGCACTTCGTCAATCATGACATGCAGATCGACAGCAGCAGCCAGCCAGCTGGCCTGCTCCTGCTGCAGTCGAAGCTGCAAGCCTGCAGCCAGTTCAGCAAGCGAGGAACCAACGACAAATTCCGGGCGATCAGGGACGGCGGTCATAGCAATTCTCCTCTTGCTGAACATGCGCTGCTCGGAAAAAACGGTGACCGGCCTGCGGCCGATCACCGCTTTGCAATCATCACTGCTGCACTGACTCGGCAGCCGCCACTGACTTCGGTTCTGAATATTCCAGCCGATACTGCATGGTCACTGTTGGCCGATCCACCACTGTAGACGGACTTTCAATGTCCAGCTGCAGCGGTGCCTCCGCAGTGTAATCTCCAGGCTCCATACTGTTAATCTGAAGCCGCACAGACCCCACCAGGCGATTCGGCAGCACAGTGTTGTAGTCGTACACGTCCACGATCACGCCGGCTCCGGATTCCCACGTAAAACGAAAATCCAGGTCCTGCAAATGCAGCTCCGTCTTGTCCGAAGCACGCCCTGTCTCATGCGTGGTCCCGGCATACGTCACATACAGCAGCGGATCAGTTTCACCCGAATCCACACCCGGAATATACAAATCAGTTGCCGGAATACTGCTGACCGAAATCCCGGTCACCGCCAGTCGCAGCGACGGCAGCTCGGGGCGTGTCATCAGACGCCGATAGTCTTCAGACTGCGCCCACGACTCAAGAGCCACACAGCGGTCCGCCAGAAATGGATGAGTCGCCGAAAACTGATCAACAAAACTCAGCAGCTGCACCAGCGGACGATGACGCAGATCCTGCTGATCCCGATACAGCCGCTTCACATCAAATGCCGCCTGCTTCGCATCCATCAGCTTGTTGGACTGACGCGTCTGATGCAGCAAACGCACCAGCGCCTGCTGAGCAATTTCAACCCGGCCACCGACGCACAGCAACGCTCCGCGATCCGCTGAATACTCGGCCGCGCGAAACCAGTGAGTCAGCGTGCCAAGTGCCGTCAGACCCGCAACTGATGCCACCAGACCACCAAGCGGCGTCTGAGTTGGAGCGTGGCTGCGAACAATAATTGGAAACACCACCAGCCGCGCGACCAGCAGCGTCCGCAGATGCTGACAGCGAATGTGAGCCAGCTCATGTCCAATGATGAAACGAAGCTCATCCGGAGTATCCTGGTACAATTCCAGCAAGCCCGACGTAATCACCAGCAGGTGCGGCTTTGCCAGCCCCGTAACGTAGGCATTGGGAGTCGGATTCCCGTCGATGTAAGTCGGCGGGGGAACCACACCCAAAAGATCCGCACACTCATTCACCATCTGACTGATCATCCGCGCCCGAGGCTGCTCAGAAATATTGATCTGATGATTGGCAGCCCGAGCCAGTGCGGCCGAATCCACAACGTCGGCACCCAGTGTCGCCAATGTTCGCACCAGCGGCCACTCCGCAATATCACCGCCCAGACACAACTTGCTCAGGTGATGATAGTAAAACTCGTCAGCGTCCGTCATGAAGTCATAGGCCGTCAGTCCGGACGGGCGTCGGAACTCCGGGGGTGGCACCGGCAGGCTCTCCTGCGCCCAAACGCCGCGGGCCAGCAGGCCACCCAGAAAAACGGCTGTCCACACCATGCGTCGAATCATCTGAATACTCCTAAAAATGCTCCGCCTCGCGGAACACCCAAACCGCAGTCACGACCTGCGACCACCGGCGGGCTGTCAGAGACTCATCAGGAACCAATTTCCGGAGTTCCTGCAGGATTTCGCCTTTTTTTTTCCCGTCAGCCTCCGTCAGCAGCCTTTTCACTCAAAGAACACGCGTCGCCACATTTTTCGTCCGGAAAACCCACCGCAGGAAGGGACTTCTCATGTCCAGATCGTTAAGCTTACGCTGCTCGTCAACTCTGCCCCAGGGAAACTTGCTCAGCGTCCCGGCACAACCCCAGCAGGCAGACACAGCACTGTCCACTCGAATTCCACTACCGTATTCTGGTACAGTCAGCACCATGCCCCGTTTCACACACTCCAGCGACCTGCACGATTTCCCAAACAGCGATGCCGGCCAGCACTGCCAGCAAATGTCCCGGCAGGTGCTCACTCTGCTCTGCACTCAACAACTGCTGCCCCAGGCTGACAAAACGCCCGCCACTGGGCAGTCTGCCATCCACTTCAAAAACGGCTGGCAACGGCTTCAGGAGCGCTGCTTCAGCAGCGCAGCGTGGCACGAACTGGCCGACGGTTTCGAACAGAAACGCCAGGGTAAACCTGACCTGAAACCCGAACACTATCTTCTCGGCCAGGCCGTCAACGAACTGGCCGCATGGCTGCTCACCACCACACTTCAGCCCGATCAGAGCGCCGTGCTGGCGGCTGCTGCCGCGTCAGAACACGACAGTCACACGCTGCAGCACTGCCTTCGGGCAGTCCTCTGGCAGCCGGATCCCGACCGCGGCGAATCACTCAAGCTGATCCAGCAGTCAGTGACTTTCTACAAGTGGCTCGATGTGAGTATCTGCCACTGGGGCACACGGCTGTTTGAGGGGTTGACTCCCCGGCAGTTCATGGAACGCAATGAGTACTCCACCGTGTTTGTCCAGACACTCGAAAAACTCAATAATGCAGCAGACTGGGACAGCGTAGTGGCCAAATACCGGATGGAACTCGCAGGCGGCTGCGAGTATGACCTGCTCCAGTATTATCGAAAACATGCCAGCCTCACGGCCAAAGAACAGTTTCGCCCGCTCTCCCGCCAGCAGACTGCTGAAAACCAGCACCTCGGCGACTTTTCCGGTCAAATCCTCGATTCGCCCCAGGGCGGGCCAGCACCAAAACATCACCACGCGGATTCCCATGAATTCTTCACCCTGCTGCATGCCCTGAAACTCAACGCCACACAGCAGGCCGTCTTCCTGCTCAGACCATGGCCCATGCCCGCCTTCGCCGGCTGCCGCGAAACGGCCCTGCCGTTAATTCTCGCAGGCGCAGCAGACCCCGCAGATCCGGCACTGTCAACACGACTGCAGCAAGCCATATCTGCTCACGCCGACCGCTCAACCGAAGATGCCGCAAAACGCGAAAATGCCGCAAAACGTCGGAAAGACCCGCTGCGCAAACAGGAAGAAGCCTTTTGGAAGCTGCGGCTGGAACGGGAATCCAAACTCCACCTGTTCCGCACCCTGTTCCAGCGATCGTCCTCAGCCACCGCTGACCAGCAGCTGCTGCTGCAGCGCTGCCTCGACGCTGCGGCCACCGTCGCCGGACTTAAATCCCTTGAACAGGTCAAAAAAACGTACTCTGCCGGAGCAGACGCCTACTCCTCTGATACGCCAGGCACCCGCAGACCCAAAACGCCGGAAGCACAGACCAGACATGACTTCAAAAACTTCGCAATACACTGCTATCTCGAAACTGCCGCACGAAAAGAATGGCTGAATTGCAGAATCAGCCTGCAGGCCTGCCGCGAAAACGACACCTTCAACGATACCGAAATCGCCCACGTGCTCAACAGACCTGTCGGCACCGTGGAAGCCGCCGCCACGCAGATTCGAAATGCCATGAAGACACCTGCAGACCACGAAAATTCCGCCCTGCTGACCGCCTCCGGCATTCGCGATTCAGCCACTGAACTGCGGCTGCAACTTGAGCTAAAGTCCCTGCAGCAGGCCGCCTGCGATGGACTCACACTCACTGATTTGAAAAATTCTTCCACAAATTTCACAGGAAATCACACCCGCGAATCCTGATTGCTGGTTGACCGTCTCGACAAATGCAAGGATTGCTGTCGCAGCGGGGCCCGGCTGCTGGGTGCCGCGCCAAACCGAAAAACCTGACCTTTCCATACAGAATTATGACCATGGACCACTCCAGACAGCACAATGCCCCCGCAGATCAACTGCAACAACTCCTGTCAGCCCGGACAACGCAGGATGCCAGTCCGCCACCGACGCTTTCCGACGAAGACACCCACGCTCTGCTGGCACTGGCCTTCAGCACTGCCTCCTCCGTCGCCGACGACGACGAACAGACCCGCAACGCCCTCCTCGAAGATGCAGCCGACGTCCTCGCCCGACATCCGGCAGCCATCCATATCTATCACGAAATGCTGCAGACAGTCACGGATCTCGATGCAGTTCCTCCCACATCATTCCCACGACAAACTCGGCGACCCGTCGTCGCCAGCGTCTGCCGCTCCGGTGCCTCGCTGAACTGGGTCAACAAACTGCCCGGTCGCCCCCTGCACAAAACGGAACTTGCCCGCGATGGAAAAAACACCGGCGAATTAAGATTCGCGGAAAGACTGTCGCAGTGCGAACTGGAAATTCAGATCGCCACAAAAGGTCGCTCAAAATTTCTCGTGGCTGTGCTGTTCACCTTCCTTAACCCCGTCATTCCCGCACAACAGCTCCTGCTGCAGCTGCTGCTGGAAGACGGCTCCCGCCTCGAAGCACAGCCACACAATCTGCTGGCCGAATTCCTGGACGTTCCGCCAGGCACCGCAGAACTGCTGATTCTTCACCAGAATCCCGCAGGCTACACCACCGAACTCGACGGATTAGCACTCCAGCTGCAACTTGAAGCCTGAATCAAAACGCGAAAGAATCAGCCATGAAACTCGTCTGTCGCAGCTGCCAGTGGGAACTGAAAATCAACCCCGCTGATCTCAAAAAAACCGGCAAACGCTGCAGTCAGTGTGGCAAGTCAACCCTTGAAACTCAGACTGACAGCCACGATCTGCCACCTGCAGCCAGTCATTCCAGTTCACCACAGCACACCGCAATCCAAAATATGCAGCCCGCCTCACAAACAGGGTCACCGGCCGCAGCACAAACAGCTGATGACTCTCGCAGACACGGCGTCTTTGCAACATTGATCAGATACACCCGCAACCCACACCTGGCAGTCACTCTGAAAATTACCAGCAGTGACACATTGCACCAAACCTCAACCGCCTTGCTCAGAACTCCGGATGGTCGACAAGGCGTGGATCAGCCACTGAAACTGACACTCAACCGCAGCACCGGGCTCTGGGAAAGCCAGGAAATCACGCTGATCCTCCAGCATCAGACCGATGTCTGCACCGTACGCGTCGACCGCGGACATCCGTCGCGATTTCTTGACGGCAGCCTGACCCTGACAAATGAACACAATTTAAATCTCACTGTCAACATTGACAACAGCCTGAGCGGCCACGATCTCGTCGCCGGAATTGCCGAAAACAATTTTCATCTGCCTCCGCGTGAAACGCCTGCAGGACAAACAATCGAACTGCATGAAACGACCGCTCTTCAGCCCTTTTCCAGACCCGATTTCCGCCTGGATGACCACCTCGAACTGAAGCATCGCAAGACGCTTAATAATGAACCGCTGACGGCGGCAGTGCCCCTCCGGCTGACGCTGCGACGAACCCTACAAAAACCCGCACTTGACCAGCACATCCTCCTGGTCGCCGGAACCACGTTCCGCATGGGCCGGGCAAATACATGGAGCAGCCAGCACCTCGACTACCCCCCCAATGATCTCGTACTGCGAGTCCCGGAAACAGCCGAGCCGGCTAAGAATTACATCAGCAACACCCACGCCATGATCGGACGCAGACCAGAATCGCTCTACTTCCACGACTACTCAAAACACGGATCCCTCATTGATACCCGCCTGGTCCACCAAAAATCCTCCGATCTGAATGCCACAGCAGGATATCTGAAACCCGGCACAAACGGAGCCGACAACCCCGAATCAAGCCTCAAATTGATCTACCGGCGCATCACCTGCAAGGATCCCGAATTTCTCGAGAAACTAAAAGCACTGGCCAATATCGAAAACCTGACGGTTACCGAAAATTACTGCACCGATGTCCTCGTCTGCAGCCGCGATGACATTCCCGAAACCTGCATCTTTATGCTGAATGTGCTGCGCGTCGGATATGACCAGGCCACCTGCGGCTGGCTGCTGCCCGGCTACAACCCACAGCACCCAGTCGTGGCCATCATCTTCCGACTTGGCGACGGCCTCTGGATCACTCCCAGCCAGCAAAACAGCAATCTGTCTGTCAACAACAACCCGCTCCCCTTCGAACGCTGCGCCAGACTCAAAATTCACACGAACCTGTCAATTGATGGACACCAGTTTACCGCTGAACCGTGGCGTCAGCACTTTGTCGACGGCAACTGAGTCTGCAAGGGAAACACTCTCATGACAGCACTGATTCTGCAGCAGCCGCTCCACCCCGCACTCACTCTGCAGCTGCCCGACTGCCAGGCAGACAATCTCCAGGACACTCTGTATGAAGTGCTGCAGCATCTCGACAAAAGCGCCTCCTCTGCCACTGCCAGCAGCGACCCCCGGACAGTCGCTCAAATCAGCCGCTGGCACCAGGATCTCACCAGCCTTGGCAACCTGCTGCTCAGCAGCGAACACCAGAATCTGCTGGCAAATGCACCAGACGGCAGCCTTCTGACAGTCGTCAGTGATCTGCCCGGTCACCGAATTCCATGGGAATCTCTGAAGGTGCAGTCACGACCACTGGGCATCCGCTTCGCCGTCGGCAGACTGCTGCTGCCACAGTCAAACAGCGACCAGACACCGCTCCCCGGTTCAGCACCGCACCCTGCTCCCATCACCGGCACCGGCTGCGTACCCACGGCGGATAACTGGCAACTGATCAGCGTCGATCTCGAACAACGAATGGTGGAACGTCGCCTGAGGACTCTACTGCACTCCAAACGCAAACTCTCGCCCCTCAGCGAACCGCCACAAACTCTTACCGTCGCCGCCTTCAGTCAGATCCTGACCGAAAATTCATGGGTCCACTTCGCCGGACATGCCGAACCGGCACAAGCCGGCCGAGATACCCCCCGCGAACTCGTCCTCGCCACCAGCCGGCCACCAGCCACTGATCGCATCACTTTCCCACTCGAACAACTGCAGAATCTTGCCAGGGTGCCAGAAGTCCTGTTTCTGAACTCCTGCGCTGCACTGCAAATCCCCGAAGCTACTGGCAGGACTCAGCCACCATCACTGACCAGCACCCTGCTGCAGCGCGGCGCTCAGGCCCTGATCGGTCCCCTCGTGCGAATCGCAGACAGCCAGTCCCGACAACTCGTGGCAGCCTTCTATGATGAACTGGCCGTCGGAGCCAGCCTGGGCGAAGCCCTGCGACGCGCCCGACTCGCCGCCAAAGATGCTCTCGGCCCAAATTCGCTCCTGCCTGTCGCATACGTGCTTTACGGTCATCCCGACTTCGTCCCCTTCCCCGGCCAGTCCGTCGCCTCCACCACCACCAGCCACACCGTCGCCACCCCCATCATGCCCGCCGAATCCCCCGAATTTCCTCGACCCTGCGTCCGCTGCAGTACCACCATCCGCACACGACACGGCGTCTATGGCCATCAGCAGAACAGCATCACACCAGCCGGACTCACCCTGCCGGCCGGCCCGCTGTGCCGCAGCTGCGCACGAAATCAGCCAGCCGAACAATTACCCGCAAACACAGACGTGCCTTCGCAGACACCAAATCTCCCCGCCCGGCCCGCACCTCAGCGCACCGATGCCGAACAGGTCTTCTGCGAATGGCTCGAAGAAACCCTGCTCCGAGAATGGCCCTGCCGGATACCCGACCAGCCTCAGACAGTCACCTGCCACTTCACCCGGCCAGCCGGCAGCCAGCCCCCATGGCCCGCTGCCACACCAGTCGCCTGCATCGAAATCCGCAGTCTCCACGACCAGCAGCACAAACTGATCGAAACAGCCTGCTTCGTACTGCTGAAACAGCACTCGCCCTGCAACGCCTCAGAACTCGCCCCACTCCTGCTGGAACTGGCACAAATCTGCCCCGGTGCACTGCTCGTCGTCGCTGCTCCCGCCGGCTTCACAGAATCACTGCTGCTGCAGCTTCAGCAGCCACAGACGCCCGACTGGCAGCCCGCAGGCTCTGCCGTCATCCTCTGGCAGCCAGCCGAACGCATCGAACACCGACGCCGCCTCGATCTGCGCTCCGTCATGTTCCCACCCCTGCTCGGTCGCCAGCAAACGCACCTGCAGGTCGCTGCCGCCGTGACAAACCTCACACAACTGCTCCCGCTGGCAGTCAGCCTCAGCGCCGCACAGCTGGCCCACGACTGGAACATGGAAATCGACGCCGTCGAACACGCCCTAAGACTCGTGGCTCTGCAGCATCACCTCGCCCTCGACCAGCACCCCGAGTTCGGGCTGGTCATCAGTCCGGCAGACCCCAAATTCGCTGCCGCCGGAAATGCGTCCCGCCCGGCACCACCGGCAGCCGACGACGAAATCCCCCCAACAACACCCCGCACCCTGCCCGCAACATGGCTGCAAAGAATGCAGATCTGGCGGAAATAAAACTCACCTCGCCCCACCCGCCTGCACTCAGCTGACCCGCGCAGCCAAACCGCGATGCTGCGCCAGCTGCCAACCCACAATCGCCAGAGCCGCACGCCCAAGATCACCCTCCAGCGCCGCTCCCTCAGCCGTGGCAGCCAGTTCCAAATCCGCCGGCATACCCTGCAGCTGACCACCCAGCGCCAACAGCAGAAACTCCCGCGGAGCCTCTTCAGACAGCTTCCGCAGTCGCCCCAGACGCGCCTGCAACAGACTGCGAGGCTCCTCGGGAAGTCCCGCCGCCAGCTGCTCACACGCCTGAAAATAACTGCCAATCCAGCCCGCCGACGGCCCGACAGACCCGACACAAGCCTGCGGTTCCGACTCGCCCGCATTGCGATCCGCTGATCGGCTGATCGACCCGGCCGCTTCCAGCCGATCACTGCACACAGTCAGCCCTGTCAACTTCGGCTGACCTGACACCTCACGCTGCTGACGCAGCTCCAGGACTCGCAAACGCCCGTCGTCACGATGCTTCGTCACCGTCAGCTTCCACTGGCCGCAGATCCGAGGCACCGTCCTGATGTCAATCTGTATCACCTGCCCATCCTGCCGATGCCACACATCATGACTGACCCGAAAATACTCCTCCACCTGCCGCTTCTCGTTGTCAGTCAAAGACACACCGCTGCACCTCAGGAACGGATGCCCGTTTTCAAAGTCCCACACCAATACTGCACTCTCGCTCCACGTCATACCCAGCACCCCTCGAATCAGAGTCGTCAGCCGATGGAATGTAAGCATCGCAGTGTTCACCGTATCTGGCACATCCAGGGTTTTAACTCGCGCAAATCTGCCTCCAGCGAATTCGCCACGCGACGCAGCAGCTCGGATTGCCCGTTCTGCATGTTCACATCCTGAGGCAAAATGCCCTGCAGAATACTCCACGGCAAAAGCGCGTCCAGATTAAACGCCCGCCCGCGCTCACCGCCAGCCGCTCCGGTCCGCACCGCAAAACCCATCGCACTCACCGGAAAAATCACAGCCGAATACAGCACCTGGCTGGTCTCAATCAGCGCAATCAGCGGCCTGAGCATCTCCTTCAGCACTGCCTCGCTCAGCCCCTGCTGAGCCGCCTGCACAGTTTCAAATGCAGCATCAACCATCGTGATCAGAATCGCCACCGAAACTCGACGATTCGTCCCGACATGAGCACTCAGCGCGGCTCGCAGATAATTGATGCCAACAGCAATGTCACTCCGCAAGTTCGCATCATCTCCCAGCGGTTCACGCGGACAACGCACCACCAGCAGGATCACCTGAGCTTTTCGCAGACGGTCAAGGTAACGCTCATAAAGACCGCTGCGATCCGACTGCGGATCAAATCTTGTCAGCGCCTGACCCACACACTCATGCAGCCGCACCGCCACCGCAGAAATGTCGCCCTCATACACATAATAGTCCGTCCGACGATCGGCCAGAGTGGAAGCCAGACCGGCGTCACTCATCAGCTCCTTGTGCATCTGCTCCGCCCGTTGCCTCTCAACCAGCGCAGCACGCGGATCATCAGCACACATCGAAATAGAAAGCCTCGACGGCAACGGATCGTCAACAGACATCTTCCGCAGCATCGTCAGAATCGTGGTCTTCCCGGTACAGGGTTCACCACAGAACTCCAGCATCACCGACAAAGGCTTAATCTGATGCGGACCACTGCGACGCCACGAGAAATTCTGCCAAAACCTCACTGCACTCCACTTCTTCTGCAACAGACCGAACATCGCATACCTCCCGCCAGCCACAGACAGACACGCCACCGGTCGCTCACCGCACAATGTCCTGCAGCCGACGTCTCTGGCCGCGCAACAAAGACACCTCGGGCACCCCGCGCACCGCACCCGCACCCCGCTCAGACGACCCACCGGCCGCCCGCGACGGCAATTCCGCCACCCGCCCAACACACACTCGCAACAGCCGACAACCCAGCAAAATACCAGCCGATACCAGCAGCAGCTGCCCGGAAGTCAGGTCCGGACCAAACACCAGACCCAGACACACAGACGGAGATAATGGCACTCCCAGATACTCAAATGCACCCCGCAGCTGCGCCGGAAAACATAACTGACCGCTCACCAGCACAGTCACCAGCAGCATCAGCAGAAATATCACCAGCCGACTCAGCCGCTGCAGCCAGAGATCCACTCGCCTCAGGGGCAGCAACAGCCACAGCAAACACACACAACCCACCCACTCATAAATCATCGGCATCGCCGGACTCCCGCACTGCAGTCACCACCGGACCACGCAGATCGCACTCACAGCAATCTGCTGCACCACAGTCCAAAGGCACCCGAACACAGAATCCGGTGAAAAATTCCCCGCGAAAAACTGAGAAATCCGGAAATCCGGAAATCCGGGCCGTCAGCGAGACTTCGCACGCAATTCCGTCAGCTCCGCCAGCAGCATTCGCATCAGCTGCTCACTGGCAGACTCAGTCCGCCCAGCTGACGCCGCCGCCTGACCAGCCGCAGCCGCCTGACCAGCCGCAGCCGCCGCTCCGCTCTGCAAACCCACAATCACGTCCCGCAACATCTGCTGCCCATGCAGACCCACCCGCTCCAGACGATCCTCAAATTCCTTCGCCCGCTGCTCAGACAACTCCTGATTCCGCCGCAGTTCCAGAATCACCTGCTCCAGACCGGCAATCTGCAGATCCCGCTGACCACTCGCTGCCGCCTGACCAGCACGCTGCTGCTCCGCCGCAAAACGCTCCCGCAGCATCGCTGCTGCCTCCGGTGAACGCTCGGCCGCCAGCACCTGCAGCTGCTCCGCCGTCAGCCCCTTCGACATCTGCAGTCGCATCGCCTCGGCAAATGTTCCCGCCAGCAAAGGAGACTGCACCGCCAGATCCGCCAGACTCATCAGCTGCAACAGCTCAGGAGCATCCTTCAGACGCTCCAGCTCCTGACCCCGACGCTGCTGCTGCCTGTCCAGTGACTCCTGCTCACGACGATGCGCATTGTCCTTGCCCGCCTCCAGTAACTGCTGCTGAAACGACGCATCCTGCTGCTTCTGCTGCTGACGACGATCCTTCAGGTCCAGCAATCCCGCCAAATGGTCCTGCTGCAGACGACTCAGATTTCTCAGACGCTCGATCTTTGATTTGTCTCGAGCCTCCGTGATCCGAATCGCCGACTCCTGCACTATCTGCTCCACTTCGGCCGCCGCACGAGCCTCAGCAAGGCGACCCGATAACTCAGCCGCTCGACTCAGCTCAGCCCGCTTCAGCTCGGACACCAAATCGCCCTCCAAAACTCGCTGCTCCTGCTCTCGAGTCAAAGCGTCAAGGGACTGCTGCTGAGTCAGCACGTCGCGCCGCAGCTCATACCGCAGCTGCGCCAGCTCACGGCTGCGAGTCACATCCAGCGTCGCCAAAACATGAGTCCGCAGACTGACAGAATCCTCGTCCTCCCGCTGCACAACACGACGACGCCCCTTGTACGCATCAACCGCCTGCTCCATCTGCTCACGCAGATTCAAACCCTTCACCTGAGCCCTGTGCTGCAGATCCTTCACCAGCTGATCATACTCGTCCTGCTTCTCCGCCTCAGCAAACATCTGCTTCAGCTTCGCATCCGATAACAGCTGCGCACTGCGAAAACGACGAATCTCAATCTCGTCCAGTCGCTCCTGATACGACTGCTGCAGACGACGATCACGCAGCTCATGCAGCAGGCGACTCCGCTCCTCGTCAAAACGCTCAAAATCCTCGCTGCTCAAATCCGGCGGCGATACCCACGCTGCCTGCATCCCCAGACGCCGCAAATCAGACGATACCGCTCCCTCAATCTCATCCGCCAGACGCTGCAATAACTCAGGATCCGGACGCTTCAGCTCAGAACTGGAACAGCCAGACACCGCCGCCGCCAGCTGACGACGCACTGTGCCCGCCACCACACGCACCAGATCCCGCTCCAGCACCACAGAATTGTTCTGCATGAACTGCTCAAAAAATACCGCATGATCAACCAGCCGCACCGCCAGCGGACACGCAAACTGCAGCCGGTCACCATCACCCGACTTCAACTCGCCCTCCACCAGCAACCGAAAATCACCGCTCCGCAACAACACAAATGAACAACTCTTCCCCGTCAGCCACTGACGCAGCTTACCCAGCATCCCCTCACTGCGACCATCACCAGGACTTAACGTCTGCACCAGACGGCCACCCTCAAACTGCAAGCCCAGCTGGCTGGCATCAATCGCCAGACCCGACGGAAACAGGCGACCAAACTGATCCCCACGAATCCGCACACCAAACTCCTCCGCCCGCGGACGCCACGAACGATCCACCACCTCAGGCTCCTCACTGCTCTGCAGCGTCAGACCGCAATGAGTACAAAAATTGCCCTCCGGCGTCTGCCGATCACAACGATCACATGTCACAAACTGCATCTCTCGTCTCCAGACAAAAGGTACGCCCGCAATCACCACCCGCTGCTCCGCAGCCCGCAGTCGCAAACGCCCACCCACCAATAGTCTCGCAAATTCACACAAAATGTCTGTCCAGCTGCCCGGAAAAAAATGCACCCAGACGAGTTTTTCCGCAGCCGCCCCAAAACCGCTCACATCGCCTCTCAGGAACCACTCCACACCTTTCCTGCAAAAAAAACACTATTTTTTCGGTCCATCCGGGAATCTTGTGGGTCGAGGCGCTGAGGAGCAGACAGATGAGGCTCAGCATTCGAGTAAGAAAAACGCCCGGGCAGACCATCGCGTTCCACGATTTTTGTTGATGTGAATCTGTTCAAAGCCTCGGATTCTCTGCGTGGCGACCGATGGCTGGCGCAGACGAACGGCAGAACTGCCTTTGTCGGTGGAGCTGGAGAACGCGGCCTGCCCACACAAATACCAGATGGACATTTTTTTCCCTCCGCCTCCCCCACCTCCGGCCCGTCACCTGACAGTCAATAAAATTCCAAAAAAAGTTCTTTTTTTCTCACAGGATTTGCCCGTGGCACGCCCTGACATGCCTTTAACCATTGCAGTGTCCTCGCGGATCTCTTCCCGGATCCCTGTCGACACTGCCGGGAATTGTCCTCTATTTTGCAGGAGCACACGATGCCGGCCAACGCTGCACACAAGGAACGACTGGAGGCACTCAGATTGCATTTCCAAACGCCCGACGCAGATCGCAACAGCCTCATGCCGCCGCTCTGCAACCGCTGTACACCTGTCATACAGGGCCTCATTGACAGACTCTGCGACCTCGGAGTCCTGCCGCATCTGCAAACAGACGACGATCGCCTCGACGAAGCACGCAGCGTCGCCGCCTGCGTCGCCGCTGCTCTCCTCGACGGTACCTGCAATTGCGGTGATGCCGCTGACCAGGCAAGATTTCACCGCCGGCACAGCCCCTGCGGCCCTGAACACAGCCTGAATGGCTGGGACCATCAGCACGAATCACTGAATCGCTTCCTGCTCCGCAGCCTGCTGGCACACACCGCACCACCCAAAAAAGTCCTCGAAAAACACATCGACACCCCCCAAAAACTCAGATTCACCGCCTTCCGACTGTCCGCCCGCAACCTGCGAGAACGCACACACGGTATGGCACTGCGGCTGATCCAGCCGCAACTCAAAATGCTCATCGTACCCGTCTGCGAACGCTGCCAGTCACCCGTCTCACAACACAATTCCTGCCAGTGCGTCAGCAGTGGCTGCCACCAGTGGCCGCTTGTCAAAAACACCAAACCAAGACTGATTACCGAAGACCAGGATTACCTGTGGCTGCCGGCATTCGCCTGGAGAATCATCCCGGCCAACCGCCCAGGTGACACCTGCCGACACAAGGCAAATGCCGCACGCGGCGGCATCCTCTTCGTCAGCTGCCTCGCACCCAATAACCACACACACCCTCAGCCCGCCAGCAAAAACGACGACCATACAACCGACGACGAAAAAACCGGCAAACAGCCGCGACTGCGCCCGCCCTGCCCGCTCTGCGGAATACCCCTCTCCGGAAAACCAACCAAAATCAGCGTCCGCTGCACACACTCCAGCCGACCAAACCCCGCCAGCAACATCAGCCTGCCGATCACTGATCAGCCTGACTGCCCGGCGGGGCCAGAGCATCACACACACACCGCCATCGATCCCGATGACGTCATGTACGACGCCCCCACCACACTCTCCACCACCGACATCTGCTCGGCCTGCCCCGCACACACCATTGAACTCACAAAACACCTGCTGAAAAGACCGCCCGAATTCACCTCAAAAACCTCCCAAAAAATCAAAAACGAATGGCAACAGCTGCAGACGGATCTCCAGCTCCTGCTTGACAGGCTAAACCCCGACCACCCCAAAGCTTTGGACGAGCAGACGGTGGCTGGTATGATCGGAGACAAACTGGATTCGAGCTCCCCCGAGCTGCGCCAATGCTTTCAGAAAAACAGTGGTGGGTCCTGACCGCCCTGCGCCACATTCCCGGACCCCGTTCCCACAACCACCGCTTTCTGAAACGCCTCGGAGACTCCTCGATGAACCACGATCAACAGATCAACAAAAATCCGCTCACCACTCTCCCCCACAACATCGCCACAGTCCTCAGAAACTGCAGCGAAACCAGACTCGTCTACGGACAGCCGGCAACCGGCGGACAGCCCGGCTGCCGGCTGCTGCTGCTGCCGCCGGAACCACAGCAAAAACACTACTTCGGACAGATCTGCCTGCCCCGGCGACCAGGTCCGGAAGCCGCCGAACTCGAATTCACCCTCTGCAGCGAACACGGGGAAATCCTCGAATGCGGACCCGTTCAAGCTGGCGGCAGCCTGAAATTTCCCTGGCGCGAAGCACTCCGAGGACAAAACTGCATCCTCAGACTGCAGCCCGCCAAAGTCAGCAGCACCACCACAGAACTGCAGGAATCACGCACAGACAGCAGCACAGCCAATCAGACACCCCACATCACCTTCACCAATTCAATCGGCCTCACCATGCTGCTGCTGCCACCCGACATACTGCAGCAGCAGCCCGCCAGTATCCCCCGCCACACCGCCTGCTGGATTTCTGCAACACTGGTCAGTCGACGGCAATGGCAGTGGCTCATGGCCGGCCGAACTGTCGCTCGCATCCACGCAAATCTGCTGTCCGATCAGCAGCCCGCCACAAACCTCTCGTGGTTTGACGCCGTCGCATTCTGCAACCGGCTGTCAGAACAGGAACAGCGACACTACCGACTGCCCACCGTCGCAGACTGGGACTGCGTCTTTCAACTGCTCCTCGACAACCACACACCCCCGCTTCACCAAACAAATAACACACCATCCGTGTTTGAACTTTTCCACATGCCCCGAGATGTCTGGGAATGGTGCAGCGATACCATCCAGCCACACAGCAGCCCGACCACCCAACATTCAGAACCGCCATCAGCCACCAGCCTGCTCCGCCTGCTTCGCGGCGGCTCGTGGTACAACGACACCCCAAACAGCCGCTCCGCCGCCTCACCCGCCCTGCTCCCCGGCCCCGCCCTGCCGCCGGAAACCGCAGCCCCCGACATCGGCTTTCGCCTCTGCTGCAACACACCGCTCCCGCACCCTTGACAACCCGCCGCCCACCCGCAGCAGCAAAACGCTGCAAAGAATTCAAATTCGAGCACGAGCACGAGCACGAGCACGAGCACGAGCACGACGAACGACTCGAAACTGCCCCCACCTCATTTGCGTTCATCAGCGTCCATGAGCGGTCAAAAAAAA
>JBJTPZ010000268.1:0-3914 GCA_046075365.1 Planctomycetaceae bacterium
CTCAGCGACCCCAGCAGCAGCGGCGACAGCGACGCCGCTGCCAGTATCAGCCGCAAGTGATGATGTGAAAACAAAAAGTAGATCGCGCCCACATACCGAAGCTGCGACAGCAGATGAAAGAAAAACTGCAGGTTGCCGCTAACTCGCGTTGCCGCCACAGCGGCGACAAGTGCAATTGCGTTCAATGCAAAAGCGATGGTCATGAAATTCCGGCGATCAATCCAGCGCAGCAGGTCCTTCTGCAGTACCGAACTTCCCACAGCCAGCATCACCACCACGTACAGACATGTCGCCGGCATGGCATACTGGAAATACACGTCCTCAGCCACGTACATTTGATACCGACCATACTCGTAGTCAGAACTGTAATTCAGGATCGGGCCGACCAGCCACTGCAGCACTGCGATGAGGGCCGTCAGCTGCAGCAACGGTACACCCTGATCGAGTCGCTTCTGGAATTCGTACACAGCGATCAGTGCCACGACTGTGATAAGCGGTCCATTCGGCAGCACCTGCGAAATCCCCAGCAAACCACAGACCGCAATCACCACGAGGCCGTAGGCCGAGGCACTGCGACGTTCGGTGATGAGTCGCAGAAACTGACTACGGCTGAAGTTTCTACGAGTGCCGGTGCTCACGAGTTTCTCCAGCGGGGGACGGGCGGCGGGTGTTGCGACGTTTTGACAGAGGAGTCAGAGTATATCGGCAAATTTGGCGGAAATCACGTTTGCGTTTTTGTTTTCGCAGTCGTGTTGCAGTGAAAAATGGGAAAGATTTTTGAATAAACTGGATTTTTCCTGCGCAAACGGAGCTATTCAGTCCAGCTTCGCCACCAGTACAGCCAGCAAGTGACGGTGACGCCGGTACCAACTGAAGACGGACACCACGGCAAATGCAACAGCGCCGCAGATCCACGACCAGAATCCGGCCCTCAGCAGAACAGTCGTCAGACGAGGCTGCGGCAACTGCGAGAACGAGGTACTTTGCACGACCGGTAACACCCTGGCGGATGCCAGCAGATCCAGACTGGCCCAGTACGCATGAAATTCCAGCCCGGCGTTTTCCAGTGCCCCGGACAATCGCTGAATGACCGCAGCCTGATCTGATTTGCCGGACGTGGCCACCTGCTGCAGACAGGCAGATGCCTGTTCAGCCAGTTGCCTGTACCAGGCAGCATATGGAGTCACCTCGATCGGCAGCCGCCATTCGTGATGCATCATCAGCGTCCGCAAATTCCCGGTAAAGGCAGCCTCAACGCCCACTGCACCCGTCGCCGCTGGCGGTACACTGGCAATGATTTCACTCAGTTTAAGCAGAGCAGACCGCAGCCGGGTTCCTCGAACGGACGGACCAGTTTCGCGCACCTGCAGTCGCTGCCGAGAGGCATTCAGCTTGTCAAGAACGGCCTGCAACAATTGCTGGCCCTGACCGTCGCTGTCGTGAGTCAGGTCCAGCCGCACCAGCCACGGCTCTGGTTCCACTCTGGTCGTCAGAATTTCACCCGGATGATCGGCCGCGTAGAGGCTGCGCAGTTCGGCACATACAGTTTTGGATTCAGCGTCCCACCAGGTGCGAGCGGAATTGCTGATGCCTTCGGCCTGCAGGCGACACACCGCAATTGTGCGGAAACGCTGCTGATGAAAACCTTCCCAGGAGCCGTAAACGGCCCCCAGTAAACAGGTCAGCAGAAGCACCAGACGATATCGCAGGGTCAGGGCTACCAGGCCCAGCAAACTGTCGGCCTCAAACGAAGATTCCGACAGGCTGGCCAGGGCCGAATCCGGCAGTTGATCGGCTGTCATAAAGAGATACCGCCGTTGGATTTATCAAAGCAACAGGCCGCACCGCTGCAGCACCCGTCGCACCATGGAATCATTGTCATACCCGCCAGCGGCCACTGCAGTCTGTCCCGCAGCGGACAACTGCTGCAAAGTCGCCGGGTTATGCAGAAGTTCAATAACCCGCCGAGCAAGCTGCGAGTAATCAGAGAAAAACAGTGCCTGTGAAGCGTTGAAAAAACGTGCAGTTTCTGAGGTGCTTTCGGTGGCGAGAACCGTACCACAGGCGGGGATTTCGAATGTTCGAGTTGTGTGCAGTTCCGGAAACCGTTTTGTCAGCAGCCCCAGTCCGATTGAGGCTGCGGACAGCGTCGAGGCGTAATCCTCGCCAAAAACACTGCGACCTGCAAAAGTCAGCAGGGGATTCCTTTGATTTCTCTGCAGGAAGAAGTCCCAGCCCACCCCTCCCAAGCGTACAGGGACACCCGCCTGCAGCAGTGCCTGCACACAAGTCTCACGATCAGGCTCACACAGGCCCACAAAGACCGCCTCAGGACGCTTCTGGGCAAACGACACTCGCGGATAGTGCAGCCGACTGTCGTAACTTTGCGTCGTCAGCAGCAGGCGGTCGGCACCGATCAGCCGGCCAAACTGTTCCACCTCAAGCGATTTCGTGGTGACCACCAGATCATACAGAGCAGCGGTCTGATAAAAAAAACGCGACCGGTTATGCAGGAATGAAGTATCGGGAGTGTAATAGACCAGACGGTGGCTGCAGGCACGCAGTCGCCGGATCGTTGTAGAACTTAGGCAAACGCCTTTATCGACCCAGATCAGGTCATACTGTCCGGCCGGCAGCTGCTGTGCCACATATCGATTCATAGCCTGAACGGCCGGGCCCAGCCGGTACCGAAATGCCAGCGAACGCCAGACCCTGGCGGCACTGCGGAAAGGCAAGTCGGTATCGATCACAGCCCACTCGGCAGCAGGCAGCACCCGCTGCAGAGCATCGGAGCGTAACCGGGAGGTGGTGCCGGGCGTGCGAATTCCGACCCAGGCAGCTTTCATCATTTGGCAGCCTTTACCGGAGCGTCACCGCGACCGCGCAGCCACTGCCAAAGCGACGCTGTAGCCTCGTACAGCCACGCCTGATTGCCGGTCAGTCCTTCTGTCGACGGCAGCCACTGCTGCCAGCGACGGTCAGCAGCAGTCCCGCGCCGCGGCACTGCGAAATCCGCCGGTGCTGCCACCAACGCAATCCCCTCATCTGTGAAGATTCGCACGGCCCGAGGCATGTGACCGGCGGAGGTCGCCAGGAGAACAGTTTTTCCAGAGACGAGGGGCCGCGTCAGCTGAGCCTCGTCCAGGGTACTTTCCGCAGTGGTCAGCAACATGACATTTGCATCTTCCAGTTTCAACAGCGGCACTATTTCTGTCCAAAACTGTTTTTTTTCGGACTCGGCCGCCTTGCCGGCAATCGATACGATCAACGCGGCGTCGGGGCGAGCTCGCAGCAGCCGTACGCCTTCCAGCAGTCTGGCCAGAAAAACACCACCCACCCGGCTGTTCGCTGGCAGCAGCGGATCCGGATTGAAACCGGTTCCCAGGACAACGATTGCGAGCGAATCGTCCGGGATATCCTCGACATCAAGAGCAGGAAAGGCAAATTGAGCAGTCTGTCGCAGCTGCCATGTCCAGCCGCCCAGACTGCCCAGCAGCAGCATACCCGTGCCGGCCGCGATCAGCCGCAGTGCCGCTCGGCGTCGGCGAGCCAGCAGCAGCCAGCCCAGCAGCTGCAGCAGCAGCGCACCGACCAGCGGCGACAAACAGGCCGCCACTATGGCTTTAAACAGTTCCATCAGCAGGCCAGGCCCTCAAAACTAACCAGCATTCACGGACAGCAGGGATTTTGCAGTAGCGATAACCCGGATAACCTGCAGCGACTGCCCGAACATTTGCACCCGTGGGCTCCCGCCCACGGCTCGCCCAATTAATCACTAATCACTGACCACCGCCTGCAGCAATGGCCGCAACACCACTTCACTGCTGCCCTGCCACGGCCGATGCGGCAGGCCCGGACGCTGCCTGGCCCCCACATCCAGTTCCGCCAGTCGCTGGAAATCGGTCTCAAGCACC
>JBJTPZ010000269.1:0-8659 GCA_046075365.1 Planctomycetaceae bacterium
CTGTCAAATCGGCGACCGTCAGCTGGCACTCTCCGGAAACGAATTCGAACTGCTGATGCACCTGATCAAACATGCGGGCCAGAGAATCAGTCGCGAAGAACTGCACAAACTGGTGATTCCCGAACCGTGGTCACCCAGTGACCGCAACATTGATCTCCGAATCTCCCGTCTCAGGCAGAAACTGGGCAGTCCTGAAACTTCCGGCCTGCAGATTCGTTCGGTCCGCAGCGTCGGCTATGAACTGGTACAGCACACATGAAAATCCTGTTTCTGAAATGCGCTCTGCTGTTCACCATCGTCTCTTTCATTTCCTCCGGTACTTACCGTTTTTTGATTGGCAGAGAATTCTTCAACGATCGTGATAGAATTCAGCCCGGTATTGTCCGACTCCAGATTGCAGGTCTCAGGCTGGCCGCGCAGAAACTTCAGCAACTCGATGCACAACAGCAACTGGACTGGCTCAATGACCAAAGCAGTAACTGGCCCGGAGCACTGAAACTGCTGCCTGTGGCAGAACTGCCGGCGGCCGAACAATCTCAGCTGCAAACCCGAACCGGTTTTGTTTGTCGTTACCAGCATGGTTTTATTGAGTATGTGATGGTGCCGTCTGGTCCTGGTGAATGCCTGCAACTGGGTCCCCTGCTCTCATTTTCGTACGGTCTTGTCGAGGCAGAAGCCCGCGGAGTACTCTTGCTGCTCAGGGAACTGGCCACCGACCCCGCAGCCACTCCCGAACGCCTTCAGGCGTCGGCCGATCAGTGTCGCCTGCCCATGCAAATCCGCACGCCACAGAATTTGCCGACGGAACTCGCAAGCAGACTGCTGACGCCGGAACAGCCGGTCACTTTCTTCGAAAATGATCAATGTTTTCTGGCACAATCCGTTCCAGGCAAAGAATACGTCATCTGCGCAGGCCCGCTGACAAAGATTCGCGAAGTAGCGATGTCAGTCATGTATACGTCAGTGACAGCCAACACGATCATGCTCGCTCCATTGCTCGCTGTGATGTTCTTTGTTGCCTCCCGCCGGTTCGGCAGAGTCGAAAAGGCTGCACGGCTGTTCTCGACAGGAAATCTGGACGTCCGTGCCGATGAACACGGCGCCGGTGAAGCCGCTGCACTGGCCAAAACCTTCAACCAGATGGCCAGTCGTACGGCAGACAGCATGCAGGCAAAAACACAGCTGCTGCAGCTGGTGTCGCACGAACTGCGCACACCGCTGGCCAGACTCCGCTTCGCTCTCGAACTCCTCGATTCCTCCGACAACCCGCAGCAAAAGCACCGGCGACTCTCAACAATCAATAACTCACTCGATGACCTCGAAGCGATCGTTTCTGAAGTCCTCGATTTTGTACGCAACGAACGATCGACCAGACTACAGTCGCAAGTGTGGCTCAGTATTCCTGAAGTCCTGCAGGCATTTCAGGTCTCGTTTGGCAACGACCAGGATGCCCCGCAGATTGTCTGGAACAACGATGCAGCGGAATCCGTCGATCAGGTGTATGCAGATCGCCGAGCATTTCAGCATGTGCTGCGAAACCTGATCGGTAATGCATGGCGGTATGCCCACGCCAGCATTCAAGTTTCAGCCTGCTCGGCCAGGCTGCCTTCGCCCGCTGCCCTGAACGGACGCAACACGGCCCGAATTCAGCAGCAGACCGCATCCGACCAGCCCTGCGTCTGCGTCACGGTCGAAGACGACGGTCCCGGGATTCCCGTCAGCGGGCACTCCGAAGCACTCACGCCACTGGCCAGCCTGACTGAACAACCCGGTTTTACAAATTCCGTCAGCCCGCCGCGAAATCGATCTCAGCACGGTGGATACGGGATGGGCCTGGCGATCGTCAAACGCCTTGTAGAACAGCACGGCGGAACCATCGCAATTGACACTTCCAGTCTCGGCGGCTGCCGCGTCCGCACATGGTGGCCCAGTCAAAACAGCAGCGAAGAAATCATCTCGTAGCCGCCAGAATCCCGCAAAAAACTTCGGAATTTTATTGAATTCGATCATTCTGATGTTCTCAGAACCTGCCGGACTGCGGGAGACTTCACACCCTCTTCGCCGTTCGTGACTCAGGATTCGCCACTGATGACCGCCGCACAACAACCCCCTCGTGACGCTGCTCCGCGCCGCAGGCTGCTGCTGCTCCTGCTGCTGGCCCCCTGCGTCGGTTCGGCCGTCGTCCGGCTAAAGCCTGACTCTGCCCCCGCGCTGCAGGTCGTTACCGAACGCCCGGCACTTGTATTCGAAACCTATCTGGCCGACTCCAGCCAGTACGAAGCAGAATCACGGCCGGTCATCACCGAAGAATTTCATTTCCGCAATCAGGGTCGCAACCCGGTCCAGATCATCGAGCTGAAACCCAGCTGCGGCTGCCTCGCACCACAGGCTTCGTCACCCGTCATCGAACCCGGTGCCACCGGCAGGATCACCCTGCCCGTACGCACGGCCAACGAACCGGCCGGGTTCCGCGAATACATGGTCAACGTCCGCTACAACGACCCCCAGCCCCGCGAAGTCACCCTCACCTGCCGCATGCTGCTGCCCGAAAAGAAACTGCTGATTGAACCGCGTGTCGTCATGGTGATGGGACAACCGGCTGCCGATGCCACGTACAACGTTAACATTTCAGATTTCCGCGAAGGTCGCGCACAACAGCCCATTCAGATAGCTCGAATTGAAGCCACACCCTTCTTCATACAGGCCAGTCTCGCCGGACAGTCCACCGGCTCTGAACTCAGCCAGACCCGCCTGAATATCCACTTTACCAGCGATCAGCCTCCGGGACAACATCGCGGACTGGTCTCAGTCTTCACCAGCGACCCCGATTATCCGGTCATCCAGATCCCGGTCGTCTCGGGCAGCCGCAGCTCTGGTGCTGCCCCCGGCGAAAACAACCGCCCCCCGGATGCCCCCCGCGCACGCTCAGCACCGGAAATGGGGCGAATCGTCGTCAACAGAAATGCCGTCAGCCAGTCGGCAGGGTCCGACCTGCAAATTACCGCCCCGACAGACTGGACACCCGGTACCATCGACTGCTGGCCCGCTCAGCTGAATGCCAACATCACTCCCGTCCCAGCAGACGACAAAACTGAACCCCAGTCCCCTGAACAGCACAAATTTCGCCTGACAATCGGACTCAGTGATTTGCCACCCGCCGGGTTACAGCAGGCAGTCCTCACGCTGCACTTTTCGACGCCGGCAGGCCCGCGAATCCTGACAGTTCCCCTCTCATTTGTCTGGCTGTAACGCACCAGACCACACCCAGCGATACAAATTGCGGCTGTCCACATAACGCGACTCCGACGCCGCCGAGCCCAGCACCACCACAATCAGCCGACGACCATCACGCTCACCCAGCGATACCAGACACGCACCCGCCTTGTCCGTCGTTCCAGTCTTGACTCCCGCATAACCCGCCATCCCCAGCAGCTCGTTCGTATTCTTCCACAACACATTCCGCTGATAGCCTCCCGGCCCCAATACGACAGCACCTCGCTGTCTAGTCGTGATGACCTGATTCAGAACCGGACTTTCCAGCATCCGCCTGGCCAGCATGGCAAGATCAAACGCCGACGCATAATGCGCCGGACCAGTCAGGCCATGCGGGTTTTCAAAATGAGTATTCGCCAGGCCAAGAGCACCAGCTTCCGCATTCATCGCCTGCACAAACCGCTGCAGCGGGTCATCCGACGGCGTTTCACCCGCCGGCAAGGTCAGCTCCAGTCGCTCCAGCACACGTCCGCCAAAATGTTCGGCCAGCGCCACCGACATGTCGTTCCCCGAAGGCAGCATCAAACCAAACAAAGCTTCCTGTACCGGCAGCGATTCACCGCTGCGGACTCCCGAGGTTGAACCAATGGTGTTATCGCCGCGAGCCGACATTGTCAGAGTCTCCTGAGCCAGCTCGGGAGATTTCTGCAGTAACTTTGCCACCAGCCAGGCCGTCATCATCTTTGTCGTGCTGGCCATGTCCTTCCTTGCCAAAGACTCATGACCAGCCAGCTCAGTCCCCGTAACGGCATCCACAATCGTCCATGCGTCGGCAGTGACCAGCGGCGGCCCCGCCAGCGGCTCCGCAGGCTCCAGCGGCAATGATTCTGAATTCACAACTTCCGGAGCCGGAATCGGATCAGGCTCCACGACTGGCCCCAGCTTCTGCCAAAACTCCGCCCGCACCACTCCATCCACCGCCAGACCGGACGACTCCTGAAACCTTCGCACAGCAGCCTCGGTTGCCGGTCCGAAATCTCCGTCCACTCCCAGCCCCGGAGCTGGCTGCAGCCTGGCATTCAACGTTCGCTGCAGCATTTCCACCCGCTGGCCAAACGCACCCAGCTTCAGTTCCGGGTCAGCCGCAGTTCCCTGCTTCCACACCGGATTAAAATGCTCCCACGCCGCCTGCGCTACTTTGGCGATCAGCTCGTGAGCCGCATTGTTGTCCTCCCAGCTGCGATCTTCGTTTTCAGTCGTCAGGACACAAATCGCAAACACTCCACCAGGCCCGAAAATCAGACCGGCATCCGTGCGAGATGCAGCCACGGCACCGCTCTTGTGAGCAATTCGGGTGCCGCGCGGCAGTCGCGCTGCCAGCATCGTGGCATCCTCACAGCTCTCCAGATGCTGCAGCATCGCCTGACACGATTCCGGCTTCGCCGCAGTGCCCCGCTGAATCTGCTCCAGCAGCCCAATCGTCTCCAATGCCGTGGTGCTGCCCAGCCCATACAGCCGACTGCGTTCCGGAGCAATCGTGGTGTCACCGCGGTAGACAAAGGAATTCAGTCGAGTCTCTGCATAGCCGAGCTCCTGCATGCAGGCAGCGACTGCCGGCAGACCAGTTTCACGAACCACCAGATTCGTCGCAGTGTTGTCCGAATAACGAATCATCAGCCGCATCGCATCCCGCACCGACAGCTGCAGCCCCGACGAAAAATGCCCGGTGAGAATTCCTGAGCCCGGCACCTTGTCGGCGTCAGCAAGAGTCACCAGTTTTGCAGGATCAAGCTGCCCCGCATCCACCTGACGGTAAGCCGTGACCAGCACCGGCAGTTTGATCAGACTGGCCGTCGGCTGCACAACGTCAGCCCGCCACAGAAACTGCTCGCCGGTATCCAGATGCCGAATGGCAACGGACGCATTGCCCCGATGAGCCTGCACCAGCGGCTGAATCCGCTCGGACAGCGTTTGAGCCGAACAGGGCAGGCAAAAGCCTGAGACCGCAGTCAGCAGACTGCAGCTCAGCAAAAGTACCGCCCGAACGCGATCCACCGGACTGCCTGACATACGCATCACTGCTGTTCCTCAACGGACCCTCGAAACCAACGACAAGAAGTGCAGGCACATTCTAAGATGCGCCCTGCAGTGTGTCGAACGGAGCATCCACAGTTGAAAATGCGCTGGTTCAAAAAAAGTTCAGCTAAGCCCCCCTCGCTCCCGCTCCCTGACGGTCGCGGCTCCTGTTGACCACTGACCACTGAAAGCCCCCGCGGGGAAGAGGAGACAGGGGCGAGGGGGCCACACACCCTGAAAATCTCCCAATCAGGCCATCAAAACCGGCAGGGCTGTGCAGCACAGCTTTCGGGCTGGAAAGCACGCGCTACGGAAAAAGCCACGCTTCCAACGGCAAGGGAATTCCTGGCAGTTCGAGTTAAAATCGAGCACGAGCACGAAAAACACACACCAAAAAATTTCCCCTCGTACTCGTACTCAGTCCGCCCTGGCGGACGGTACTCGTACTCGTACTCGTACTCGAAAAACGCCCACCTCACACTGACATTTGCGTCTTCCTTCGCGGCTTCGCGGCTTCGCGTGAGCCAAACCGCCTGCAACTAACTAACCACTAACAACTGCCCCCGTCATCCCCTCCCGCCGCGACGGATCAGCACCTGCGACAATGCCGCATCCAGATTCTCAGATGTTCGCACCAGCTGATAATCAATCCCGCTCCCAGCACACCGACGACGCACCGACTCCAAAAACTTCTCCAGAGCCGCCTGATAGCCGGCACGCAGAGCCGCCGGATCACACGTCAGACGACCTGCACCCTCCAAACCCTCAAAACGCATCGTTCCCGCATACCGAAAATCCAGCTCCTGATCGTCCAGCACATGCATCACAATCACTTCATGACGCCGCTGACGCAGCAGTTGCAGACCCCGAAACACATCGTCACGCGGACACAGCAAATCCGAAAACAACACCACAATGCTGCGCCGCGTCAATGTCTCGTTGATGCGTTTCAAAACCGCCAGCATGTCCGTGCGACCTTCTGCAGCCTGCACCTCCAGACCCTGCAGAATCGCCTGCAAATGCTGACTGCTGCTGCTGGAAGGAATCTGACTCCGCATCCGACTGTCAAACACACACACGCCGGCTGAATCGTGCTGCTTCAGCGCCAACATGGCCACGGCCGCCGCCAACGTTCGTGAATAGTCAAACTTGGTCAGCGCACCCGTACCAAACTGCATCGATTCACTGCCGTCCACCGCCAGCATCACGCGGACATTCGTGTCCTCTTCGTACTGCTTCAGATAGTAACGGTCCGAACGCGACCACAGCTTCCAGTCAATTCGTCGCAGATCGTCGCCCGCCACATATTCCCGGTGCTGACGAAACTCAAGAGACTGACCGAAGTACGGACTGCGATGCAGTCCGGACACAAAACCTTCCACCACCTGCCGCGCTCGCAGCTCAAGCCGCGAAATTCGAGCAAGCTCTTCAGGACGCAAGGATTGTTCCAAGGGCCGGGTCACTGCTCAGCTCGCTTTCACGCGCAGGAGTCTCTTCGATCAGACGCTGAATCACACTGTCCGAGGTAATCCCGTCACTGATGGCGGTGAAATTCGGAGTAATGCGGTGACGCAGCACAGGAGCAGCAAGCTGCTGAATGTCTTCCACAGAAACTGTCGTGCGGCCGCCCAGCAGCGCGCGAGCCTTTGCGCCAAGCAATAAGTTCTGCACAGCACGCGGACCTGCACCCCAGCCCAGCCACTCGTTCACCCACTCCGGTGTACCCGGCTGACGCACTCGAGTCCTGCGGACCAGCGCCAACGTATAATTGATCACGTGATCCGATACCGGCACCTGACGCACTGTGCTCTGAATCGCCAGCACCTGCTCGCCCGATAACACCGGCGAAACCTCAGATCGCACATTCGAAGTAGTCTGCCGCGCAATCTGCCGCTCTTCTTCAAATGATGGATACTTCACAAATACCTTGAACATAAACCGATCCTGCTGAGCCTCGGGCAGCGTATACGTACCCTCCTGCTCAATGGGATTCTGAGTCGCGAGGACGAAAAACGGCGCGTTCAAACGATGAATCGTCTGACCAACCGTCACCTGACGCTCCTGCATCGCCTCCAGCAGGGCTGCCTGAGTCTTCGGGGGAGTCCGATTGATTTCGTCCGCCAGAACCACGTTGTGAAACAGCGGCCCCGGAATGAAACGATACTCACGCTGACCCGTGCTGCGATTTTCCTGCAGCACGTCAGTGCCCGTAATATCCGCAGGCATCAGGTCCGGAGTAAACTGGATGCGGGAAAAGGTCATCGACAGACAACGCGCCACCGTGCTGACCATCAGCGTCTTGGCCAGCCCCGGCACTCCCTCCAGCAACACATGCCCCTGACTAAACAAAGCAATCAGCAGCTGCTCAATCACATCATCCTGACCCACAATCACCTTGCGAATCTGCTCCTGCAACTGCCGGTAAGAAGTATGCAGCAGATCCACAGCCTGAGCAGACAGGGGTTCACCTTGTTCCGACGCCATTCCATCAACCTTCCCGTTCCCAGCCCGAACACACCCACCCACACACCACACCCCAGCCGTAGCTCGGGCTTTCCAGCCCGAGCACAACCCCTCCACATACCACAACTGTCGCCATCATAGGTATCCGCCCTGCGGATACCAACCGAACCCGGCAAATCCAAAAGTTTTCCGCAGCACAATCAGTCAAAATCTTTTTCAGCCACCAGCACACTCCCGAGTTTACCCCGGATGACCAATGTCTCGCCGGTGATTTCCACCACGCTCCAGTCGCTCGCGAGCAAGGCGGATCGAATCGTGAAGTTTCTTTTCGAGGAGTCTCTTCGGCGGCAGCTCGGTCAGGTACTGGGCGACTCGGATGCCGCTGTCGTTCAGCCGTAACAGCTCGACGTGTTCGTCTGATTTATCGGCACACAGAATCAGGCCCAGAGGTGGTTCTTCGCCCGGACGAACATCATGTTTCTGCAGCCACCGCAGGTACAGTTCCATCTGGCCTTTGTCGGCAGCCTGAAACTTCCCCAGCTTGAGATCAATCGCCACCAGACACCGGAGTCGACGATGATTCGTTTTTGACGGGCAACGAAGGTCAGGTCAGTCCCCATTTCCAGTATGAAGGATTCCAGCTCCCGCAAGATGGCGTCTTCCACGTCCTGCTCAGCGTGCTGTTCAGAAAGCCCGAGAAAGTCGAGGAAGTAAGGATCACGGAAAACCATGTCCGGCGTCAGCCGGTCCTCGTCGCGGAGAGCCGCGATGTCCCTGGCGATCAGTTCAGCGGGCTTCCTGCTGACAGCAGTTCGCTCGTACAGCATGTGGCCGATCTTGTGCCGCAGCGTCCGGACGCTCCACCGTTCAACCCGGCACAGCTCCGCGTAAAAATCGCGTTTTAGCG
>JBJTPZ010000270.1:0-3824 GCA_046075365.1 Planctomycetaceae bacterium
GTTTCGCCGGGAAGTGTGAGTCCTTTTTCCGGCAGTCCTTCGACCTTGAGCGTCGTGGTCCAGGCTGGTTCTGCACCTTCAGTGCGGGCTTCAATGCGGAGGCTTTCACCGGGATTTTCAGTGGCGGCGGTGGCATTGCGAGTGATCATGAGCAGGACATCGTGGCTGGCATCCTGAGCGGGGATGACTTCGGGCACGACGGTCAGGCCTTTGGGACCGCTGAGGCTAAGTCGAATGGGGCCGGTGTAGCGGAAGCTGGGTGACTGTCGAATGACAGAGATTTTCAGGGGCACAGAGCCGTTTGCGGGCAGTCGCAGTCCGGCATCGCGGGTTGTGAGCAGGAACGCCTGGCGATCAGCGCGAGCAACCTGCAGTCTGTAGACGTGGCTGGGTGAGCCTTTGCCGGAGACATCGCGGATGCGGATCTGCAGCTGAGTGACGGCATCGGGCACTTCGTAGTTGAAGGCCGGATCGCTGGCGCCGGATTCACCATCGTTCTGGGCGACGAGATTTTCACCATTGTAGAGCATGAGGTGCGGGCGGAGTGGTGAGGCGATGGAGCGGGCGGCGACAGAAAAGTGCAGTGTCTGTTTGGGTGTGACTTTGATGTTGATGGCATCCTGTTCTTTGGCTGCAGCGATGCGGCCGCTGGCGAGGAGAGCAGGAAACGGAGCTGTGGTGAAAGTGGCATCAACGGGATCAGCGGGCCACGCAGCATCGACCGGTTCAACGACATGGGTGCCAGGTTCGACTTTGACCGGGGGGAGTGGCAGCAGGATTGCCGGGCTGGTGGCGGCGGCGACGGAGGCACCGGCTTTTCGGAGTGCGACCGGTTGAGAAACGCCGTCTGCGGAGACAGTGCGGACGGCTGTTTCTCCGGGAGTCAGTACCGGCGGATAGGCATTTGAGCCGGGGGGCAGGTCACCGACGAACAATCGCCAGATGCTGCCGCCGGGTGCCTGGAACTGCAGATCGTGCAGTTCGGCGTAGTACAGTCCGTCAGCTGGAATGACAACGGCAGCGCGGGCATCGCCGAGCAGGTCGGGCTGCTGCCACTGCACGGCGAGCGGTCCGCCCTGCTGACTGCGGATTTCGACGACCGGGTCGAGGCTGGAGCCGAGTCGTCTGGCGTCGGCTTCGGCGACAATTTTCTGGCCGGCTTTGGCTTTGAACCAGATGCGTTTTTGTTCGGTGCCGTTCAGGATTCCGGCGACGGAGACGGGCAGAGTTTCTGCGGGAGCAGTCTCGGTGAAAGTACCGTCGGCAGCGGTGGGAATGCGGTCGAAGGCGATTACTGCTGCGTTGCTGACGCCGGAAGTGGTGACGCAGCGCACGAGATATCGTCCGGGGACAGTTTCCGGGGGCACGGTGACGTCGAACGCGACGGCTTCAGCGGTGCCGCCGGCGACGACCTGGGTGCTGATGCCGGCGAGGTCCGAGACGAGACGCGCGGCGGTGAGGTTTGTACCGAACGCGGTGAGTCGAGTGGTGCGGCCAATTTCGGCCGAGTGCTGTGACAGGCGAGTGATGGCGGGGGCAGCCAGTGCGACGCGGGGGGCGGACTGTTCAGCGGCGATTTCCGCAGCGGAGCTGCCGGCGGTTAATTCGAAGAGAGATTTGGCGTCAGCATCTGAGAGGGCTTCTGCGAAGACGAAGATGTCATCACAGATCATGCGGGTGAATTCTCCGTCGGCGAAGCTGGAGCCGAAAGTGAGCGGGGTGTTACTGACGCAGGCTGTGAGGGAAACATCGGTGAGCCATGCGGTATTGCCGTCGATGATCCCGGCACTGGTCCCGGTGGGTTTGAGCAGCTGGCCGTTGATGAAGAGGCGAACGCGGATGTCATCGACATCGGCGTCGGCATCGGCACCGGGGGCGTCTGAGTTATCGAAGCTGGCCGTCAGATGGACTCGCCGCCTTGACCCCAGTGCGGCTTTGGCGCTGAAGTTGACGACTTTGTAGCCGCCGCCGGCATTGATGTAGAGCTGCAGGTTGTCGGTGGAGGGGCCGAAGTTGATGCCATAATTGGTGGGATTACCCTCGTTTCCCGCGCGTTTGGCGAACAGTCCGTGAAAGGTGGCGTCGGAGTCCGGGTGCAGGCTGGCGAAGAGTCCTGAGACGGTGACGGCATCGGGTCGGGCGAGATCTTCACTGGAGGCGATGACGAGCTGCTGACCTTTGGCGGCATCGAGCAGCAGTGAGCGACCGGGGGAGTTTTTGATGAAGGCTGAGGGGATGCGTGAGCCATCTTTGGGGAGCGATGCGACGTCTTTGGTTTTGCCGGCGGCGGCGAGGTCTGCGAGTGGTGCTGCGTCATCATCGAAAGTGAGTTTCAGGACGGCGCGGTCGCGGAGGTCCTGGGCGGTGGCCGGGCAGGAGCAGACGAAGCCGGGGAAAAGCAGGCAGGTGATCAGACCTGTGAGGCAGCGGGACATGCGGGCGTCCTGGCGGGGATTACGGGGCAGGGGCAATGTGGGTGGTGAGTGTAGCAGAACGCAGGGTGCGGGCCAGCATCAGGCGGGTGAAAGCGCTGGAGCGGAGCGGAATGGCGGCTGAGTTGTGGGTTGCGGCATGTTTGCGGAATGGGCAAAAAAAAAGAGCTGGCAGGGCCAGCTCTTTGGGGATGTCTGAATGAGACGGAAACGAATCAGGTCGTTTCTGTCTGTCGACGACGACGGAGTGCTCGAATTCCGAGTCCGCCGAGGATAACTGAGACAGCGAGCACTGAACCTGGTTCAGGAACTGCGGCACCGCCACCACCACCGCCACCACCACCTGCCTGCTGTGGAATATTGATGGTGAGATTCGTTGGATAACTGGGCGTCAGACCAGCGTTCGGCAGAATTGGAAGTTCGGCTCCGTCAAGCTCGACAAATACACCAGAGAAATTCGTCGGACCACTACGCGTGAAAAGCAAGTCTGCGGTGCCGGCAGCGGGGCGATTGAAGGTGAGGTCGAACGCAGCAATCTCATTCACGGCGACAGTTCCGGACGCCGGTGCGTTAGAGGCCAAAGTAGCACCTTTCGCTCCCGTAATTCGCAGAACATTCGTTGGAGTGCTGTTCGAGACGATAAATTGAGCCGATCGCCAGAACGAATTACTGTCAACAGACACGAATGCAGTTGACGCCAGGTCAGTCAGGCCTGCGGTACTGAAATCGAACTGAAAGTTTGATACCGCTCGACTGGCGTTATCACCGCCGGCGTAAAACTTAACGTGAGCAACGGAGGTAGTGGCGTTGTGGGTGTAGGTAATGCTTGGTGTCACGATGATGGATGCCACTGCTGAGGAGCAGCAGAGTCCGATCAGGACAGTTGCGAGCAAACGAACCATGAAAGCAGCCTCTCTTGTCAATTACCAGCGGTGTAAAGGACGCTTAACACACACCGCGAACCCTAGCTTACAGGATGTCAACCTACGTGACATACGATGACTCTGCAAGTCGCAGTCCATCGCTTTTTTAAAAAAACACGATTTTCCCCAATGGGAAGCCGGAGTGTCTGCCCGAGTACCTTCGCAAAGATGGATTGGGGGTGTTTTTATGTTTACTATTTGGTTGACATTTTGTAAGACAGCGTTCGCGGTGTGTGCTAAGCGTCGTTTACACCGCTCGTAATTGACAAGAGAGGTTGCTTTCATGGTTCGTTTGCTCGCAACTGCCCTGATCGGACTCTTCTGCTCCTCAGCAGTGGCATCCATCATCGTGACACCAAGCATTACCTACACCCACAACGCCACCACCTCGGTTGCTCACGTTAAGTTTTACGCCGGCGGTGATAACGCCAGTCGAGCGGTATCAAACTTTCAGTTCGATTTCAGTACC